>NZ_JBHLUH010000009.1:0-462661 GCF_042433955.1 Phytohabitans kaempferiae | reverse complement strand
CCTCCTAACAGCGACGTCGCCCGGGGCCGACCAGCCCCGGGCGACCCGCCACAACGCAGCAGCGGGCTCGGCGCGCGCGCCCGACTCAGGCGGCCTGGGGGCGAGGGCCGGTGGACTCGCGGACGACCAGGCGGCACGGCTGGCGCACGACCCCCGAGGCGGGCTGCCCGTCGAGCGCGGCGAAGAGGTGCTTGACCGCCGTCTCGCCGAGCTGCTGGAGGTTGAGGTCCACTGTGGTCAGTGGTGGCTGGCAGTCGGCCGCGAACTCGTGCCAGTTGTCGTATCCGATGATGGAGATGTCGTCGGGGACGCGGCGGCCCAGCTCCCGGACGGCGCCGGCGACCCCGGCGGCGATCTGGTCGTTGCCACAGAAGATCGCGTCGATCTCGGGGCTGGCGGAGAGGAGCATCTTGGCC
Organism: Phytohabitans kaempferiae; assembly: GCF_042433955.1. NCBI lineage: Bacteria > Bacillati > Actinomycetota > Actinomycetes > Micromonosporales > Micromonosporaceae > Phytohabitans > Phytohabitans kaempferiae. The sequence continues at coordinate 462,245 of NZ_JBHLUH010000009.1, read as the reverse complement.
GCCTGCCGTCCCCACCGCTGCGACCACTCGCCGTAGAGCGGGTCGCCGCCGGCCAGGGGGAGGCCCGCGGAGGCGAGCACCTTGCGGAGGCTGGTGACCCGGTCGCGGGCGGCACGGTAGCTCTCCGGCCCGGTGATGTGCGCGATCTGCCGGCGCCCCAGCGACACCAGGTGCTCGGTGGCGAGGCGGGCGCCGTGCTCGTCGTCGGCGAGGACGGAGAGGTCGTGCGGGTCGTCGGACTCGCCGTACACGTACACCACCGGCACCGGGAACTGGCGGGTCAACGACGGCCGCACGTCGTTGGAGTCGCCGAGCACCACGAAGCCGTCGACCTGGCGCGCGATCAGCGTGCGGATGTAGTGCTGGCGGCGGATCGCGTCGCCTCGCGCGTCGCAGAGCAGCACCGACATCTGACCGTTGGCCAAGGCGTTTTCCACGCCGAGCAGGATCGGGATGGAGAACCGGCCGCCCAGCTCGTCGGTGAGCAGGCCGATGGTGCGCGTGCGACCGGTGAGCAGCCCGCGGGCGAGCACGTTGGGCTGGAAGGAGAGCTCCTCGGCGGCCTCCAGCACGCGGCGGCGGGTCTCCGGCGCCACCTCGTCGCGCGCGTTGAGCGCCTTTGACGCGGTGGCCACGGACACGCCCGCCAGCCGCGCGACATCGCTCAACGTGACCGACCGGGACCGCTGCCTACCCACCGAAATCCTTTCGAAAACCTTTCGAGGCGAAAGCGTACATCATCGAGCCATATAAACTCTTCCCTTGACGCGGACGTAATCAGGTGGCTACATTGCCGAAAAGGTTTTCGGCAATCGGGCGACCAACAGCACAGAGACAGAGCCGGGCAACCTCACCCTCGTTTCCCTACCACCTGTGGGCCGACCGAGGTCAGGCGACCACGCGGGGCCCGTTCCCGGTGGCCTCCACACAGGACAGGAGGTAACCCGTGTCCCTCTCTCGCCGCACCGTGCTGCGCACCTCCGTGGCCGGCGCCGCCGCGGCCGCCGGGCTGACCGCCCTCAGGGCGACTCCGGCCGCCGCGGCCGCCCGCGCCGACATCGGCGTCTCCGCCTACCCGTTTCCGCTCTCCGCCGTCACCCTGCTGGCCGGGCCGTTCCAGGCCAACACCGGCCGCACACACAGCTACCTGAGCTTCCTCGACGCCGACCGGCTGCTGCACATGTTCCGCCTCAACGTCGGGCTGCCCTCGTCGGCCGCGGCCATGGGCGGCTGGGAGACGCCCACCACCGAGCTGCGCGGCCACTCCACCGGGCATGTGCTCACCGCGCTCGCCCAGGGATACGCCAACGGCGGCCCGGCCGCGTTCAAGACCAAGGGCGACTACCTCGTCGCGGAGCTGGCCAAGTGCCAGGACCGGGCCACCGCCGCCGGCTTCAACACCGGATACCTCTCGGCGTATCCGGAGAGCTTCATCGACCGGGTCGAGGCGCGGCAGTCGGTGTGGGCGCCGTACTACACGCTTCACAAGATCATGGCGGGCCTGCTCGACATGCACCTGCTCGCCGGCAACGCCCAGGCGCTCACCGTGCTGACCCGGATGGCGGCGTGGGTGAAGTTTCGCAACGACCGGCTGACCCTCACCCAGCGGCAGAACATGCTGGACACCGAGTTTGGCGGCATGAACGAGGTGCTCACCAACCTCTACCAGCTCACCGCCGACCCCAACCACCTCACCGCCGCGCAGCACTTCGACCACGCCGAGGTCTTCGACCCGCTCGCGTCCAACGTGGACGCGCTCAACAACTACCACGCCAACACGCAGATCCCAAAGGTGCTCGGGGCGATCCGCGAATACCACGCCACCGGCACCACGCGATACCGCGACATCGCCGTCAACTTCTGGGACATCGTGACCGGCCGGCACTCGTACGCGATCGGCGGCAACTCCAACGGGGAGTACTTCAAGGCGCCCAACCGCATCGCCAGCGAGCTTTCCGACACCACCTGCGAGTGCTGCAACACCTACAACATGCTGAAGCTGACCCGGCAGCTCTTCTTCACCAACCCGGCGCGCACCGACTACATGGACTACTACGAGAAGGCGCTCTACAACCACATCCTCGGCGCGCAGAACCCCAGCTCCAGCCACGGCTTCCACTGCTACTACGTGCCGCTGCGGCCGGGCGGCATCAAGACGTACAGCAACGACTACAACAACTGGACCTGCTGCCACGGCACCGGCATGGAGAGCAACACCAAGTACGCCGACAGCATTTACTTCCACAGTGGAGACGTCCTCCACGTCAACCTCTTCATCGCCTCGGTGCTCACCTGGCCGGGGCGGGGCATCACGGTGCGGCAGGAGACGTCTTACCCAGAGGTGCCGTCGACCCGGCTCACCGTCACCGGCTCGGGACCGCTGACGATGCGGATCCGCATCCCGTCGTGGACCAGTGGCGCGCAGATCCGGGTCAACGGCACACTCCAGAGTGGATCGGTGACCCCCGGGTCGTACACGAGCATAACCCGGACCTGGACGTCGGGTGACGTGGTCGACGTGACGCTGCCGATGTCGCTGGTTCGGGAGTCCACACCGGACAACGCGGCCGTGCAGGCGGTCAAGTACGGCCCGATCGTGCTGTCCGGCGCGTACGGCACCAACAACCTCTCCACCATGCCGACGCTCAACCCGGCGACGATCGCCGCGACCTCGACGCCGTTGCAGTTCACGGCGACGGCCAGCACCGGCGCGGTGACGCTGCTGCCGTTCTACAAGATGCACGGGCAGCGGTACACGGTGTACTGGAACGTCAACACCACACCGCCGCCGGCGCCGTTCGTCGCGCACTACCGCTTCGACGAGACGTCCGGCACCAGCGCGGCCGACGCGACCGGCAACGGCCGCACCGCCACGCTAGCCAGCGGTGCGGGCTGGATCGCCGGCCGCACCGGCAACGCGGTCAACCTCAACGGCACCGGCGCGTACGTGTCACTGCCGGCGGGCATCCTCGCCGGCGCCACCGCCTGCACGGTCGCCACCTGGGTCCGGCTGGACACCGTCGCCAACTGGGCCCGCCTCTTCGACCTCGGCTCGGGCGCGACGGCCAACATGTTCCTGGTCCCGCGCAGCGGCTCCGGCACCGCGCGGTTCGCCATCACCACCTCCGGCTCCGGCGGCGAGCAGCGGATCAACGGCCCGGCCGCGCTGCCCTCGGGCGCGTGGACGCACGTCGCGGTCACGCTCTCCGGCTCGGTCGGCGTGCTGTACGTCAACGGTGCCGAGGTCGCCCGCAACAGCGCCCTGACGCTGCGCCCGGCTGACCTGGGCAGCACCACACAAAACTGGATCGGTCGATCCCAGTACGGCTCCGATCCGTACCTTGACGGGGCGGTGGACGGCTTCCGGCTCTACAGCCGCGTGCTGACCGCCGCCGAGGTGGCCGACCTGCACGCGACGGGACTGTGAGGTCCTCTTGACACCGGCTGGTGGCTCGACCTGCGCCCGGCTCGTCGGGCCACCAGCCGGCCCCTCTCGCCGCGGTGGCGCCCGCCCGTGGCGTCCCGCTCGCCAAGGTCCTCGTCCGAGGGCTTGACAGCCAGACTGTTATCGCTAACATTGTCACACGTGTTTGCGTAAACATCGGAGTATCGCGATGCGTGTGCTCGCCGGCGTGACACTGTCCATCCTGGTCACCGGGTTTCTGGTGGCCCTGCCGGCCGGCGCCGCCCAGGCCGCGCCGCTTCCGACCGGCGCCCGTTCGCTGGAGTCGATCAGCTACCCCGGCCGGTTCGTCCGGCACACCGGCTCGCTGGGCCAGGTCGACCCGGTGACGTCGAGCAGCACCGCGCAGGTCAAGCGGGAGGCCACGTTCACGGTCGTCAACGGCCTGGCGTCGCCCGCGTGCTACTCGTTCCAGACCAGGGACGGGCTCTTCCTGCGGCACCGCGACTTCCGGCTGCGGGTCGACGCCAACACCGGCGACCCGACATTTCGCGGGGACGCCACCTTCTGCGCCGTCGACGGGTCGGTGAGCGGCTCCGTCGCGCTCGCCTCGTACAACTATCCCGACCGGCGGATCCGGCACCGTGACTTCGCCCTCTGGCTGGACGCGCAGCAGGACACCGCGGCCTTCCGCGCGGACAGCTCGTTTCGGCTGACCGCGCCCTGGACCCCGAAGTCCACCAAGGGGCCGGTCATCCCCGGGCTCTTCGCCGACCCGCACATCGCCACCTTCGGCGGGCGGTACTACCTCTATCCGACCACCGACGGGTACGCGAGCTGGAGCGGCACCTACTACAAGGCGTTCTCCTCCACCGACCTGGTCAACTGGACCGACCACGGCGTGATCCTCGACCACGGGCCGGACGTCTCCTGGGCGGACAACTCGGCCTGGGCACCGGCGGTCGCGACCCGCGGCGGTCGCTACTACCTGTACTTCAGCGGCGGTGCGGCCAGCGGCAACACCACCAAGCAGCTCGGTGTCGCCGTCGCCGACTCGCCGACCGGGCCGTTCCGCGACGCGCTGGGCCGGCCGCTGGTCCGCGGCGACCAGTTCTCCGGTGGCCAGGCGATCGACCCGATGGTCTTCACCGACGACGATGGAGAGTCCTATCTGTACTGGGGCCAGGGCGTCGCGCGCGCCGTGCGGCTGAACGCCGACATGGTCTCGTTCGACGCGGCGCAGGTACGGGTCATCACGCCGTCCGGATACAACGAGGCGCCGTTCGTGTTCAAGCGCAACGGCCTCTACTACCTGATGTGGTCCGAGAACGACACGCGCAGCGAGGACTACCGGGTCGCGTACGCCACCGGGTCGTCACCGCTGGGGCCGTGGACCGCGCGCGGCGTCGTGCTCCAGAAGCGGCTCGACGCCGGCATCAAGGGCACCGGGCACCACTCCGTGGTCCGCGCGCCCGGCACCGACACCTGGTACGTGGCCTACCACCGGTTCGCCGTCCCCGCCGGCAACGGCACCAACCGGGAGACCGCCATCGACCGGATGGACTTCAACTCCGACGGCACGATCCGTCCCATCGTGCCGACCCTGTAAGAGGAGCTTCCCATGTCGAGAACCCTTGCCCGGGTGGGAGCGACACTCACGGTCGCCTGCCTGGCGTTCGCGTCCCTGTCGGTGGCGGCGCCGAAGAAGGCGTCCGCGCTCGACCCGTTCACCGGCTACCTGATGGCTCACTTCACCGGCGAGTCAGCCAACGGCGAGCAGATCTACCTCGCGCACAGCAAGGACGGGCTGCGCTGGACCGACCTCAACAACGGTGGCGTGGTGCTGCGCTCCACCGTCGGTACGCGCGGTGTCCGCGACCCCGCCCTGGTCCGCTCGCCCAACGGCGACCGGTACTGGATCGTCGCCACCGACCTGCGCATCGCCAGCGGTACATCGTGGAGCGACGCGGCCAACCGGGGCAGCACCTCGCTGGTCGTGTGGGAGTCGACCGACGTGGTCAACTGGTCCGCCCCCAGGCTGATGAACGTCGCCGCCGGCATCCCCGGCGCCGGCAACGCGTGGGCGCCCGAGGCCATCTACAACGCCGCGACCGGTGACTACGTCGTCTACTGGGCGACCAACTCGCTGCGCAACGGCGTCACCAAGCACCGCATCTGGTACGTGCGCACCAGCGACTTCCGCTCGTTCACCGCGCCGCAGCTCTACATCGACCGGGGGAGCGGCCAGGGCATCATCGACACGCAGATCGTGGAGGTGCCGGGCAGCGTGGGCGGCTACCGGTACTACCGCGCCTCGGCCGACGGCCACATCACCATCGAGGGGAGCAACTCGATCCTCGGCAGCTGGACCACCATCGGCAACCTTTCGCACATGGGCATCTCCAACGGCACCGGCGGCGGCAACGTGGTCGAGGGTCCGATGTGGGCACAGTTCAACGGGCGCAACGAGTGGGCGCTCTGGCTCGACCAGTACGCCACCGGCCGCGGGTACATGCCGATCACCTCGACCAACCTGGGCAGCACGCAGAACTTCCGGACCCGCACCGACTACGCCATGGGCGGCAACCGCAAGCGCCACGGCTCGATCCTCAACCTGACCGCGGCCGAGGAGACCCGGGTACTCGGGCGGTGGGGGAGCACGATCCCGGTCAACCGCATCCAGTCGTACAACTACCAGGACCGGTACGTGCGCCACTCCAACTTCGACGTGCGCATCGACCCCAACGTCAGCCCCGCCCAGGACGCGCAGTTCCGTCTCGTGCCAGGGCTCGCCGCTGCCTCCGGCACCGTATCCATCGAGTCGGTCAACTTCCCCGGGTACTACCTGCGCCACTACGGCTTCGACTTCCAGCTCGCGGCGAACGACGGCACGAGCACCTTCGCCGGCGATGCCACCTTCCGCCAAGTGGCCGGGCTCGCCAACTCCTCGTGGACGTCGTTCCAGTCGTACAACTATCCGGACCGGCACATCCGCCACTACGGATACGTCCTACGCCTGGACGTGGTCAGCGACACGCAGAGCCGCGGCGACGCCACGTTCCGCGTCACCACGTAACTCGCCCTCCAAAGCCCGCCCGTCGCCCTCGCGGCGGGCGGGCTCCGTCCGTGCCCGCGGGCCGGTCGCGTTTCGTTTTGAGCTACCGCGGCGTCCGTCGCGCCCCGGACCGCCGCGCGGGGTCCCCGGGGAGACGTGGAGCGCAGCGGAGCGTCTTCTTGGGGTGCTTTCCCGCGGCCTCGCCCTCCGTGCCCACACGACCGGCGCCGGGCGGCGCGAAAGCCGGCGGCGAAATCGCGCTTTCGCTCAGCGCGAATAGCATCGAGAAACGGCAAAAATGTGGACCGCGCGCCGCCTGCCCGGGGCGAACCGGTCAGGATTCAAGAAGCCATCGCCGCGTCGGCTTCCTAGCATAGGGTCATTCCATCAAGACTCGTAGCGAGGGAAGCTGCCATGAAGGACACGAAGAAGGCCGCGAAGAAGACCACGGCGCGCGACGAGGCGGCCGAGGGATTCACCCCCGAGGAACGAGAGGCGATGAAGGAGCGCGCCAAAGAGGTGAAGGCGGCGCGCCGTGGCCAGCGCGGGTCCGCGGCCGACGCGGAAGGCGCTCTGCTCGAGAAGATCGCCGAGATGCCCGAATCGGATCGCGTCATGGCCGAGCGGATCCACGCCATCGTCAAAGCCAATGCGCCGGAGCTTTCGCCAAAATTGTGGTACGGGATGCCCGCATACGCCAGGGACGGCAAGGTCGTCTGCTTTTTCCAGAGCGCGCAGAAGTTCAAATCGAGGTACGCGACGCTCGGTTTCAACGACGACGCCCACCTGGACGAAGACTCCATGTGGCCGACCGCCTTCGCCCTGACGAAGCTGACCGCCGCCAACGAGGCGAGGATCGGCGAGCTGGTGAAGAAGGCGGCGGGCTGACCGGCATCCGCGGGCCCATCCTGTCGAGCCCGCCGGCCCTTCTCGGACGCCGTGGCGGCCCCGCGGCTCGAACAGATCCGAACGGACCCGAACGCGCGACGTCTGGAGTCCGCCCGGACGACCGCGCGAGAATCGACGCAGTCGAATCCCGTGACGCGGGCGACGAGACCGCGCCGGTCACGGGGGCGGCGCGGTCTCGCCGCCGGTCACAGCCGCTCGCGGATCTCCGCGGCCTCGGGATGGTCGAGCTCCTCCAGGAGGCGCAGCGCGGCGCGCCACGCGGCGGTCGCGGCATCGGCGTCCCCTGTGGACTCGTGCAGCGTGGCGAGGTTGCGGAGCGTGTCGGCCTCGTTGTAGCGGTCGCCGAGCGTGCGGTACAGGTCGATGGCGCGGGCGTAGCAGGCGGCGGCCCGCTCTGGCTGGTGGAGGTGGCCGTGGATGTAGCCGAGGCTGTCCCAGGTCGCCGCCTCGGCGTGCCGGTCGCCGGTCTCCCGCAGCAGCGCGACCGCCCGCTGGCAGTCGGCGAGCGCCTGGTCGTACGCGCCGCGCTGGGCGTGCAGCCAGCCGGCGTTGTTGAGCGTCATCGCCTGGCCGTTGCGGTGCTCCAGCTTCTCGTACCGGTTGAGCGCCCGCTGGTTGTGCTCGAACGCCTCGTCGTAGCGCCCCTGCCGGTGGCAGAGCCCGCCGAGTCCACGGTGGACATGGGCCTCGCCGAGGTGGTCGCCGAGCTGCGCGTACCGCTCCAGCGCCCGCTCGTAGTGCGGATACGCCGTCGCGTCGTCGCCGAGCCGCCCGTGCGCGGCGGCCAGCGCCTGGTGCGCCCCGGCCTCGGCGCCCCGGTCGTCCAGCCGCTCGGCGGCGGCCAGCGCGACCCGCTGGATGGAGATCACGTCGTGCCAGTGCCCGATCGTGTCCAGGTGGTTGGCGACCGCGCGGGGCAGCCGCCAGGCGTGCTCGTCGAAGCCGGCTCGGGCGGCGGCGTGGCAGGCCAGCAGCAGCACGTCGCGTTCGGCCGCGAGCCAGGCCCGTGCCGCCTCCGGATCGCCGAGCGGCTCCGGCGTGACGCCCGGCACCGGCGGCGGAGGCTCGGCCGATGGCACCGCCAACTCGGGGTAGATCAGCCGGTCGGCGGCGTGCGCGGTGTGCAGGTAGTGGTCGAGCAGGCGGCCGGTGGCGGCGCGGCGCTCGTCCGGCGGGTCGGTGGCGGCCAGCTCCGCCGCGTACCCGCGGAGCAGGTCGTGCATCGCGTAGCGTCCGGGCGCAGGCTCGGCGGTGAGGTGGGCGCGGGTCAGCGTGGCCAGCCGGCGCGCGGCGACGGCCGGCGGGACGCCGGCGAGGCTGGCCGCCGCGGGCGCGGTGAGGTCTGGACCGGCGTGCACGGAGAGTAACCGGAAGAGCTGGGCGTCGTCCGGGTCGAGGAGCCGGTAGGACCAGGAGAAGACGGCGCGTACGTCGGCCGCCGGGTCGCCACCGGTGAACGGGTCCAGCCCGCCCTGCGCCGCGCGCAGCTCACGGGCGAGCGCGCCGAGCGTGAAGCGCGGATTGGTGGCCGCCCGGGCCGCCACGACGGCCAGGGCCAGCGGCAGCCGCGCGCAGGCCGTGACGATCCGCTCGACCGCGTCGGGCTCGGCCCGTATCCGGTCGGCGCCGAGCCGCTGCCTGAGCAGGTCGCGGGCGTCGGCGGCGGGGAGCAGGTCGAGCCCGAGGGGGTCGGCCGCGCCGGCCACCACGAGGCCGGTGAGCTGGTCACGGCTGGTCACCACCGCGGCGCAGCCGGCGCTGCCGGGCAGCAGCGGGGCGACCTGCGCGGCCTCCCGGGCGTTGTCGAGCACCACGAGGATCCGCCGGCCGTCGAGGCAGCTCCGGTACAGGGCGGCCTGGGCCTCCAGTGTGGACGGTACGCGGTCGGCCGGCACGCCGAGCGCGTCGAGCAGGACCCGTACCGCCTCGGCCGGCGGCACCGCCGAGCCGCTGGGCTGGAAGCCGCGCAGGTCGACGTAGAGCTGGCCGTCCGGAAACTGGTCGGCGACCGCGTGCCCGAGCCGCACCGCGAAGGTGGTCTTGCCGACGCCCGCGGGGCCGGTCACGAGCACCGCACCACCGCCGGTGAGCAGCCTGGTGGCGTGGGCCAGCTCGGTGGCCCGGCCGGCGAAGTGGCGCGGGTCGGGCGGCAGCAGGCGCGGCACCGTGTCGGGCGTGGGCGGTGGCGGCTCGGGGACGTCCGCCTCGGCCTGCGCGACGCCCCGGCGTACCTCCAGCCAGGCGTCCACGTCGCCGTCGGTGCCGCCACATGCCGCGACGAACGCCGCCACCAGGTCGGGCTGGGGCAGCGACTCGCGGCTCAGAGCGGTGGCGAGTGTGCTGTAGGCCAGGATCCGGCCGCGCGTCCGGGCCAGCCGGGAAAGGTCGCGATAGGACAGTCCGGTCCAGGCCTTGAGCCGGCGCAGCTCGCCCACGAACTCAGCGGGCGTCCGCACGGGGCGGGGCGCCGGTAGACCCGAAGCCACGGCCGCAGCTTAGGACAGCCGCGCACGCCGGGCGCTCGGCTACCGTCATGTGGACCATACCCGCACGACCGAGGAGAGCCATTGACGAAGATCCGCGCGCGGGCCGGGCTGGTCGAGGTCGCGCTCGTGCTGGTCGCCACGGTGGCGGTCTGGCGGCTGGTGATGGGATGGGACTGGTCGGTGGTGCCGGGGCCGACCCCGGACAGCTACCGCGACCCCAACGGCGCGTTCGACTGGGTCCTCGTGCACGCCACGGCGGCCGCCGGCACGGGCTGGCTGGCCTGGCGCGGCCGCCCGGTGCTCGGGGCCGCTGGCGTGGTGCTCGCGCTCGTGGTGCTCTCCGGCTGGCGGATGGCGGTCGCCGAGGTGATCGGCGCCAACCTGTGGCCGGTCGGCGTGGCCATGCTGACCGTCACCCTCACGCTCACCTGCGTGGCCGCGGCCCTGGCCGGCGGCTGGCTGCGCCAGCGCGCGCACCGCTAGGGCGCCAGCCGCCGCGCCCGCCGGTCGCGGTCGTCGCCAGCCGCAGATAGATCCAGTGCCCGTGCTCCGGGTCCGCCTCCGCCTCGCGCAGCGCCTCGACGAGCGCGCCCGCCTCGCGGAAGGCGCTCCAGCGGTCGTCGCCGGGGCGCTCGGCCGGGGCGGGGTCGCCGGGCACCTGCCGCGCCGCGGTGTCCGGCACCTCGAAGAGCAGCGTGCACCGGCCGTCGCCGCCGGGAGCGCGCGAGCGCGGGCGTGGCGCCCGGTCGGCCCTAGCTTGGCACGGGCAGGTCGACGATCGTGCCCGTGGTGCGGGCCCGCTCGGCGGCCCAGACCACACGGTGGCTCAGCAGGCTGGAGGTCGCGTCGGAGGGGACCAGCGCGGGGTCGCCCTCCGCGACCGCGGCCAGGAAGGCGTCGGTGATGGCGGTGTCGCCGCCGTTGTGGCCGTCGCCGGCGGTGGCGCCGGCCGTCGCGCCGGTGTCGATCGTGCGCCGCTCGCCGGTCCGGAAGTCGGTGACGTGCAGCAGCGTGTTGTCGCCGTCGATGTACCCGTGCGTGCCGAACAGCCGCGTGCGGCGCCCCTCCTGCGGGGTGAACGCGGTCAGCGTGAACGAGCAGGTGGCACCGTCGGCGAAGGCCATCGAGACCACCTGGTGGTCGGCGACGTCGTTGGCGCTGGTGTAGACGCAGCGGCCGTACGGCCCGGTGCGCAGCGCCGCCTCGACCCCTTCTGGCGTGGGGTCGGCGGTGACCGGGGAGAGCGGCCAGAACTCGCGGCTCGGGTCGCCGAGGCAGGACAGGTACAGCCGGGGCGCCGAGTACGGGCAGGTGGGCTCGACCGGGCAGGTCAGGCAGGTGTCGGTGGCACCCTCCGGCCGGTGCTCGGGTCGGAAGTGGCTGAGCCCGCCGAAGGAGCTGACCCGGGTCGGCGCGGCGCCGAAGAGGTACAGCAGCCAGTCGATGTCGTGGCAGGACTTGGTCAGCAGCAGCGGGGCGGAGGTGGTGCTGTTGCTCCAGTTGCCGCGGACGAACGAGTGCGCGTAGTGCCACCAGCCGATCGGCTCCAGGTGCTGCACGCTGACCAGCCGCCCGATCGCCCCGCCGTCGAGCAGCCCCTTGAGCGTCGCCGAGTACGGCGTGTACCGCATGACGTGGCAGACCGCGAAGATGACGCCGGCCTTCTCGACCGCGGCGGCGATGCGCAGCGCGTCGGCCTCGGTGGTGGCCATCGGCTTCTCGAGCAGGATGTGATAGCCCAGCTCGGCGAAGGCGACGGTGGGGTCGGCGTGCATCTGGTCCTGCGTGGCGACCACGACGGCGTCGCCCACGCGCCCGGCGGCGGCCAGGTCGCGCCAGTCCGTGTACGCGTGCTCCGGCGGGATGCCGAACTCGGCGGCGAACCGGCCACGGCGCCCCGGGTCCGGCTCGGCGACGGCGACCACGCGGGCGCGCCCGGTGGCGACCGCACAGCGGGCGTACACGAGCCCTCGCACCCCGGCGCCCGCCACGACCAGCCGTACCCCGTCTACAGTCATCTGCGTGCCTCCCGTGGGCTACTTTAGAAACTATCCATCATTAGTAGGCACGCGAGGCCGGAACGTCAAGGGGTACGCACGTGAGCGGACAGTTCGCCGGCGGGGATCTTTCGAGGTTGCGACAGCTCAACACGCTCGCGGTGGTGCACGCGCTGCGCCACCAGCCGCCGCGCACGCTGACCGAGATGGCCCGCGCCGCGGGGCTGTCCCGCCCGGCCACCGAGGACGTGGTGCGCGAGCTGGAGGCGCAGGGCTGGGTCGAGCAGGTCGACCCGGCGGCCGGCTCGATGGGGCGGCCGGCCCGGCGATACCGCTTCCGGGCCGACGCCGGCTGGGTCCTCGGCGTCGACATCGGCGGCCACACCGTGCGGGCGCTCGTGGCCGACCTCGACGGCGAGATCCGGCACAGCGAGCGGCAGCCGGTCTCGCCCGCGGTCGGGCGCGCCGAGCGGCTCGCCGTGGTCGACAAGGTGGTCGCCGAATGCCTGGCCGGCGCCGGCCGCACCGGCGCGGAGATGTGGGCGACGACGGTCGCGACCAGCGGGCTCGTCGACGACGCCGGCCGCGTCGTGCTCTCCGTGGCGCTGCCCGAGTGGACCGGGCTGCACCTGGCCGAGCACATCAGCCGCCTGGTCTCCGGCCCGGTGCTGGTGGAGAACGACAGCCGCCTGGCCGCACTCGCCGAGACCTGGCGTGGCGTCGCCCGGTACGCCCGCGACGTGGTCTACCTGCTCGCCGGCCTGCGTACCGGCGCCGGCCTGATCATCGACGGGCGGCTGCACCGGGGCTTCGCCCGCGCGTCCGGGGAGATCGGTGCGCTGCCCGAGCTGGGCTGGATCCGGGCGCAGGAGCACCTGCGCGGCTGGTCCGGCGCGCCCGCCGGCACCGATCCCGACGACGTCGCCGGGCTGGTCTTCGCGGCCGCGCGGGAAGGTGACCGGCGGGCGCTGACGGCGGTCCGGCGGTACGTGAAGGACTTCGCCCTCGGCGCCTCCGCGCTGGTGCTCGCCCTCGACCCGCAGCTCGTCGTCTTCGGCGGCGGCTTCTCCCGCTCGGCCGACGTGATCCTCGAACCGTTCCGCCGGGAGCTGGAGAAGCGCTGCATCCGCACGCCCGAGGTGGTCCAGTCGGCGCTGGCCGAGGACGCGGTGGCGCTGGGCGCGGTGAGGCACGCGCTGGACCACCTGGAGCTGCACCTGTTCAACCCGGGCAGTGGCCTGGCCGCGCCGGCGGCACCCGGCCGCTGAGCGCGCTGCCGCCGGCCCGGCCCTGGGGGCGCCCCCCGCGCCGCCCGTTCATCGATTCGTCGCAGAGATCAGCCTTGACAGACTTATGAAGGAGACTATTAATAGTGGGGTATCCGATGTGACCTGAGTCTCTCGCTCGAGAGGGGTACGCCATATGTCCAGACCAGTGCGGCTGGGGCTCACCGCCTTGGTGGCCGCCGCGCTCGCCCTCACCGCCGCGGGGTGCGGCGACGACTCGGCCGGCGACGCCGACGGCCCGGTGACGCTCTCCTACGCGGTGTGGGACGTCAACCAGGTGCCCGTGATGGAGGAGCTCGCCGCGGCGTTCACCAAGGAGCACCCCACCGTCGCGATCGACGTGCAGATGACCCCGTGGGCCGACTACTGGACCAAGCTGCGGGCGGCGGTGACCGGGGGAGCCGCCCCGGACGTGTTCTGGATGAACGGCCCCAACATCCAGCTCTACGCCGACAACGGCGTGCTCATGCCGCTCTCCGACCGGATCGGCGAGGCAGGGCTCGACCTGGGCGTCTACCCCAAGCCGCTGGTAGACCTGTACACGTTCGAGGGCAAGGTGTACGGCCTGCCGAAGGACTTCGACACCGTCGGCGTCTGGTACAACAAGGAGCTTTTCGACGCGGCGAAGGTGGCCTATCCCGCCGACGACTGGACGTGGGCCGACTTCAAGGCCGCCGCGGCGAAGCTGACCGACCCGGCCAAGGGCGTGTACGCGGTCGGCGCCAACCTTTCCGGCCAGGAGTACTACTACAACACCATCTACCAGGCCGGCGGACAGGTCATCTCGCCCGACGGCAAGACCTCCGGCTACGACCAGCCGGCGACCATCGAGGGCCTGCGTTTCTGGACCGACCTCATCGCGGCCAAGCAGTCGCCCGACCTCAAGACGATGACGGACACTCAGCCGTTGCAGCTCTTCGAGTCGGGCAAGCTCGCCATGTACTGGGGCGGCTCGTGGAATGTCTCCGAGTTCTCCAAGAACGAGTACACCAAGTCCAGAGTGGACGTCGCACCGCTGCCGGCCGGCGTCAAGAAGGCAACAATCATCCACGGCCTCGCCAACGTGGTCTCGGCCAAGACCGCCCATCCCGACCAGGCGTGGGAGTTCGTGCGGTTCCTCGGCTCCCAGCCGGCCGCCGAGATCCTGGGCCGCAAGGGGCCCATCCCGGCGTACACCGGCACGCAGACCGCGTGGGCCACCGCCAACGCGCAGTTCAAGGTGCAGCTCTTCCTCGACGCGGTCGCGTACGCGGTGCCGTACCCGGTCTCCCGCAACACGGCGGCGTGGAACGAGGCCGAGGCGAAGCACCTGACCCAGGCGTACAGCGGCGCGGTCGACGTGGACACCGCCGCGAAGGCGCTCGCCACCGACATGAACGCGCTGCTGGCGAAGGAGTGAGTGACCAGATGAGCGGGAGTCGCGAGGCTACGGTCCTTGACCACGCCGGTGGACGAGCGCCGAGCGACGGAGCGTGGTTGGCGCAGGGCGGGAGTCGCGAGGCTACGGTCCTTGACCACGCCGGTGGACGAGCGCCGAGCGACGGAGCGTGGTAAGCATGGTGGTCGCCGAGTCGGGCACCGCGCGGGTCGAACCCGCCGCGGTGCCCGCACCCGGGCGCCCGCGCCGGCCGCGGCCCTGGCGGCGGCGGGGGAGCGAGGCGCTGTGGGGATACCTGCTGATCGCCCCCACCGGGCTGGGGCTGGCGGTCTTCTACCTGTGGCCGGTGGTGCAGACCGCCTACTTCTCGTTCACGGAGTGGGGACCGTTCGGCGGGCACGAGTGGATCGGGCTGGACAACTACCGCACGCTCGCCGGTGACGGTGAGGTGCTGCGGGCGCTCGGCAACACCGCGCTCTACACGGGGCTCGGCCTGCTCGGCATCCCGATCGCCATCGCCTTCGCCGCGCTGCTCAACCGGCGGCGGCTGCGCGGCGTCTCGGTGTACCGCACGCTCTTCTTCCTGCCGGTCGTCACGATGCCGGTCGCCGTCGCGATGGTGTGGCGATGGCTCTACAACGGCGAGTACGGCCTCATCAACTACCTGCTCTCACTCGTCGGCATCGAGGGTCCACACTGGATCGCCGATCCGGCCACCGCGCTCTACGCCCTCGCCGCGGTCGGCATCTGGACCAGTCTCGGCTACAACCTGGTCATCTTCCTCGCCGGCATGCAGGCGATCCCGAGGGAGTACTACGAGGCGGCGTCGATCGACGGGGCCGGCCCGCTCGCCCAGTTTCGCAAGGTGACCCTGCCGCTGCTCTCCCCGTCCATCTTCTTCGTCTCGGTCATCTCGGTGATCGGCTCACTCCAGCTCTTCGACCTCGTGTACGTCATCGGCGGCAGCGGCCAGTCGGCCCGCAGCAACCCCGCGTACCCCCGAATCGAGACGGTCGTGGCGCTCTTCTACGACAAGGCGTTCCACACCAACGACCGAGGCTACGCGGCGTCCATCGTGATGGCGCTGCTACTGCTGATCGTGGTGCTGACCGCGGTGCAGTTCCGGCTCCAGAAGAGGTGGGTCCACTATGGGTAGACGGCACGCCGGCACGCACGCGGTCCTGGTGGTGGGCGCCGCGCTGATGGTCATCCCGTTCGTGTGGGAGTTTCTGACCTCGGTCAAGACGCTCTCCAGCGCTTCCCGCGTACCACCGACGCTCGTGCCGGACTGGCGCTGGTCCAACTACGGCCGCGTCTTCGAGCTGCTGCCCTTCGGCGACCAGTTCCTCAACACCGTGCTGATGACCCTCGGGCGTACGGCCGGGCAGCTGCTCTTCTGCTCGATGGCCGCGTACGCCTTCGCCCGCCTGCAGTTTCCCGGCCGCAACCTCCTCTTCGGAGTCTTCCTCTCGGTGCTCATGGTGCCGCCGCCGCTGTTCGTCATCCCGCAGTACGAGATCATGGCGGACCTCGGCTGGCTCAACTCGCTCCCGGCGCTGATCGTCCCCGGGCTGTTCAGCGCGTTCGGCGTGTTCCTGCTCCGGCAGTTCTTCCTCGGGCTGCCCAAGGAGCTCGACGAGGCGGCCCGGCTCGACGGCGCCTCGCCGCTGCGCATCTACTGGTCCGTCATGCTCCCGCTGGCCAAGCCCGGCCTGCTGGCGCTCGCCATCCTCACGATCCTGTGGTCCTGGAACGACCTCTTCTGGCCGCTGGTCGTCAACACCGACCCGGAGAAGATGACGCTGTCGGCGGGGCTCGCCTCGTTGCAGGGCCAGTTCCAGACCGACTACCCGGTGCTCATGGCCGGTTCGCTGCTCGCGTCGCTGCCGGTCATCGCGGTCTTCGTGGTGATGCAGCGCCACTTCATCGAAGGCATCACGCTCAGCGGCAACAAGGGCTGACTGAAGACAGAAACGGAGCCGACCATGTCCCGTAGGCATGGCCGCGGTCGCGCGCGCCTTCTGGCCGCCGCGCTGGCCCTCGTCGTAGCGCCCCTCGCGATGCCCGCCCCGGCCGCCGCCACGACCGGCGGTGTGGGGCAGCGGCTGGCCGTACCGGCGTACTTCTACCCCGGCGGCGACGGCGCCGCTCTCTGGCAGCGGCTCACCGCGCAGGGCACCGGCATCGCGGTCGCCAACCCGTTCTCCGGTCCGGGCAAGACCCGCGACCCCGGTTACGCCGCCGCCATCGCCGCGGCGGGGGCGGCGGGCGTGACCGTGCTGGGCTACGTGCCGACCGGGTACCTCGGTACGACCGGCCGGGCCACGCGCCTCGGCGAGACCACGCCGGCCGCCTGGTCCGCTCAGGTGCAGCAGGACATCGAGACCTGGTACCGGCTCTACGGCGGCGACGGGCTCGGCGGCGTCTTCTTCGACGAGGTGCAGAACGTCTGCGGCCCGGACGGCGCGTACGCCCGCACCTACCGGGCGCTGGACGAGCACACCAGGGCGTGGCACCGGGGCGCGTTCACCGTCATCAACCCGGGCATCGGGACCGAGCGCTGCTACGCGGACATCGGTGACGTGATCCTGACCTTCGAGGGCACATACGAGTCCTATGTGGAGTGGGAACCGCCGGCGTGGCACCGGGCGCTGGACCCGCGCCGGCTGTGGCACCTCGTACACGCCACCGGCACGCTGGAGCGGCTCGACGAGGCGATGCGGCTGAGCGAGCGGCGCAACGCCGGCTACGTCTACGTCACGCCGGACGTGCTCGCCAACCCGTGGGACAGCCTGCCGCCGGAGGAGTACTGGCAGCGCCAGCTCGCCGCCGCCGCGAGCCCGGACCGCGTGCCGCCTCGGGCGCCCGGCGCGCCCCTCCCGATCCGGGTCACCCCGACCGAGGTGACGCTCGCCTGGCTGCCGGCCACCGGAGGCGCCGCCGGATACGACGTGCTGGTCGACGGCGTCCGGGTCGCCGGCACGCTCGGCGCGGAGCCGCTGGCCACGATCCGGGGGCTGGACCCCGGGCGGCGGCACCAGGTCAGCGTGGTCGCCCGCGACCGGGCCGGCAACGCCTCCGCCCCCAGCCGCGCGGTCCCGGTGACCACTGCCCGGCCCGATCCGCGCCCGCCCGCCGCGCCGGCCGGGCTGCGCGCCGCCGACACCGGTGTCGCCCACGCGCGCCTGGCCTGGACCGCCGTGCCGGAGCGGGACGTCGTCGGGTACGAGGTGCACCTCGACGGCGCCCGGCTGCTCGCGCTGCCGGCGTGGCTGGCCGGCGCCGAGCCTGAGGTGCCGATCAGCGGGCTGGAGCCGGGCACCACGTACGCGGTGACGGTCGTCGCCCGGGACGCCAGCGGCAACACCTCGCCCGCCGCCGGCCCGCTCACCGTCACCACCACCGTGCCCACCGGCGACCCGATCACCGACGAGGGCGGGACGATCGGCGCCACGGCGGTCACCTACGCGGCCACGTTCAACCTGCCGTTCGACTTCCACCACGTCTTCGTCGACACCGACAGCGACGCGGCCACGGGCTTCGCCACCGCGGGCGTCGGCGCCGACCTGCTCATCGAGAACGGCTGGTTCTACCGCCACACCGGCACCGGCTGGAGCTGGACACCGGTGGACGGCCCGAGCCCGCTCGTCTCCTCGGTGGACGGTCGGTACGCATGGGAGATCCCGGTCGCGCTGGCGCCCGCGCCGCACCGCGTCGTCTTCCACGGTGCCGGCAGCTCGCCGGAGTACTACAGCCCCGTCGTCGACGTCCACTGAGGAGGAGCCGTGCTTCGCAAGACCATCGCGCTGCTCGGCGGCGTGCTGCTGGTGGCCACGATCGGGCTGGTGACCGCCGGACCCGCCGGCGCGGCCGACTTCGAGATCGGCCGCACCCCGTTCTACGGCAAGGTCCCCACGCTCAACCAGCACAGTCGCACCGCGTTCTGGTACGGCCAGCTCGACCAGGCGAAGACCAACCAGCTCAAGGGGTACGACCTGGTCGTGCTCGAACCGACCCTGCGCGTGCTCAGCGTGGCCGCCGACCACTTCTACTTCGAGTCGGTCACCAGTGCCCAGGTGCAGGAGATCAAGCGCGGGCTGGACGGCGTGCTCGGCACCGCCGACGACGTCATCGTGCTCGGCTACATCTCGGTCGGCGAGATGCTGCCGACCATCATCCCCGGGCACAGCGGCCACATGACCGTCCAGGAGGGAATCGAGCTGGGCCTGCTGCCCGCCGGCTACAGTGGACCGTCCGGCCCGCTGCACGGCCCCAACCCGTGGAGCTACAACGCCTCCGGCGGATACGTCGACGTGGAGGGCGGCGCGAGCCCCGACGGCACGTACGACGACGGCTACGCGGGATACACCGGGCTCGGCATCGCGGCCAACTACTCCTCGTGGGGCAACCGGCTCACCTGGCGCAACCGCGGGGTGATGCCGTGGTACCTCGACCAGCAGGGCACCTGGGTCAGCGACAGCCGCTACCTCTACGGAGGCTACTGGCGCGACGGCGACGGCACGGTCGACGTCAACCGCACGTACGGCGGCGGCTACATCAACGGCGGCGACCCGGCGTGGCAGCGGTTCGTCACCTACCAGGTCGACAAGATCGTCCACGACGGCGACTACGACGGCGTCTTCCTGGACACCGTGGACACGCCCGACCCGGTCGGCGGCGCCGGTCCCGGCGTCTCGTGGGGGCCGCGCGGCAACTTCGGCTTCACCGCCGGCGGCATGATCGACCTGGTCGAGAAGATCAAGGCGGTCGACCCGAGCAAGGTGGTCGCCGCCAACCGCGGCTACTGGTACTTCAACCCCGACGAGGGCACGTCCCGCTTCGCCGACCGCTACCGCCGCGCCATCAACGTCTTCGTCACCGAGTCCTGGTACTACAACACCTACATCCCCGGCTTCTACGACAGCAGCCCCGGCTACGAGACGAACTGGAACGCCAATCCCGGCTCGGCCGGCTACCGGCACCGGGACAACTTCGGCGGCTTCTGGAAGACGTACATGAACGCCCAGGCCAACCGGACGGACGGCTTCAACATCGCCATAATCGACTTCCGCGTGCCGGCCAGCGGGACGCAGAAGTGGATGAACGAGGTGGTCGTCAACTCCGGCTACCTCGGCTACGACGTCTCCGGAGCCAACCACTTCAACTCCGCCGTCTACGACGACGCGAAGAACTGGCTCGACGCCCGAGGACTGGCCGCGCCGGGCCAGGCGGGCGCGCATCCCACCAACCTCTTCGGCGGCTTCGTGGCCGACGGCGACACGGGGGAGTGGGCCGCCGAGACGCCCGTCTTCCACGATCCGGCCGGCGCCAACGCCAAGGGCATCACCAAGGTGTACACGAAGTTCGCCGGCGACCGGTTCTTCATGATGGTCGAGGCGAAGCAGGCGCTCAGCCTGGCCCAGGAGATGATCTACTTCGACTACGACCGGGACGGCCCATCCGGATGGCAGCCCTTCTGGCCCACCTCCCCGGACGCCCGCGTCTACCTGGAAAACCTCAACCAGGCGTACCTGCTGCCGCACGTGGCCGGTCAGGGGGACGTCTTCCGCTTCGGCAGCCCGGCCGCGCCGGGCAACCGGGGCTGGCCGGTGCGGGTCGTGCAGTCCGGCACGCGGGCTGAGCTGGAGTTCGGCCGCGGCTACATCTTCCCGCCGTCCATGGCCGGGCGCGAGATCTGGACCTGGTTCCGGGTCGCCAACTTCGGCGGGCAGTCGGTGCGGTTCTTCGTACCCGGCGGCACCTCGAACCCGACGCCGAACCCGACCACGCCACGCCCCTCGCCCACCTCCTCGCCCTCGCCCTCTCCCACGCCTTCGCGCACACCCACGCCGAGCCCGTCGGTGCCGCCCTCCGGCATCATCACGGTCGACGGCTCGCCGGCCGACTGGGCCGGCATCACCCCACTGCTGACCGGCGGCTCGACCGTGCAGTCGCTCTCGATGACCAGCAACGGCACCACGCTGTACCTGCTCGTGCGCGGCACCGGGCTGAACGTGCTCGGCCAGTTTCACCTCGACACCGACAACAACCCCGCCACCGGATACGCGGCCAGCGGCTGGAGCAACCCCTCCGGCGCCGAGTACATGCTGGAGAACGCCAACCTGTACCGGCACAACGGCACCGGCTGGTCGTGGACCCCGCTTGGCGCGATGACCTTCGTACGCAACGACACGACCGTCGAGGCCGCCATCCCGCTCGCCGCGCTCGGCCTGACCCCCGGCCGCCGGATCCGCCTCGGCTACCTCAAGAACAACCTGGCCGGCGAGCGGCTCCCGGCCACCCCCGACCCCTTCCCGGTCGCCACCGTCTGAAGGAGAACGCGATGTCCCCGAAACGCGTGACCGCCGCCGTCCTCGCGGTCCTGCTGTGCACGGTGGCGCTCGGCGCACCGCCCGCGCACGCCGCCATCACCGGCCAGTCCGCGACCAACACCGCCACCACGGTCACCTACCGCTACCAGTACACCGGCGGACCGGCCTGGCTTCGGGTCTACGTGGACACCGACCGCAACCCGGCCACCGGCTTCGCCACCGCCGGCGTGGGCGCCGACTACCTGCTGGAGAACGGTACGCTCTACCGGCACGGCGGCGGTGGCTGGGCGTGGAACGCCGTCACCGCGGTCACCCACACCGGCGGTGGCGGCACCGCCACGTGGACGGTCAACCGCGCCGACCTCGGCGAGACCGCCACGCCGAACGACGCCGACCTCGTCTTCCAGACCGAGTCTCCATTGGACACCTCGGCGAGGTACACGCACGTCTACAGCGGATCGGGCGAGGGCGGCGGCACGGTCACCTACCAGGCCGACGCCACCGACTTCGCCAACCCCGAGCGTGGCCTCTACCACCACACCGGCGACTGCGACACCAACGACTTCAGCCTCGCCACGCTCCAGAGCTACCGCACCAGCCAGCAGATCACGCTGGTCATGTGCGTGTTCTACCTCGCCGCGTTCCGGAACGCCCCGATCAGCGCGGCCGCCCTCGCCCAGTTCCAGCAGCAGGCGGACACCGTGCGCGCGGCCGGACTCAAGATGATCCTGCGGTTCGCGTACACCACCTCCACCGCGGGCGACGACGCCCCGCTCAGCCGGGTCGTGCAGCACCTGGACCAGCTCGCGCCGTACCTCAACGCCAACAGCGACGTCATCCACGTGGTGCAGGCTGGCTTCGTCGGCGCGTGGGGCGAGTGGTACTACACGCAGAACTTCGGCAACCAGGGCACGGTCAGCGCGACCGACTGGGCCAACCGCAAGGCGGTGGTGGACAAGCTGCTGAGCGTGCTGCCGACCAACCGGATGGTCCAGCTCCGCACGCCCAAGTTCAAGCGCACGATGTACGGCACGAGCGCGCTCGGCTCCGGGCAGGCGTACAACGGCAGCGCGGTCGCCCGCCTCGGCCACCACAACGACTGCTTCCTGGCCAGCCCGGACGACCTCGGCACGTACGAGAACACGGCGGTGGAGTACCCCTACCTGGCGGCGGAGACGCAGTGGCTGCCGATGGGCGGGGAGACCTGCCAGCCCAACCCGCCCCGCTCGCAGTGCCCGACCGCGCTCGCCGAGCTGGGCCAGTTCCACTGGAACTACCTCAACATCGACTACCGTGCCGAGGTCCTCAACGGATGGAGCAGCGGCGGCTGCATGGCGGACGTGCGCCGCAACCTCGGCCACCGCTTCCAGCTCACCCAGGGCACGTACCCCGCCTCGGCGAGCGGCAGTCTGGCGGTCCAGTTCGGCGTGCGGAACGTGGGCTGGGCGGCGCCGTTCAACCCGCGTGGGCTGGAGTTGGTGCTGCGCAACACCGCCACCGGTACCGTCTACAAGCGACCGCTCAGTGCCGACCCGCGCCGCTGGGCCGCCGGCACCACGACCACGGTCAGCCAGAGCGTCTCGCTCTCAGGCGTACCCGCCGGCTCGTACCGGCTGCTGCTCAACCTCCCCGACCCCCGATCCGGCCTGGCCAGCCGCCCCGAGTACGCCCTCCGCCTGGCCAACACCGGCGTCTGGCAGCCCGCCACCGGCTACAACGACCTGCTGCACACGGTGACCGTCAGGTGACCGACGGCGTCGTCGTCGCGCTCGACGTCGGCGGTACGGACATCAAGGGCGCGCTCGTCGGCCCCGGTGGTGTGGTGCGGCACCGCGCCCGCCGCGCCACCGGGGCCGGGCGCGGCCAGCCCGCCGTGGTCGCGTCCATCCTGGACTTCGCCGGAACGCTCGCCGGCCGGGCGCGGGCGGGCGGCTGGACGGCGCGGGCCGCCGGCGTGGTGGTGCCGGGCGTCGTCGACGAGGAACTGGGAGTCGCGGTGAAGGCGGCCAATGTGCCACTCGCCTCCGTACCCCTGCGTGATCTTGTCGCCGATCGCCTGGAGGTGCCCGCGGCGCTCGGCCACGACGTGCGTGGTGGCGCTCTGGCCGAGGCCCGCCTCGGCGCCGGGCGGGACGCGGACCACGTGCTGTTCGTGCCGGTCGGCACGGGCATCGCCGCCGCCTACGTGGCGGGCGGGGCGGTGCTGGCCGGCGCCGGCGCGGCGGGCGAACTGGGGCACGTGGTCGTGCGCCCGGGCGGCCCGCGCTGCGGCTGCGGTGCGCGGGGCTGCCTCGAGGCGGTCGCGTCCGCCGCCGCGATCGCCCGGCGCGCGGGCCGGCCGGCGCCCGAGGTGGTGGCCCGCGCCGCGGCCGGCGACCCCGCCGCGGCGGCCGTGTGGCGGGACGCGGTGGAGGCGCTCGCCGACGGCCTGCTCACCGTCCAGGCGCTGCTCGACCCGCAGGTCGTGGTGCTCGGCGGCGGGCTCTCCCGCGCGGGGGAGGCGCTGCTCGGGCCGCTGCGGGCGGCGCTGCGGGAGCGGCTGACGTTTCAGCGTGAGCCGCGGATCGTGGGCGCGGCGCTCGGCGACGAGGCCGGCTGCCTCGGCGCCGGGCTGCTCGCCCTGGCGCTCGGACCGTAGCGCCGCCTAGGACCAAGCACTGCGTCCACTGCGGACGGAGGATCGCGGAAAGACAAAGATCCCGCCGCGGCTTCAACCTTCCCGGCACCAGCGTGCTCTAGGTAGGTGGCGGCGCGCCCAGTTTCTCCACAGAGGAGTGGTGCGGGCGTGGTCGTCATGCTGTCCGGTGGCTCGTGTACTTCTACGGCCAGCACTACATGGGCACGCTCGAACCCGACCTGCGCCCCGGCTGGACCGCTACCGCCGATACCGGGACATCGTCGCGGCCCACCCCGAACCGGCGTACGCGCTGCCGGTCGGCTCCCCGATCGATCGGGCCCTCGCCGAGCGGCTCGCCGCACGCGGCCAGCCGGCCCGGGTCGAGGAGGTCGCCGGATACCGGATCTATCGACTGGGCAGTTGCGGGCTGGGCGGCCACCAGCGCGTGCCTGTCTCGTAAAGCCTCAATCAGGAGTTGAATGGAACACTTGAAGGATGCGAGCAGAGGAGATGAGGCGGCAGATCAGGGCGGAGTTCGCGGGGGTCCGGGAGGCGGAGGCGAACGGGGACACGTTCTTCCTCTACGACCCGGACGGCGACCTCCCGCCGGAGCGGCAGATGCCGTTCGCCACGATCGTGACCGGCGACCACTACGACAGCGTGTCCAAACTCGACCGGCCCGGCGCCTACCGGCTCAACATCGGGGTGACCAAGGCGACGTACACCGCGCTCCTCGGTGACCCACCGACCGTCCGGGATGCCGCCGGCGTCCTGGAGTCCGGGTACGACTACGCGGCGGAGGACACGCTCCTGCCGCATCCGCACTACGCCGCCCAGTACTGGGTCTGCGTGGTCAACCCCGGCGAGGCGACCCTGCCGGCGGTGCTTACCCTGCTGACCGAGGCGCACGGCTTCGCCGCCCGCAAGTACGCCAACCACCGTGCCCGGCGGGAGCGGACCTGAACCGGCCCGGGCACCACATCGGACGGTGTCCTTTTCCGCGCCGCTGACTGGCTCGTCACCGCATATCTCCCGCGGTCCGGGACGCACCGCCTGTGCGACCGGCCGGCTCGATTCCGGTCCACGATGGAGGCGGGCCGAGGGGGGTACGGATGGGCGATCGAGATGACATGCCGGCGGACGCGGAGGGCGAGGGGAAGCCCGGACCGGCGTTTCCCTTTCGGCTCGGACCGCCCAACCGGGGTCGCCACCGCGAGCCGTGCCCGGTGAGTCACGGCCTCGGCCGGCGTGGCACCAGCGCCGCCCGCCACCGCGACCGCCCCGGCGACAATCGCAGGTGACCGCGCGCTGAAATGGCGCGCGATTTCCGCGAGAAGCCCGGCTAGCAGGGCGGCCTCGTCGCATTGAATGGCGGCCGCGATCGAAAAGAGGCGGATCGGTCCACGTTTGGCCGATGGTTACCCGGCCAAACAGCGAATGTGTCGACGGCTGTCCCGAAGCCGACATGTGGCGAACGAAGCGGGCCATAGGCTTGGCCGTCATTCACCGCGCCACCTTTCGTCCGGAGGCCGCATCTCGTGGGACGCCGTCGACAGACCAGGAAGGGTCGCGTGGCGCCGCCGGCATCTGCGCAGGCCAGCGGCACCGAGGCGGCGAGCACGTCCGGGCGCGGGCGGCTCCGGGCGGTGATCGGATATCTCGCGGCGAGTGGAGTCCTGGCCGCGATTGTCGCTTTCGGGCTGCCGATCATCTACAACGCGGCAGCCGGCGGGGTCGGCGAATCGAACGGCGAGTCCGCGGTGAAGGTCACCGTCGACGACGACGGCGGCTTCGATCCGATCGAGGGTTCGTTGTGGGCATTCGCGAATTCGTCGCCGCCGCTCGGAGAAGGCGACCCGGAGGAGATCCGCGCGGCCGATGCGGTGGCATTACGCGCCGGAGTTGTCGTGGTCACCGTGGAGAACGTCGGCTCGCGGTCGCTGACGATCACGAGCATCCGGGCGATCGTCGAGACGCCACGGCGGGATCCCCTGGCCGGGGCCATCCTCCGCGTGGCGCCGGGCGGAGGCGGCGGGGAGGACCCGCCGGTGCCGATCGGGTTCGCGCTCGACACCGCCGACCTGGAGGCGCGCACCACGTCCGGCGACGAGCCGAGCACCACGCACTACCTCGACCGGTACGGCATGACGCTGAAGCCGGGCGAGCAGATGCGGCTGCGCATGGCTGGGCACACCAGGGCACACGACGTGGTCTGGTCGGCCGTGATGCGGCACGTCAGCGACGGCGAGACCCATGACACGCCGATCGGCGCCCCCGACCAGTTTCGGGTGACGGCCGCCAGCGCCCGGTACGCGAGCGCCTACGAGTACTCCACGCGGGCGCTGCGCCAGGTCCCGGTCCGGGACATGTGCGGCGCCGACTGCCGGTCCGTCCGAGGGTGAGGCCGGCATGAGCGCCCGGAGGCTGCCGCGCTGGCTCGTCGTCCTCATCCTGGTGACGCCCGCGGCGGTGACCGGTGCCGTGGTCGTCGCCAACGGGGCCGAGCCGCCCGCCGCGACCGAAACCGCGCCGGCCCCGACCGCCTCGCCGCCGGCCGACTACGCCGTCGCCGCCCCGCTGCTGCCCGTCCGCACGGCCGTACTGGAGCAGGCGATCACGTCGCCCGAGCGGCTTCCCACGCCAGACAGCTGCGAGGCGCTGCTGGGATGGGCGGCCGAGCAGGGACCGGCGGCGATCAACACCGGCCGGGTCGATCTCCGGTTGACCGCCAACCGGCTGCTCCAGATCAGGGTCGACGACGTGGCCGTCGCGGTGACCGGACGCCGCCCGCCGACCGCGAAGACGATCGTCCAGTGCGACACCTCCGACTGGCGCAATCGCTGGATACCGCTCCCCGGCGACGACGCCTTCTCCGAAGACATCGCCGTGCACGGCGAGGACTACTTCACCCAGGCGCCCGTCGTGACCCTTGAGCGAGGCGCCGAGGTCTTCCCGGTGGAGTACGACACGCCACCGGACGCCCTCCGCGACAAGATCATGAACGTCGCCGCCGGTGAGCACGTCCGCCTCCCCTTCTACGTGACCCGGAGCCGGGCGAACACGAGCGACGCCGACGTGGTGGTCCTCACGATCACCGTCCGGTTGACCGTCAACGGCAGGCCGGCCACGCACGAGCTCACCGTCACCATGCACCACCTCCACGAGCAGCCATCCGGGGCGGCGCGGTACGAGTGGCTCACCGACGAGCGCCGGTGGGTCAAGGACCGGATCTTCGACCCGGAACGCGCTGCGCCGCCGCCGAGTGGTGGGAGCTACCTGTGTGAGGCGCTGACCGATGCCGACCTGGCCGAGCCGCTCGGCCCCGCCGTCGAGAAGAGCACGCCGGTGGACGGCGCGTGCATCTGGACCGGGCGCGACGACGTCTGGATCGAGATGCACTCCACTCGCCATCCGGACGAGCGGGCGGCCCGTGACGACCACCGGCGCCAGATCGAGAACTTCGCCTCGGTCGACGGCGTGACCAGCCGGCAGGTGGCCGGGATCGGCGACGAGGCGACCGTGCTGAGCAGCGGGTTCCTGCTGGCCCGGCGCGGACGCGACACGCTCAGCCTGAGCATCGACGGGTACACCGGAGCCAGCGACGCGATCCTCGAGCGGCTGGCCCGCGTCGCCTCCGCCCGCCTCTGGACCGGCCCCTGACCAGATGCCCACAGTGGACACCGCGGGCGGGTCATCTGAGCCGCCCGCGGTCGTCTCCCGCGCCACCGACCTCGCCCGCGCGGGGCGATGCCCGCGGGGCACTGGTCAGCCGCGAGCCAGCGACTCCGAAGGGCGACCCGGCTAGCGGCCGGGGCGGCGTGTGCCGACGCCTCGCGGGGGTCGGGTCAGGCTGCGGTGCCGCCTGCGGGGTGCGGCCCGCGGCGCGGCGATGGCCATCCACGGCCCGGGCGGCTCCGCCGGCGCGTCGATGCCCGAGGCCAGTATCCGGCGCAGCCTCGACCCGCAGGCCAGGCACTCGCCGTATTCGATGGTGATGCCGCTGGGGTGCGCGCTGACCCGCTCGGCGGTGACCAGACCGCCGCAGTCCATACATGTCGAATCCTCGGGCGCCATCGCCCACCACCGTAGACCTGTCGGCGCGTGCCCGCAGCGGTCTTACGACCTGTCACCCCCTCGCCCCGGAAAAGCTCACCACCACCGAGCCCGCCAGGCGCCCCCAGGTCCTAGCCGGATGACCATGGGTTCTGCGGCGGTGATCATGGTGTCTGCCGCAGGTTTCGCCCGAAATGTCGTTGCGCATCCCATGGTCATCGGATTAGGGGGCAGGGGTGGGGTTGTGGGGGCGCGGAGGGTGGGGCTGCGGGAGCGGCGGTCTCGACCGCGGCGGACGTCGCGGTAGCCCAAAAATCTGTCTTGTGGGATCGACGGATCCTCTAGATTCGGGCTGTCGCCGCGCGGCTAAGACGCGGGACGGGACGGGGGAGTGGCGTGTTCGTCACCGGTGAGCGGGTGCGGCTGCGGGCGATGGAGCCGGAAGACGCGGAGGCGCTGTGGCGGTGGAACCACGACCCCGAGGTGATGCGGTGGATGGACGCGGGATACGCGCAGCCGCTCGCGAGGGTACGCGCGTGGCTCCAGGAGCGGCCGCGTAACGGATACGACGACGTGCTCTTCGGCATCGAGGCGCCGGCTGACCCCGGAGCCGGGGGAGCGGGCGGTGGCCGGCGCCTGGTCGGGCTGGTCCGCCTCTCCGGCGCGGCGCCCGAGATCGGTTGCGCCGACCTCGACATCTACCTGGGCGAGAAGGAGTACTGGGGCAGGGGCCTGGCCACCGACGCGGTGCGCGCGGCGTGCCGGTACGGCTTCGAGGCGATGCGCCTGCACAAGGTGACGCTCACCGTCGTGGTGGAGAACGAGGCGGCGCTGAGCGTCTACCGGAAGGTGGGGTTCGTCGAGGAGGGGCGGCTGCGGGAGGTCTTTCGCCGCGACGGCCGCTGGCTCGACAAGTACACGATGGGTCTGCTCGAAGGGGAGCTGAAGTAGCGACGGGCGTCAGGGCGCCTCGTCTACGTCCAATCTGGACAGCAGGGCGATGTTGTCGGCCTCGTCGGGGTCGGGGGCAGGTGCTTCGAAGAAGGCGCGGGCCACCTCGACGGCGACATCCGGGGCGAGGCGCTTGAGGCTCAGCGCGAGCACGTTGGCGTCGTTCCACAGTCGAGCGCCGGTGGCGATCCACGGCTCCCAGGCCAGCGCCGCCCGCACGCCCGGCACCTTGTTGGCCGCGATGGCGGTGCCGGTGCCGGTCCAGCACATCACCACACCGAACTCGGCGGCGCCGGAGGTCACCGCGCGGCCCACCGCGGCGCCGATCCTCGGCCACGGCTCGTCGGCGCCGACCCGGACCACCTCGCCGAGCCCGGACAGGTAGTCGACCACCGCCCTGGTGGTCTCGTTGTCGTCGTCGGCCCCGAACGCGATACGCACGCCGTCAGCATACGACCGGTGATGAGCCGGGCCTCCGGCCACCACCCCGCTCCGCCGGTAGAGTGCGCGGCGTGCTGAAGACCGCCGGCGTCCGGCGCTCGCGTTGGCTGAGGGCGGTCTGTCTCTGTGCCGTCACGCTGGCGGTGGCCGGCTGCGGCGCGGTGGCCCCCCGCGCTCTTGAAGCGATCAGCCCGCGTGCCATTTCGAGTGTCGCGTGGTCGAACGACGGATGGATCTACTTCATAGAAGATCTGTATGACGCCCCGGACGAGCTGTGGCGGCAGCGACCAGGTGGTCGGCCCGAGCCGCTGTCTCTCGCGAGCGAAGCCTGTGCCGAGCCGACCTACCAGTTCTTCAGCCGCGGCGCCGACGGCACGATGGTCGCGGCTCGCGACTGCGGCTCCGGCAAGGAGCCCGGCACCGAACTGGTCACGGTCGTCGACGGCGAGGTGACCGCCTCGCTGGCGCGCTTCCCGGAGAAGCTGAGCCACGTGGCCTGGGATCCGAGGACCAACCAAGGATTCGTCTCGCGAAGCAACGAGGTCAACGCCTGCTGGTCGCTCGCGCCGGCAAACGGTGGCGGAGTGGGCCGCTTCCAGAGCGAGCTGAGCGTCGACGGGAGGCACTGGTGGGCTGACGCCTACTTCAGGCTCGGGAGGCAGCTCGACTGCACCACGATGGGCGACGCGGGGTGGCCGGCCGTCGACTCGACCGGACAGCGGCTCTACTTCTTTGCCTCCGGAGCCGCCGCGGGGGTCTCCGACACCGACGACAGGCGCCTCTCCGCCTCCTGGCTCTGCGCGATGACCGTCGCCGACCAGGGGGTACGGACGCTCGCCTCCGGCTTCACCGACGTACGTGCCACGACGGTCTCCGGCGACGACTCCGCGGTCGTGGTGAGCGTTGCCCGCTCCGGCGACTCAGGACTGTGGCTGATCCGCCCGGAAGGCGGCGCGGTCCAGAAGCTCGCCGGCGGCCTCTTCGGCGCACTCAGCGTGGCGCCCGACGGCAAGCGCGTGGTGGCGATCGAACACGGCAACCGTGACGACCTGAAGGTGGTCACGCTGAGCTGACGACTGGCCAAGCACCGGCGTACTCGCTGGTGGCGCGGGGAGGGCAGGCGCGGGCGGGGGGACTGTGACAGGATCCTCGGCGGTGTACCCGCATACCGGACGGAGGACCACTTCATGGGTCGGCTGTGGCGCCGGTTCGGCATCCGGGCGTTGGCCTTCGCGCTGCTCGTGGCGGGCGTGGGCGGCGGCTACCAGCTGGGCCAGGACCGGGAGGACCGGCGGCGGGAGATTACCGCGCAGCTGACCGCCGACGCCGGCCAGGAGGAGGCCGCCTACCTCAAGCGGCGTCACCGGGAGTACACGGCGGCGACCGCACGCCACCGCGAGGCCGAGCGGATCGCGGCGGAGAAGGCGGCCGCCGTGGCGCGGACGGAGGCCCAGCGGGCCCAGAAGGCGACCGACGCGGCCAACCGCAAGAAGCGCGCGGACGAGCTGGCCAAGGCGGAGCCGCCGCCGTTCGCCGGGCCGATCCCGGCCTCCTGCAACGTCTACAGCGGCAACCGCAAGACCGGTTGCGCGCTGCTGCTGAGCAGCGGGTTCGGACTCGACCAGATGCCCTGCCTGGACAAGCTGTGGACGAAGGAGAGCGGCTGGAACCACAAGGCCCGCAACCCGTCCTCCGGTGCGTACGGCATCCCGCAGGCATACCCGGGCGGGAAGATGGTCTCGGCGGGCGCCGACTGGCAGACCAACCCGGTGACGCAGATCAAGTGGGGCCTCGGCTACATCAAGGGCCGGTACGGCGACCCCTGCGCCGCGTGGGCCCGCTCGGAGGACACCGGCTCGTACTGAGCGGCCACCCACGGTGGCGGGCGGGTTGAACAATATCGGGAGCTGTCTATGGCAGGGAGGCTCAGGGCACGCGGGCGTTGGCCTCCACGTCGCCGAAGCGTTCGACGATGCGCCACTTGCCGTCGTCCTGCTTGACCAGCCGGTCGCGGTAGGCGCCGAACGCGACCAGCTCGGGCAGGCCCTTGCCGGCCATGCGTTCGAGCAGGATCCAGTACGCCCGGACCGTCGCCGTGCGCCCGTCCACGGTCACCACGGGGTTGACCATGACGTGCTTGCGGTACGGCGGCGGGCTCGGGTAGTTGGCGATGTAGCGGGCCAGCTCCTCGCGCCCCTCCTCGCGGTGCACGCGTACGCCGGAGACCGAGTCGACCACGTCGAAGACCGCGTCCTCGGTGAAGGCGTCGACCCAGGTCGCCTCGTCGTGGTAGTCCATCGCGTGGGCGTAGCCGTTGAGCGTCGCGAGGATGTCGCGCTCGTCCAGCAGCCGCGCCACGCGCTCGTCCAGGGCCTCGTCCGTCATCTCCGGTGCCTCCTCATCCACGGCTGTCAGGTCAGCGGCGAAATCCACGCGGTCAGCTCAGCAGCGAGCCGCCGTCGACGACCAGTTCGGCGCCGGTCACGTACCGGCTCATCGGCGATGCGAAGTAGAGGACCGCCCGGGCGGCGTCGTCCGGCGTACCGGGCCCGCCCAGCGGCGGCGCGCCGGTCCGGAAGCCGGCGTCGGGCCGCGCCCGCGCCTGCTCCCGCGCGACGGCCGCGCCCTCGGTCCGTACCCCGCCCGGGGTCACCGTGTTGACCCGGATGCCGGCCGGCGCGTACTCGACCGCCAGCGCCCGGGTCAGCTGCCGCACGGCCGCCTTCGCGACGCCGTACGGCACGAGCATCGGCACCGGGCGGACGGCGGCGACCGACGAGACGTTGACGATCGCGCCGGCCGTGCCGCTCCGGCGCATCCGGTCGCCGGCCAGCCGGGAGTACCGGGCGGCGCTGGTGAGGTTGACGTCGAGCGCGGCCGCCCAGGCGTCGTCGTCGACGTCGTCCCAGGCCGCCAGGGGGTACACGCCGGCGTTGTTGACCAGCACCGAGAGCCCGCCGGCCGAGTCCACGATCCGGGCGGCGGCCGCCGCGTCCCGCACGTCGGCGCGGTGCCAGGTGAGCGCGGCGCCGGCGAGATCGGCGGGGCATTGCGCCAGGTCCACTGCCGTGACCCGCGCGCCGGCCTCCAGCAGCCGGGCGACGACCGCGCGGCCGATCCCGCGCGCCGCGCCGGTCACCAGCGCGTGCGCGCCGCGGAGGTCGAGCAGGTCGGGCAGGGGAGTGGTCACCGCGGCGCCGCCGGTGTGGAGGAGACGTCGTCCCAGGCCAGGTAGTCGGCGAGATCCTTGGGAAGCGGGGCGGTGCGGTCGGCGGTGAGGTCGACGCTGGCGGCGATCCGGCCGTCCTTGAGCAGGTGGAGGTCGTCGCTGACGGCGAGGACGAAGCGCACGTTGTGCTCGATGAGCAGCACCGCGATGCCGGCCGCCACGAGCTGGCGGAGGGCGGCGGCGAGCCGTTCGATCTCCGCCTCGTTGAGGCCGGCGGCCGGCTCGTCCAGGCAGACCAGGGCGGGGCGGGCGATCACCGCGCGACCGATCTCCACGACCCGCTTGAGGCCGAGGGACAGCTCTGCCGCGGAGCGGTCGATGACCTCGTCGGGGAGCCCGAGCCAGCGGCACACGTCGGTCGCGTCGGCCGCCCGCTCGGCCTCGATCCGGCGGTGTCGGGGCGTGCGCAGCACGGTGGCGGCGAGGCCGGCCCGGCGGGTCGCCAGTACGCCCAGCTCCACGTTCTCCCGTACCGTCGCTTGTGGAATGAGGCGGGGCACCTGGAACGTACGGCGCAGCCCTGCCTCGGCCACGTGTGGCGTGGACTGGCCGGTGACGTCCCGCCCGGCGACCGTCGCGCTGCCGCCGTCGGGGCGGACGAAGCCGGTGACCACGTTGATGAGCGTGGTCTTGCCGGAGCCGTTGCTGCCGATGAGCGCGACCAGCCGGCCGGGCTCCACGCGCAGGTCGACCCCGCGCAGCACCGAGTTTCCGCCGAAGCTCTTGGTGATGCCGGCGACGACCAGCGGCGGTACCGGCGTGGTGGGCTCGGACCGCTCGCGCAGGATGGCCGGCAGGTCCGGTGGTCGCTCGGCCCGCGCGAGCGTCGTGGGCTCCGGATCGCGGCGGCGGCGCAGGCGCGCGGTGATCTCGGCGGCGGAGCCGACGATGCCCTGGGGCAGGGCGATCCGCGTGACGATCAGCGCCACGCCGAGGAAGACGCCGTTGAGCGGGCTGAACGGGTCGATGAAGAAGCTGATGCCCTGGAGGATCACGGTGCCCACGAGCGGGCCCCACAGCGTGCCGGTGCCGCCGAGCAGGACGCTGGCCAGCGCCAGGTTGGTCAGCGACAGGCCGTACGACTGCGCGCTCACGTACTGGTTGATCTGCGCGGTCAGGCCGCCGGCGAGGCCGAGGGGGATCGCCGAGACCACGTACACCAGGAGCTGGAGCGGGCCGAGGCGCACGCCGGTGGAGAGGGTCGCCGGCGGCGACTCGCGCAGGCCGCCGAGCAGCGTCCCCCAGCCGGAGCGCATGAGGTTGCGGACCAGGAACCAGGCCAGCGCCAGCAGCACGACGACGAGCAGGTAGACGCCGATCGGGCCGAGGTCGCGGCCGAGCAGGCTCAGCGGCGCGATGCCGCCGAAGCCGATGTCCTCGCCCAGCCACTCCGGCCCGATGCGCACGATGTCCGGGAATGCGGCGGCGAGGAAGATGGTCGCCAGCGCCAGGTACCAGCCGTTGAGGCGCAGGCTGGGCAGGCTCAGCAGCACGTTGGTGACGACGGCGGCGGCGATGGCGGCCAGCAGTGACAGCTCGGTGGGGATGCCGGCGTGCAGGACGAGCAGGCCCGAGGCGTACGCCGCGACGCCCATCGCCACGCCCTGCCCGAGCGCGAACTGGCCGCCGAAGCCGAGCTGGAAGTGCATGCCCAGCGCGAGCAGGCCGTAGATGAGGATGAGCTGGTAGCGGCCGAGCGCGTACGACTCCTGGACCACGAGCGGCAGCAGGAGCAGGACGGCGAAGACGACCGCCGGTACGAGCAGCGGGCGGTGGCGGGCGAGGCGGCGCGCGGTCGCGATGCGTTCAGACATCGCGTTGCGCCTTCGCGCCGAAGAGTCCCGCGGCGCCTTGCAGCCCTTGCGGCCGGATCAGCAGGACCAGGAACATGATGGCGATGACCAGCGGGGTGACGTACGCGGGCGCGAGGAAGGCCGGCACGATGCCGGTGGTGAGCCCGACGATCAGCCCGCCGGTGACCGCGCCGCCGAAGCTGCCGAAGCCGCCGATGGCCACCGCGGCGAAGCCGTACAGCGCCTGGGTCGTGCCGACCGTCGGCTCCGCGCCGGTGATCGGTGCGATGAGGTAGCCGGCCATCCCGGCCAGCATCCCGGCGAGCGCGAACGTGTTCCGCACGATGTTCTGCGTCGGTACGCCCTGCAACGCGGCGCCCTCGCGGTCCTCCAGCGTCGCCCGTACGGCCTGGCCCACGCCGGTGCGACGCAGTACGAGGTCGATGGCGACGGCGACGACCAGCGCGAAGGCCACCATCACCACGTAGATGGGGCGGATCGGCACGTCGCCGACGATGATGGGGCGGGTCGAGATGTACGACGGCACGCTGCGGTTGTTGACCCCGAAGAGCACGCCGGCCGCGGCGACCGCGGCCAGGCCCAGGCCGAGCGAGGTGACGACCGCGGAGATGTTGACGTCGCGGGCCCGGGCCACCGTGCGGACCACGATGTAGTACGAGAGCACACCGGCGGCGTACCCGAGGGCGAGCACGACCGGTACGGCCAGCCAGACCGGCCAGGCGAGGTGGACGGTGAGGTAATAGGCGGCGATCGTCCCGCCCATCACGACCGCCCCGAGCGAGAAGTTGAAGATGCCCGACGCGGCGAGCACGAGGTTGTAGCCGAGCGCGACCACGGTGTAGATCGCGCCGAGGCCCAACCCGGCGGTGATGCCGGTGAGCAACAGCAGCAGGTTCTGGTTCATCCGCCGACCACCTCCTCCATGACCCCGCTGCGCGCGACCTTCCCGCTCTCCAGCAGGTAGACGGTGTCGGCGAGGCCGCGCAACCAGTGCGGGTTCTGTTCGGTCAACAGCAGGGCGACGCCGTCGCCGGCGAGCGTGCGCACCGCGTCGAAGACCTCCTTGGCCACGACCGGCGCGAGGCCGGCGGACGGCTCGTCCAGCAGCAGCACGGAGGGGCGGGACAGCAGCGCCCGCGCCAGCGAGAGCATCTGGCGCTGGCCGCCGCTGAGCAGTGCCCCCTTGACGCCGAGCCGGTCACGCAGCGCGGGGAACACGTCGAGGACCGTCTCCAGGGCGGGCGGCTCGGTGCCCCGGCGGCGGGCCAACTGTCGGCCGAGGGCCAGATTCTGCGTGACGGTCATCGAGTCGAAGACGCGGGCGCCCTCCCGGACCAGGCTGAGCCCGGCCCGGGCGATCGCGTCGGCGGACTTCGCCCGCAGGTCGGTTTCGCCGAGGCGGACCGTCCCCGAGCGGGAGCGGTGCACGCCGGCGATGGAGCGCAGCAAGGTGGTCTTGCCGGCACCGTTGTGCCCCAGTACCCCGACGATCTGGCCCGGCCGCACGGTCAGGTCGACGCCGAAGAGGGCCCGCGCCTGGCCGTACCACGCCTTGAGATCCTCGACCGTCAGCGTCGCCTCGGCGGTCATCGGTCAGCTCCCGGCGAGGATCTCGTACGTCCCGTCCAGGGGCTTGCTCGGCTTGATGACGGTCAGCAGCTCCGGCGGGAACCGGGTCGCGCTCATGTTGTGCACGGTGGCGCTGAACGCGGGCACCGGGCTCGCCAGCAGGTCCAGGTCGGGCGGGGAGGCGCCGGTACTCTCCAGTGCGGTGCGTACCGCCGCGGAGTCGGTGCTGCCCGCCTTCTCGTACGCCCACTTGAGCAGCAGCACGATGTCGCGGCTGACGGCCGAGCCGACCAGGCTGACGATCGGCCCGGCGGACTTGAGCTTGCCGGTGAACGGCTGGAACGTCGCGTCGACCGCGTCCGGCGTGCTCCGGCCGAGGATGCGCAGGGCGACCGCCCGGAACTGGTCCTGGACGGCGGCCGGGATCAGCGTCGCCAGGTCGCCGGTGACCGAGGCGGTCTGCGCCACGACCGGCACGTCCCAGCCGAGCGCCTCGATGCCCTGCATGACCGCCGAGGTCTGCGTCCCGGCGCCGTAGAACGCGATCGCCTGGATGCCGGCGCCGCGCAGCCGTTGCAGCGTCGCGGTCACGTCGGTGGCCGTCGGGCTGTACCGCTCGACCGCCTTGATGTTGAGTCCGGCGGCGGGGAAGTCCTTCTCCCAGACCGCGGTGAACGCGGTGCCGGAGGTGTCGTCGGTGACCAGCAGCCCGATGTCGGTGGCGTTGATGGCCTTGAACTGGGCGGCCATCTGCTCGTCGTACGCGTTGAACGGGGCGCCGATCGAGAAGCTGAAGGGGTACTTGTCGATCTCGGTGATGGCCGGGGTCGCGCCCGCGGTGACGGTCAGGACGTTGCGCGCGCTGGTGTACTGCAGGATGGCCAGCACCACGTTGGGAAAGGCGTCGGGGTAGACGAAGTCGACCTTGTCGCGCTCGACGAGCTGCTGCGCGGCGGCCAGGCCGCGGGCCGGGTCGCCGGCGCTGTCCAGCGTCTGCACCTCGACCTGCCGGCCCAGGATGCCGCCGTTGGCGTTCACCTCCTCGGCGCCGAGCTCGAGTCCTTCCTTGACACCGGTGCCGATCGCGGCGTACGGGCCGGACAGCGGGGCCACCGCGCCGATCCGGAAGGGGTCGCTCGATCCGCTGCCCCCGTCGTCGCCGCCACACGCGGTCAAGGTGGCGCACAGCGCGCCAATGGTCACGGCCGCTGTCAGCCGGATACCTCGCACCATGGATACCACGCTCCTGGGCTATTCAGGTCTGCCCGCCAGCCGGGCGAAGCAAGCAAGCGCTTGGTTTGGGAG
The DNA here is from genome assembly GCF_042433955.1 of Phytohabitans kaempferiae. NCBI lineage: Bacteria > Bacillati > Actinomycetota > Actinomycetes > Micromonosporales > Micromonosporaceae > Phytohabitans > Phytohabitans kaempferiae. The sequence continues at coordinate 425,420 of NZ_JBHLUH010000009.1, read as the reverse complement.
TATGGATGTGTGGTTTCGGCGTGTCAAGGCTCGGTTACGCCGGTGGTTCTGCGGCGGTCGCGCTCGCTTCGCTCCCCGAGGGCTCCGGGCGGTCGGCGCCGCCGCGCATCGCCGCCCGCATCGCCGGGTCGGTCACGAAGACGGGCGTGTTGTCATCGGCCAGATGGGCACCTTTGACGCTCATGCCGCCGTCCACGGCGAGGCACTGCCCGGTCACGTAGGCGGCCAGGTCGGAGAGGAGGAAGAGCACCGCCCCGGCCACCTCCTCCGGTCGCCCGCGCCGGCCCAGCGGCACCGCGGCCCGGTCGCGCCCGGGGTCGGCGGCGGCCCCCGAGGTCGGTGTGGCGATCGTGCCGGGCGCCACCGCGTTGACCCGGATGCCGTGCTCGGACCACTCCAGCGCGAGCGTGCGGACGAGGCTGATCAGCCCGGCCTTGGCGGCGCCGTACGGCGCGTGGAACGGCGCCGCGCCGATCCCGCTGACCGAGGAGACCGCGACCACCGCACCGGGGCCGCCGCCGTCGACGATCAGCCGGGCCAGCTCGGCACCGAGGAAGGCCACGTAGTCGAGGTTGAGCGCGACCACCTCGCGCCAACGCCCGGGGTCGACGTCGAGGGTCGGTCCCCAGTACGGCGCCGCGATCCCGCCGGCCACGGTGACCAGCCCGTACAGGGGAGCGGGCGCCTCCCGCGCGGCGGCCACCACAGCGGCCCGGTCGGCGGCGTCCAGTACGTCGGCGACCACCGGGGCCACGGACGCGCCGGCCGCGCGTAGCCGCTCGACAGCGGGGGCCAGCCGCTCCGGGTCGCGGTCGACGGCGACCACGTGGGCGCCGGCCGCCCCCACGGCGGCCGCGACCGCCGTGCCGATGCCGCCGCCACCGGCACCGGCCACGACCACCGTGCGGCCGGTCAGATCGGTGTTCATCGCGCATCCCTTCGCCGGCGGATGGATCTTCATCCTGCGGCTCGGGGCGTCGACAAACAAGCGCTTCGTTGGTAACGTCCTCGCCACGCCGGCACCGCCGCCGGCTGCCCGGTTGGGGGTCGCCTCGTGGCCGTCGGCAGCGCGTCAGGTCTCGTCAAGGCCCGCCCGGACCGCGTCGGCGGCGGCGTGCAGCGCCCGGGCGACCGAGGGCACGCGGGAGTTGGGGCAGCGCGCGGTGGGCATGCCGACCGCCAGCGCCCCGCGCACCCGCCCCGCGCTGTCGCGCAGGCAGACGCCCACGCCGATGATGCCCCGCTCGCTCTCCTCCCGGTTGACCGCGTAGCCCAGCCGCCGGGCCGCGGTGAGCTGCCGGCGCAGCGCCGCGAGGTCGGCGACCGCCGGACCGTACGTCGCGGGCAGGCCCCGAGGGTAGAGCGCGGTCAGCTCGGCCGGGGAGAGCTGGGCCAGCAGCACCTTGCCGCCGGAGGTGGAGTGCGCCGGCAGCGACATGCCGGCCCGCGAGCCGACCCGCAGCCCGTGCGTCGCCTCGGCGCCGTCGACGAACCGGGCCGCCGTGCCCTGGAGCACGACCAGGTGCACGGTCTCCTGAAGCTCGGCGCAGAGCGCCTCCAGGTGCGGGCGCACGACCGAGCGCAGGTCGCGGCCGGGCCGGCCGGCGAGGCCGAGGTCGGCGAAGACCGGACCGGGCCGGTAGGCGCGTGTGGGGTCCTGCACGGCGAAGCCGTGGAACCGCAACATCTGCAACAGCCGGTGTGCGGTCGACGGCGCCACGCCAAGCTCGCGGGCCGCCTCCGCCACACCGACCCGGGACCGGTCGCGCAGCAGCAGGATCAGCCGGAGCGCGTTGTCGACCGACTCGATGCGGTATGGAACCTCATTCTGCACCAGAGAATTATGGCCGGCCCAGCGTTCCATGGTAAAGAAGCTGCATACGCTGGCCGCATGACGGCAGTCGACGCCCAGGAATCCGCGGAGCTCGCGAAGCTCTACGACGACTTCGCCTCGGCCGGGCTCATGCCACTGTGGACAGTGCGAGCCGGGCTGATGCCGCAGGAGCCGGCCCCCGCCGCCGCGCCGCACGCGTGGGCCTGGAAGGACCTCTTCCCGCTCGCCGAGCGGGCCGGGCGGCTCGTGCCGGTCGGCCGCGGCGGCGAGCGGCGGGCAATCGCCCTGGCCAACCCCGGCCTCGGCGGCGAGCCGTACGCCACACCCACGCTCTGGGCCGCGGTCCAGTACCTCGGCCCGAAGGAGGTCGCGCCGGCGCACCGGCACGCGCAGGGCGCCTTCCGCTTCGTGCTGGACGGCGAGGGCGTGTGGACGGTCGTCGACGGCGACCCGGTCGCGATGCGCCGAGGCGACCTGCTGCTCACCCCCGGCTGGGCGTGGCACGAGCACCAGAACACCGCCGCCGAGCCGATGGTCTGGCTGGACGGGCTGGACATCCCGCTCGTCGCCCAGCTCGACGCCGGCTTCTTCGAGTTCGGGCCGGACGAGCTGACCGACGACTCGACACCGGAGTCCTCGCGGGGGGAGCGGCTGTGGGGGCATCCCGGGCTGCGACCGCTCTCCGGGCTGGCCGACCTGCCGCACTCACCCCTACCGGCGTACCGGTGGCGGCACACCGACGCCGCGCTCGCCGCCCAGCTGGAGCTGGAGGCGGAGGGGCACGCCGCGACGGTCGAACCGGGCCACGCGGCCGTACGCTTCACCAACCCAACGACCGGTCGGGACGCGTTGCCAACCCTCCGGTTGGAGATGCACAGGCTCGCCGGAGACACGGTCACGGCCACACGCCGCGAGGTGGGCTCGTCGGTGTGGCAGGTCTTCACCGGCTCCGCCACCGTCACGCTCGACCAGCGCGAGGTTTCGCTCGGTGTCGGGGACCTCTTCGTCGTACCGTCCTGGTGCCCGCTGACGCTGCGCGCGGACGGACCGGTCGACCTGTTCCGGTTCAGCGACGCGCCGGCGTACGAGGCGCTCCGGCTGGCCCGCCACGCGGTGGTGGCACGCTGATGCGACTCGCCACGATCCGTACCACCGAAGGCACCGCCGCCGTCCGCGTCGAGCCCGGCGGCGAGGCCGTCGAGATCGGCCCGCCCGACGTCGGAGCGCTGCTCGCGCTCCCCGACTGGGCCACGCGCGCCGCCGCGGCGGAGGGCCGGCGGCACGCGCCCGGCACGCTCGACCACGCGCCGCTCGTACCCCGGCCGGAGAAGATCATCTGTGTCGGGCTCAACTACCGGCGGCACATCCTGGAGATGGGGCGCGAGCTGCCCGAGCATCCCACGCTCTTCGTGAAGTTTCCGTCCGCCCTGGTCGGCGCCCGCGACGAGGTGACCCTGCCGCGGGCCAGCGCCCAGGTCGACTGGGAGGCGGAGCTGGCGGTCGTGATCGGCACGGCCGTGCGGCACGCCTCCCCGGACGCCGCCCACGCCGCCATCGCCGGCTACACCGTGCTCAACGACGTGACCGCCCGCGACTGGCAGTACCGGACCACGCAGTGGCTCGCCGGCAAGACGTTCGAGGCGACCACGCCGCTCGGGCCGGAGCTGGTGACCGCGGACGAGGTGCCGGCCGGCGCCGGGCTGGAGATCACCTGCTCGGTCAACGACGAGGTCGTGCAGCGCGACAGCACGGCCGAGCTGGTCTTCGACCCGGTGACGCTGGTGGCGTACCTGTCCCGGATCGTCACGCTGCGCCCCGGCGACGTCATCGCCACCGGTACCCCCGGCGGTGTCGGGCACGCCCGCAAGCCGCCGCGCTACCTCGCCGACGGCGACGTGCTGGTGACCCGGGTCGAGGGCGTCGGCGAGTGCCGCAACGTGTGCCGCGCGGAGAAGCTGTGAGCGCCCCCGGCCACGAGACAGCGCTGCCGTGGCTGCGGACCGGCACGGCGGCGGTCCGCGCGGCCGTCGCCGGCCTGGACGACGCGGCGGCCCGTGAGCCCAGCGCGCTGCCCGGCTGGACGCGCGGGCACGTGGTCACGCACCTGGCCCGCAACGCCGACGCCCTCGTCAACCTGCTCACCTGGGCGCGTACCGGCGAGGAGCGGCCGATGTACGCCAGCCCGGAGCAGCGCACCGCCGACATCGAGGAGGGCGCCGGCCGTCCCGCCGGCATCCTCGCCAAAGACCTCGACGCGGCCGGTGACCGGCTGGACGCGGCCCTGGCCGCGTTGCCCGGCGCGGCCTGGGAAGCACCCGTGCGCACCGCCCAGGGCCGCACGGTGGCGGCGAGCGTCGTGCCCTGGATGCGGGTACGCGAGCTGTGGATCCACGCGGTCGACCTGCGGGCCGGCGTGGCCCTCGGCGACCTGCCACCGGACCTGGTCGACGCGCTGCTCGACGAGGTGACAGCGACCTTCACCGCGCGTGGCGGCGCGCCCGCGGTGGTGCTGGCGCCTATGGACCGAGACCGGACCTGGCGGATCGGAGTGGACGACGGCGTCGCGACGCTGCGGGCGCCCGCCGCCGACCTGCTCGGCTGGCTCACCGGGCGCGCGCCGCTGGACGGCGCCCCGGCGGTGCCGCCGTGGCTGTAGGAGCGAGAGGAGCGAAGGTGGCGAGTCTGGACGTGATCGAGGCGGACGTCCTGGTGGTCGGCGGGGGCATCGCCGGCTGCGTGGCGGCCACCAGGGCGGCGGAGGCGGGCGCGTCGGTCGTACTTGTCGACAAGGTCCGCTCGGTGCGGCGCTCCGGCGACGCCGGCCGCGGCCTCGCCTTCCTCACCACCTACCTCGACCTCGGCGAGGAGTGGGACACGCCGGCCGCGTTCGCCCGGTGGTACTGCGACATCGCGCTCGGCCTGGTCGACATGTCGGTCGCCTGGCCGGTGGCGATCGACCCGCTCCCCGACGTGGTGGCGTTCCTGGAGGAGTCGGGCGTCCCGCTGCGCAACGCCGAGGGCGGCTACGACCGGGTCAGTCGCATGTGGACACCGGGGCCGATCGTCCTCAAGTTCGACGGCGAGGACATCAAGCCGCGGCTGACCGAGCGCGCGGAGGGCACGCCCGGCGTCCGCGTCGTCGGCGGCGTCCACATCACCTCCGTGCAGCGGGACGGGGAAGGGCGCGCGGTCGGGGCCACCGGCTTCGACGTGCGCTCGTGCGAGTTCGTCACGTTCCGGGCCGGCGCGGTCGTCATCGCGACCGGCAACGCCGAGCGGGTCATCTTCAACTCGCCGCGCCGCGACCCGTTCAACACGTACCACCGGCCGTACCACGGGGCGACCGGCTTCGCGCTGGCCGCACGGGCCGGGGCCGCCGCGGCGAACATCGAGTTCCTCGGCACCTTCCTCTTCCCGCGCGGCTTCGCCACCGGCGCGATGGGCAACCTGCTGGAGGCCGGCGGCCGGCTGGTGAACGGCAACGGCGACCTCATCGCCGGCCTCCCCGACGTGGAGGGCCGCCAGTTCGGGCACGGCATCGTGGCCAAGGCGGCGGGCGAGGCACGGGCCGGGCGCGGCCCCATCTACATCGACTGCACGCACCTGTCGCCGGCCGCGTTGGCCGACATCACCACCTACATCTCGTACGACGCGCCGCTGTTCCGGGAGTTCCTCGAACAGTCCGGCATCGACCTGGCCCGCCATCCGGTCGAGTTCGAGCTCTTCAACGGCGCCTGGTCGGCCACCGGCTCGCCAAAGGGCGTGGTCGTCGACGGGACGGGGCAGACCGCGACCCCGGGGCTCTTCGCCGCTGGCGACCTGTCGACCCCCGCGTACGCGCTCGCCGGCTCGCTCACCTCCGGCTGGGTCACCGGCGACAGCGCGGCCCGCTTCGCCCGCGAGGCGGCGGCGCCGGTGCTGGACCGGGACGCGGTCGCCCGCGAGCGGTCGCGGACGCTGGCGCCGCTCGACCGCCGCGGCGGCACCGGCTGGCGCGAGTTCGAGCGGGAGCTCCAGGACCTCATGACGAAGTACGTCGGCATGGACCGCAACGAGATCGGGCTGCGCCAGGCATCGGCGTACCTCTCGTCGTACGCCGATGCCGAAGTTGGTGTCGGCGCCGCGGGCGGGCACGAGCTGATGCGCGCGCACGAGGCGTTCGACCTGCGGCTGTTCGACGAGATGATGGCGGCGGCCGCACTGGAGCGGGACGAGACGCGGTTCAGCTTCCTCATGGGGCACCACCGCACCGACCGGCCCGATCCGGACGACGAGACCTGGACCGGCGTGGCCGTGCTCGCGTCCCACGACGGCGACCGCGTCGTACTGGAGCGCACCGTGCCCACGCCGGAGTGGCGCGAGCAACGGCTGCGCGAGGCGGCCGGCAGCACCGGACGCCCCGACTCCGACGCCGGTGGCCTCGCCGCGTCGGCCGTACCCACGCGCGTGGTGCGAGTCTCCACGCCGGCCGGGAAGGGAGCCTAGCCGTGCCGCCCAGGATCGACCCCGACGTCTGCACGCTCTGCGGCAAGTGCCAGGACGTCTGCCCCGGCGACATCCTCCACATCGACCGAGGCGTCGGCGAGATGGTCCGCTATCCGGACGAGTGCAGCCACTGCGACGTGTGCCGGGTCGAGTGCCCCGCCGGCGCCATCGAGATCGCCTTCCCGTGGAGCCTGCTCCAGCAGCCCGTCACGATCGAGATCCGGGAGCGCCGCGATGATTGAGGCGGACTACACGATCGAGCTTGCCGTACCGGTCGAGAAGGTCTGGGAGTACGTCGAGAAGATCCCCAACTGGGCGCCGTTCGTCATCGGCTTCCAGAAGCTCGAACTCGTCGACGAGCGGCGGTCGGTCTGGACCCTCCGCGGCGACGTCGGCATCCTCACCCGCGAGGTCGACATCCAGGCCGACATCACGGTCTGGGAGCCGCTGCGGCGGGCGGAGTTCACCATCACCGGGATCACCGAGCGGTTGAGCGGCCGGGGCACCTTCGACCTGTACGCAATGGACGGAGCGGCGTCCGAGGCCGGGCCGACGTCCGAGGCCGCCCCGCCACCGGCGCCGGCCGCCCCGCGCCGGGACGGGCCGCTGCGCCGGCTGCGGTTCGCGGTCGCCCGCTTCCTGCTGCGCCGGCTCAACCGCCGCGCGAAGGCCACGCCGGACGCTGCCGCGCCCGCGCCTGCGGCCGGGGCGGGAGCCGTCGAGGCCGGTACCGGCGGCGGCTCGCGGCTCGTCTTCCACCTGGAGGTGGCCCCCGGCGGCCCGATGGCACCGATGATCGAGCTGCTGATGGCGCCGATGATCGAGCCGGCGGCGCAGGACTTCCTGCGCGACGTCCGCGCCGCGCTGGAGGGAGGGCGCGATGCGGTCGGCACACCGTGACGGGCGCCTGTTCGGGCCGTACGACGACGCGCGCTGGGCCGACCAGCACGTCGCGGAGATGATGCGCACGCCGGCCGAGGTCGCCGTGCCCGCGCTGGTCTCCGTGCGGGTCTGGCCGGAGGAGCGGCGCCTGCTCGACTGCGCCCAGCCGGTGCTCTGCGTGCACATCAAGGGCGGCGGGATGACCGACCCGACGGAGTTCGCGCGGGGCCGCGACAACGTCTTCGTGGCGCAGACCGTCGGCTCCGGTCACTTCGTGCAGATCGAGGTGCCGGACCAGGTACACGCGACGATCGAGCGGTTCCTGACCATCGTGGGCTGACGCTCGCCGGCCTTCGTACCGCGCGGAACCTCAGCTCGCGGATGTGCGGGCGGCGGACCGGCGCCGGCGGCTGGAGGGCGCGGCGGGGGCGGCCGGCCGGGCGGCGAGGCCGTCGAGGAACACTGCCGTGCACTGGTCGGCAAGGCGGGACACCGGATAGTCGTCGCTGGGGTAGAACCACCGCACCGAGAGCCACACCGCGTCGCGGATGAGGCGGTAGAAGACTTGAGGGTCCACATCGGAGCGGAACGCCCCGGTCGCCACGCCCTCGTTGATGACGGCGAGCCACGCGGCGCGTACCTCGCGCTGGACGTCGCGCAGGAAGGCGAAGCGTTCGAAGCCACGTAGGTAGTTCACGTCGTTCTGGTAGATCTCGGTGGCCTGCGGATGCGTCGCGGCGGTCGCCAGCGAGGCAGCGACGAGGTTGCGCAGCCGGGTCGGCGGGTCGCCGGCACCGCTGAGCGCCTCCCGGTATCGCACGCGCAACTCGTCGAGGTAGGGGCTGATGATCGCCTCGACGATCGCCTCTTTGCTCTCGAAGTGGTGGTAGAGGCTGCCGGAGAGGATGCCGACCTCGTCGGCGATCTGCCGCACGGTGGTCGCGGCCACGCCCCGGCTGGCGAAGGAGGCGGCGGCGCTGTCGATGATCTGCTGCCGCCGGTCGAGAGCTTCTGCCACATCGCCCCATTCGGTCGGATCAGCCGGACCGGTACGGCCGGACACAGGGGAGTATACGTCAACAACCAAGCGCTTGGTTCACCGCCGTCCGGTTGTCATGTTTCCCTAACTAGCGCTTGATTGCTAGCCGGCTGAGAGCTACGTTACAAGGCGTTCCGATCCCGGCGAGCTCCTTCCACGGAGGCGCAGATGAGAATCGCGCGGACCGACAGACCAACATCCCGGACAGCGCGACTCGCGCGTTCTGGCGCGTCGTTGCTTCTCGCCGCGGGCGCCCTCGTCGCCTGCGGTGGCGACGGCGACCAGAACACGGCCGGCGGCGGTGTCGTCACGATGGCCACCTGGTCGGCGACCAAGTCGCTCGACCCGACGCAGGCCGCCGCCACCGGCAACTCGGCCGGCGCCGAGATCGCCGCCATCTACGACACGATCATGCGGTACGACCCCGAGTCCGGGACGTTCGAGCCGCACACGGCGGAGTCCCTGACCCCCAACGCCGACTTCACGCAGTGGACGCTGAAGCTGCGCCCGAACATCAAGTTCTCCGACGGCACCGCGTACGACGCGGCGGCCGTGGTCGCCAACCTCAAGCGGCACGTGGAGACCCGCTCCAACACCGTCTCCCTGGTCGCCCCGATCACCAAGTACGACACACCGGACGACCTCACGGTGGTCTTCACGCTCTCGTTCCCGTGGAACGGCTTCCCGTTCGCGCTCGCCAGCGGGCCGGGCATGGTCGTCTCCCCGGCGGCGGTGCAGAAGCTCGGCGACGGGCTCGGCACCAACCCGGTCGGCGCGGGCGCCGGGCCGTTCGTCATCGACAGCTTCCGGGCCAACGAGTCGGTCACCCTGAAGCGGAACCCCGACTACTGGGGCGGCCAGGTCGCGGTGGAGGGGCTCAAGTTCATCTACGCGGGCACCGGCGCCCAGACGTACGAGGCGTTCCGGGCCGGCACGGTGCAGGTGGCGTTCCTGCGCGACCCGGCCTCCGTGGCCGAGGCGAAGGCGGACGGGGTCGGCGGCTTCACGCAGCGCTTCTCCGCCAACGACACGCTCATCATGAACAACGGCATCACGGTGACCTGCCAGAAGGGCGAGCCCGCACCGAAGTGCGCCGGCAAGGCGGACGGCACCGAGATCCCGTCCACCGCGCCGACGAAGGACAAGCGGGTCCGGCAGGCCGTCGCGGCCGCCATCGACCTGCAAACGCTCAACCAGCGCGTCTACAACGGCGCCGGGGAGGTCACCACCGACCTGATCGCCCAGCAGTCGCGGTGGTACGACGGGGTCACCGGGCCGGCGTACGACGTGGCGCGGGCCAAGTCGCTCGTCGCCGAGGCCAAGGCGGCCGGCTGGAACGGGCAGATCCGGGTCAGCTGCCACACCGGCCTGCCGACCTGGGGTACCGCGGTGAAGGGCATGCTCGAGGCGGCCGGCTTCCAGGTGAACCTGACCGACCAGCAGGAGATCGCCGCGAACACCTCGGCGGTCATCGTCCGCAAGGACTTCGACATCGCCTGCTTCGGCTCGTCCATCTCCGACGCCGAGCCCTTCTTCGCCATCAACCGCGACTTCAACTCCGCGTTCGTCAAGAGCGGTGGCGGCAACTACTCCGGCTACGTCAACCCCGCCGTCGACCAGGCGATCGCCGCCGGGCGGGCGGCCGGGGACGAGGCGGCCATGAAGGCCGCGATCTCCACCGTCGCGCGGGCGTACACCGAGGACGTGCCGTTCCTGGTCCTGACCTCCCAGCCGGAGCAGGTGCTGGTCTCGGAGAAGCTCACCGGCCTGGTGCTCAACGCGAGCACGGTCGTCATGTTCCACGACGCCAAGCCCGCCTCATGACCGGGCCGGAAGCCGGCCGAGGGGCCGGGACCGGCCGGACCGCCCTCGTCACCGCCGCGGCGAACGGGATCGGCGAGGCGACCGCCCACGCGTTCGCCCGCGCCGGCTACCGTCTCGTCCTCGCGGACATCGACCGGGACGGCCTGGAACGGGTCCGCGCGGACCTGGACGGGTCCGAGGTCACGCTGGCCGACGGCGACTGCACCACCGAGGCGGGGGCGGCCGCGGCGGTGGAGCAGGCGGTTTCCGCGTACGGCGAGCTGGCCGTGCTGGTCAACGCCGTCGGCGGGAGCCGGCCCGGCCAGACCGTCGCCGACCTCACGCTGGACGAGTGGAACCGATGGGTCGCGTTCAACCTCACGTCGGTGTTCCTGATGTGCCGGGCCGCCCTGCCGCACCTGGTCGCGTGCCGGGGCGCGGTCGTCAACGTCGCCTCCGGCGCCGGGCTGCGTGGCATGCGGGCCAATCCGGCGTACGTGGCGGCCAAGGCCGGGGTCGCCGCCCTGACCCGGGCCATGGCGCTCGACCACGGCCCGCGGGGCGTGCGGTTCAACTGCGTCGCGCCGGGGCCGGTGCGTACCCCGCTCATGCGCCGCAACCGCACCGAGGCGGAGATCGCGGCGATGGGCGGCGTGGCGGTGCTGGGCCGGATCGGCGAGCCGGAGGAGATCGCCGAGGCGATCCTGTGGCTGGCCGGTGACGGTGCCTCGTACGTGATGGGCCAGACCGTCGAGGTCGACGGCGGCGTCGCGTCGATGGTGTGACGGGGGGATCATGCTACGGATGGCGGCGGCGAAGGTGCTGCTGCTCGTGCCCGTGCTGCTCCTGGTGAGCGTCGGCACGTTCGCGCTCCTCCAGCTCGGCCCGGGCGACCCGGTCGTCGCCGTGCTGGGGGAGACCGGCACGGCGGAGGACTACGAGCGCGTACGCGAGCAGATGGGGCTGGACGAGCCGCCGGTGCAGCGGTACCTCGACTGGCTGGGCGGCGTCGTCCGGGGCGACCTGGGGCAGAACCTGGTACCGCCGATCGAGGACGTCTCCGACCGGCTCATGCGCGCCTTCCCGGTCAACCTCGAGCTGGCGTTCCTGGCCATCGTGATGGCGCTCGTGCTGGCCGTGCCGCTCGCCATGTGGTCGGCGTACCGGCCGGGCGGGCGCGCGGACCGGTGGATCGCCGCCGGCACGGTCGGGATCATCTCGGTACCGTCGTTCCTGCTCGGCCTGGTGCTGCTGCTCGCGTTCGCGATCAACGTGCGGGTCTTCCCGCTCGGCCAGTGGGCCCGCCCCACCGAGGCGGGCCTCGGCGAGAACCTGCTGCACGCCTTCCTGCCGGCGCTGACGCTCGCGCTCGCCGAGGCGCCGGTCTTCGCCCGGCTGCTCCGCGGCGACCTGATCGCGACGCTGCGGGAGGACTTCATCCTGGCCGCCCGGGCCAAGGGGATGCCGTCGTGGCACATCATGCTCCGTGAGGCGCTGCGCCCCTCGTCGTTCTCGCTCGTCACGCTCGCCGGGGTCAGCGTCGGCCGGCTGCTGGGCGGCACGATCCTGGTCGAGGCGGTGTTCACCCTGCCCGGCGTCGGCAGCGTCATCATCAACGCCGCGCAGAACAACGACTACAAGCTGGTACAGGGCGGCGTGCTGCTGATCGCCGCCGTCTACCTGCTGCTGAACCTCGCCGTCGACGTCCTCTACGGCTTCCTCGACCCACGGGTGAGGCGGCGCCATGTCTGAGGTCGTCGCCGAGGTCCGGCCGGAACCGGTCGCCCCGCCGCCGGTACGCCCGCCGCGCCGTCGCGGGGTCGCCGTCGCGGCCGGTGCGGCCCTGCTGGTGGCCGGCGCCGTCCTGCTCTGGGTCGCGTTGGTACCGGCCGGCGGGCTCGGCAACCTGCTCAAGCTGCTGCTGGTCCTGGCCGCCATCGGCCTCGCCGGCCAGGGCGTGCGGCGAATCGGCGCCGGGATCCGGGGCGGGGAGTTCGACGCGGGCTTCTGGCTGAGCATCGCCTGGCTGGCCGGTCTCGCCGCCGCCGCGGCACTCGCCGACCTGCTGCCGCTCGGCAACGCCACGGATACCACGCAGACGATCGGCCAGGCCGGGTACGCGACCCCGGACCTGCTCTCCGCGCATCCGCTGGGCACCAACGGGTTCGGTCTCGACCTGCTGGCGCGATCGGTGTACGGCGCCCGGGTCAGCCTGCTCACGGTCGGCCTCACCGTCGCCGTCAGCCTCCTGGTCGGCGGCACGATCGGCATGGTCGCCGGCTACTTCCGGCGCTCGGTCGACCTGGTGATCGGCGTCTTCGCCGACGCGGCGCTCGTCATCCCGGCGCTGGTGCTGCTGATCGCGTTCGCGGCCGTGCTCGGCCCGCCCACCACGGTTGGCGAGGCGGTGCTGAAGAACGGACTCGCGCTCGCCGTGGTCGGCATCCCCACGATGATCCGGCTCGCCCGGGCCAACACGATGGTGTACGCGCAGCGGGAGTTCGTGCTGGCCAGCCGCGCCATGGGCGCCAAGCACCTGCGCGTGCTGCGCCGCGAGATCCTGCCCAACGTCGCGCTGCCGCTGGTCTCGTACGCGTTCATCGTCGCCGCCGTGCTCATCGTCGCGGAGGGCTCGCTGGCCTTCCTCGGCCTCGGCCTCCAGCAGCCGGAACCGTCGTGGGGCAACATGGTCGCCGAGGGCGGGCTGCGCGAGCTGCGGCAGCATCCGCACGTGCCGCTCGTACCTGGCGCGTTCATGTTCCTCACCGTCTACAGCCTGAACGTGGTCGGCGAGCGGGCGCGCGCCCGCTGGGACTCCCGCGAGGTGAAGGTGTGAGCGAGCGAGTTGGCGCGGCAGCGAACCAGGGGGCAGTGAGCGAGCGAGTTGGCGCGGCGGCGTCTGGACGGAGCCGGCCCGCCGACGCAGTCGGGGTTTCGGGCTGGCGGAGGAAGACGTCGCCTTCAGCGCCGCACGAGCGAGCGAACCAGGAGGCAGGGTGAGTACGGATCCCTTCCGGCTGGACGGCCGCGTGGCCGCGGTGACCGGCGGCGGCAGCGGCATCGGGCGCGGCGTCGCCGAGGTCCTCGCCGGCGCGGGCGCGGCGGTCGTGGTCGGCGACATCGACCCGACCGGGGGCGCGCAGACCGTGGCGAGGATCGTCGCGGCCGGCGGGCGGGCCAGCTTCCACCGCACCGACGTGACCCGCCGTGGCGACCTCGGCGGGCTCGTGGCCACCGCGGTCGACACGTACGGCGGCCTCGACATCCACTGCAACATCGCCGGCGCGCCCCCGCCGGTGGGCGAGCTGCTCGAGGTCCGCGAGGACGACGTCGACCGCGAGCTGTCGATCACCCTCAAGGCGGCCCTCTACGGCTGCCAGGCGGCGGCCGAGGTGATGGTGCCGGCCGGGCGCGGCGCCATCGTCAACATCTGCTCGACCTCGGTGGACATCCCGGCCGCCGGGCACGGGCTGTACCACGTCGGCAAGCTCGCGGTCGCCGGCCTGACCCGTACCCTCGCGCTGGAGCTGGGGCCCAAGGGCGTACGGGTCAACGCCATCGCCCCCGGGGCCACGCTCACCAACTTCAGCGCCCGCAACTTCACGGGGCCGGACGGCCGCGTCGACGAGGAGCGCAAGGCGGCCTGGCTCGCCGGCATGGCCGCCCGGTCGCCGCTCAACCTGGTCGGCAGCCCCGAGGACCAGGGGCTGCTGGTGCTCTACCTGGTCTCGGACGCGGCCCGCTTCGTCACCGGCCAGCTCGTGCGGGCCAACGGCGGATGGTCGATGGGGTGAGCGGGCCGACCGCACCGGACCTGGCGCGCCGTACGGCCGGCATGCGCTCGTCCAAGCTCCGCGACCTGATCGCCGTCACGACGAGCGGCCCGGTGCTCTCGCTCGCCGGCGGCCTGCCCCCGCCGGAGGCGATGCCGCTGGAGGCGCTCGCCGCCGCGGCGGACCGGCTCTTCGCGCGTGGCGACCCGGCGCTGTTGCAGTACTCCACCACCGAGGGCGACCCGGTGCTGCGCGAGGTCGTCGCGGCCGACCTGCGCGACCGGCTGGGGCTGCCGGACCCGGCCGGGCGGCTGATCGTCACCACCGGCTCGCAGCAGGCGCTCGACCTGGTCGGCAAGGTGCTGCTCGACCCGGGCGACGCCGCGGTGGTCGAGTCGCCGACGTACGTGGGCGCGCTGCGGGCACTCGCCGCGTACGAGCCGCGGTTCGTCGGCATACCGGTCGACGAGTCTGGGATGGACACCGACCACCTGGCCGGCCTGCTCGCCCGCGGGCTGCGCCCCAAGCTCTGCTACACGGTGCCAAACTTCGCCAACCCGAGCGGCACCACGCTCGCCGGCGAGCGCCGCGGGCACCTGGCCGAGCTGGCCGCGCGCTACGGCTTCCTCGTGGTCGAGGACGACCCGTACGGCCAGCTCCGGTTCGCCGGCGCGGACGTGCCGCCGGTGGCCCGGTACGGCGAGCAGGTGCTCTACCTCGGCAGCTTCTCCAAGCTTGTCGCGCCCGGACTGCGGGTCGGGTACGCGGCCGCCCCGCCGTGGCTGGTGCGGCCGCTCGCCGTCGCCAAGCAGGCCACCGACCTCAACTCCTCCTCGCTGGCGCAGCGGCTGGTCGCGGAGGCGCTGGCCGTGCCGGGCTGGTTCGAGGACCACCTGGCCGGGCTGCGCGCGCTCTACCGCTCGCGGGCGGCGGCCCTGGTCGGCGCGATCGGCGAGCGGCTGGGCGGCCGGATGAGCGCACCGATGCCGGACGGCGGCATGTTCACCTGGGCGGAGCTGGCCGGCGGGGGAGCCGGCGCGCTGGAGGTGGCGAAGGCGGCCATGCGGCGCGGCGTGGCGGTGGTGCCGGGCGACGAGTTCTCGGTGACCGACGCATTCCCGCACGCGCTGCGCCTGTCGTTCTCGATGCTGCCGCCCGAGCACCTGGTCGAGGCCGTCCAGCGGCTGGCGGAGGCGCTGGACGAGCTCAGCGCGCGCTGAGGCGGGACACCGGGGATGGGCTCAGCGCGCGGTGAACCGGGGGACCGGGGATGAGGTCAGCGCGCGGTGAAGCGGGGCACGGGCCACACGGTCGGGTCGGTGGTGCTCCACAGCACGCGGTGTACCCGGTCGGCGATGCGCCAGCCCTGCGGGGTACGCACGAAGCGGTCGTCGTAGGTGAGCCCGCGGTGCACCACCTCGTGCCCCTCGCCGGCCGTCCGGACCATGTGCACCACCGTGTACGAGGCGACCGTGGCGGTGTCGCCGTCGACCTCGACCGAGACGGAGCCGACGACGTGCTGGGTGACCGGCAGGTTCGCCAGCGGGGCCATGTGCGCCACGATGTGCTCCGCGCCGCGCGCCAGCCGCACGCCGGAGTACTCGGCCTGCGCGTCCGCGGTGAAGCACTCGCCGACCGTCTCGAACTCCCGCCGATCACAGGCGCGGGCGTACGTCGTCAGGATCTGTTCGATCGCGGCGCGATCCTCGGCGTAGCTGGGCATGGCGGAGCACCTTTCGTATGTCGACAAAGGAGTGATGAGAGTGGACAGTGACCGGTGGGGCATCAACGACGTCGTCGCGCGCTACTTCTCGGCGGTCGACCGCCGCGACTGGCCCCGGCTGCGCTCCTGCTTCACGGAGGACGTGGAGGGCGTGTACGAGGGGGTGAGGGTCGCCGGCGGCGTCGAGGCCATCATGGCCTTCTTCGAGGGGCGGTCGGCGCACCGCTTCCCGCTGGAGATCGTCAACCTGCGCGTGGCGACGCACTTCATGGGCAACCACATCGCCGTGGTGGACGGCGACCGCGCGTCGGCCGAGACGTACGCGCTGGCCCACCTGGTGGACGAGCCGCCGTCCGGCCCGCGCATGCGCACGCGCGGACTGCGATACCTCGACGAACTGGTCAAAGTGGACGGACAGTGGCTGATCCGCCGCCGCGAGCACGTCCTGGACTGGATGCGCCTCGACGACGTGCTGGACTACTCCGGGAAGTGACATGCCACGTACTGGTCCGCCCCGACCTCGCGCAGCAGCGGCTCGGTGGTCGAGCACACTCCCCGCGCCCGTGGGCACCGTGTGCGAAACCGGCAGCCGCTCGGCGGCGCGACCGGTGAGGGCGTCTCGGCGGCGGTGCGGGCCGGCCCGCCGCCGGCCGGCTCGCCGGTGTCCAGCTCCGGGACCGAGCGCAGCAGCAGGGCGGTGTACGGATGCGCGGGCCGCTGGTAGAGCGCGTCCGGCGCCGCCACCTCGCAGACCTTGCCGAGGTACATGACGACGATCCGGTCGCTGACCCGCTTCACCACGGCCAGGTCGTGCGCGACGAAGAGCAGCGTCAGGTCGTAGCGCCGCTTCATCTCTTCCAGCAGGTTGAGGATCTGCGCCTGTACGGAGACGTCGAGCGCGGAGACCGGCTCGTCGCAGAGGAGCAGCCGGGGCGCGAGCACGAGCGCGCGGGCGATGCAGACCCGCTGGCACTGCCCGCCCGACAGCTCGTGCGGCCGGCGGTCGCCGACCAGCGCGGGGTCGAGCCCGACGGCCTGGAGCAGCTCGTCGACCCGCTCGTCCGCGGGCGCGCCGCCGCGTGGCCAGATCAGCAGCCCTTCCCGCACGATCTCGCGCACGGAGCGGCGCGGGTTCAGCGAGGAGATCGGGTCCTGGAAGATCATTTGGAAGTGCGTGCGGCTGCGCCGCAGCTCCTCGCCGCGCAGCCGGGTCAGCTCGACGCCGTCGAAGAGCACCGACCCGCGCGTCGGCGGGGGCATCTGGAGGATGGCCCGGCCGGTGGTGGACTTGCCGCAGCCGGACTCGCCGACCAGGCCGATGGTCTCGCCGGCCCGCGCGTCGAGGCTGATGCCGGAGACCGCGTGCACCTTCCTGCCCCGTCCGGCGGGAAACTCCACCACCAGGTCCTCGACCCGGAGCACGACCTCGCCGGGGTCGCGCAGATGCACCTTGCCGGTGCCGGCCATCAGCCCGTCACCTCGTCCACCCTGGCGCTGTGCTGGTCGCGCTCGCTTCGCTCGCTGGCGGCCCCGAGTGGCTGGCGCGCTCCACCCTCGTCGCCGCGCTCCTCGGACCGGAGCTTGCCAGCCCCGGCGCCGACCGCCGCGAGGTCGAGACCGGCGCCGGTGCGGCGGCGGGCGCGGTTTTCCGCGAGGGCCTGCCGGCCGCGCTCGGTGCCGACCGGATATAGGCAGGCGTACCGGTGGCGCGGCTCGTCGGGGTCGGGGTCGAGCGGTGGCGGGGCCACGAGGCAGCCTTCCTGTGCGTTGCGGCAGCGAGGGGCGAAGCGGCAGCCGGCCGGCGGTGCCACGAGGTCGGGCGGCGAGCCCGGGATCACCTCCAGCGGGGTGTGGCTGGGCTGGTCGATGAGGGGCATCGAGCGCAGCAGCGCCGCCGTGTACGGATGCCGCGTGCGGGCGAAGAGCGCCGCCGTCGGACCGACCTCCACGGCCCGGCCGGCGTACATCACCATCGTGCGGTCGGTGCGGCCGGAGACCACGCCGAGGTCGTGGCTGATGAGGATCATCGCCATCCCCATCTCCCGGCGCAGCCGGGTCAGCAGGTCGAGGATCTCCTTCTGGACCGTGACGTCCAGCGCGGTCGTCGGCTCGTCGGCGATGAGCAGCTTCGGCGAGCAGGAGAGGGCGATCGCGATCATCACGCGCTGCCGCATCCCGCCGGACAGCTCGTGCGGGTACTGGTCCAGCCGGCGCTCCGGCTCGCCGATCCCGACCTGCGTGAGCAGCTCGGTCGCCCGGTCGCGGGCGGCCCGCCGGCCGAGCCGCAGGTGGTAGCGCATCGGCTCGGTGAGCTGCCGGCCGATCGTGCGCACCGGGTTGAGCGAGGTCATCGGGTCCTGGAAGACCATCGCCATCTGCGGGCCCCAGAAGTGCCGTGCCTCGGCCCTCGGCAGCGCGCGGACGTCGCGACCCGCGAAGCGCACGCGGGCCTCGGGAGGGACGCGGGCGTTGCGGGGCAACAGGTTCATGATGGTGCGTACGAGCACCGACTTGCCGGAGCCGGACTCGCCCACGACGCCCAGCGCCTCGCCGGGCGCGAGGCGCAGCGACAGCCCGTCCACGGCGCGCAGCTCGCCGCGCGGTGTGGGGAACGACGTGACGAGTCCTTCGACGTCGAGCAGATCCTGCACGACGCAAGCCTAAGCCTGTGTTGCCTACCAAACAAGCGCTTGGTAACGTCGGCGGCGAACACAGGACCGGACGAGGGTGGTGGCCGTGAAGGACGAGGAACTCGACCAGCTCATCGACGTCGTGCTGCTTCCGGAGCGGGCACGCGAGACGCTCGAGGAGCGCGTGGCGCTCGCCGAGGACCACCGGCGCATCACCGACCTGGTGATGCTCTACGGCTGGCTCTGCGACCGGCGCCGCTGGGACGACCTGCTCTCGTACTACACGGACGACTTCGAGCGCACGCTGGCCGGCACGCTCAGCGAGAAGGTCAAGGGCAAGGAGAAGCTGCGCGAGCTGTACTTCCGGCCGGTGCTGCCCCGGGCCGGCGACGCGGCTGGCCCACCGCCGGCCGCGCAGATCAACACGTACGAGCTGCGGCACCTCATCCATCCGCCGGTGATCCGGGTCGCCGACGACGGCCAGACCGCCTCGGTCGCCGCGGTGTACAGCCTGGTCGCCACGAGCGGCGACGGCAGCGCGTTCCGCCGGGGCGAGCACGAGGGGGCGTACCTGTTCGGCATGCGGCGCGAGCCCGAGGTCGGCTGGCGCTTCGCCACGATGACGGTCATCAGCGAGAACACTCGCAACCCGCTCTTCTCCGGGAGCTGAGCGTGGCTGGGCGGTTCACCGGCCGGGTCGCGCTCGTGACGGGCTCCGGCCGGGGTATCGGGCGGGCCACCGCGATCCGGCTCGCCGCCGAGGGCGCGACCGTCGTCGTCAACGACGTCAACGAGGCCGGCATCGCCGAGACCGTCGCCACCGTAGAGGCGGCGGGCGGCCGGGCGGTGCCGGGGCCGGCCGACATCACCGACTCCGCGGCGGTCGACGCGCTCGTCGCCGCCGTGGTGCGCGACCACGGCGCCGTGCACATCCTGGTCAACAACGCCGGCGGCGCGCTGCCCGGCGCGCGGTGGACCACCGTGGCCGAGACGACCGACGGCGACTGGGACGGCTTCCTCGCGCTCAACCTCACCGCGGCGTTCCGGTGCGCCCGGGCCGTGCTGCCGTCGATGCTCGCCGCCGGGCGCGGCCACATCGTCTGCGTCGGCTCGATCTCCGGTACCAACGGCCAGGTGAACGGTGCGGCGTACGCGGCCGCGAAGGGCGGGCTGAGCGCGCTCGTCGCGTCGATCGCGAAGGAGTACGGCGCCCAGGGCGTCTCCGCCAACGCGATCGTCGTCGGCAACGCCCCGTTTCCCAACCGGCCCAAGGAGCGGCAGGACCAGCTCGACTCGTACGTGCACCTGGGCCGGGTCGGCGCGTACGAGGAGTTCGCCGCCGCCATCGCCTTCCTCTGCGGCGAGGACTCCTCGTACCTCTCCGGCGCGATGGTGCCCGTGGACGGCGGCTTCCACCGCTCCAACCTGCTCTGACGAGCTTTTTCGGTCAGGGACAGATGTGGGCTACCGCGATGCTCGTCGTGGTCCGGACCGTCGCTCCCGCAGCCTCACCCTCCGCGGTTTCAAGCCCTGCCTGTGAGCGGTCTTCCCTCCAGGAGACACCTGGGCGTCCGCGCGGCTCCGGCCGCTGCGCGTCCGTGGTGGTTACTTGACCCCACGGGGGCGACTTCATCCCGCTGGTGGATGTTGTGGGGCGTTCACCGGACACCAGCCGGCCCTGGTCCTTCGTATCCTGCGAGCCAGGCTGGGGTCCGCGAGCTTGCCATGCGCGGGTCGGGCTGGATGGATGGAATGCGCTGACGAACGTGAAGCCGTTCCGGGAAGGGCGGATGGTGCCTCGGCGCGTCAGCTTGTCGGTGGTCGTGGTGCTGCTCGCGTCGGTCGCCCTCGTCGCGAGTCGGGGGCCGGCGTCGACGTCGCTGCGTGTCGAGGTCACCGGGTTGCCGTCCGGTGTGGTGGGTCATGTCGAGGTCGTGGGCCCGGACGGGAGTCGTTACACGATCACGGCCACCGACGAGCGGCGGGTTCCTCCTGGTGTTCACGTGGTGACGATCGGGTCGGTCAAGGGCTCGGCTGTCACCTTCCATCCGGCTGACGAGCGGCACGAGGTGGTGGTGGAGGCGGGGCGAACCACGTCGACCGCCGCGCCGTACCGGGTCGCGATCCCGGACACGACCGAGGTTCTCGATCCGGACGACCCCGCCATCCTGGAGGTTCGTGACCTGAAGGTGGTGTTCGCCGCGGGCTCCCCTCAGGCGGCGGCGCTGGAGTCGGGCGATCATCTCATCTCCGGTGAAGGCGAACGAGTACCGCACATGTTGGTACGGCGGGTAGCGGCGGTGACCTCCAACGGGGACACGATCGTGGTGGACACCGAGCCCGCCACCTTCGACGAGGCACTGCCGGCAGGGGTCATCAGGTTGGAGACGGCCGAAGGGCTCACGATCCTGCGTCCAGCCTCGTTCACGCCCACGGACCGGCCCGACCCGCTCGTGGAGTTCAGCCATACCCTGAGCCTTCGAGATCCCGCCTGCACCCGGGGCCAGGCCGGAGACGAACAGTCCGGTGCGAGGCGCAACGCCGGCAGCGTCCGATACCAGATCGACGACCTCGACCTCGACCTCGACGGCGAGTTCTCCTGGGACGGCATCGTCAACCCGACGGTGTCGGTCTCCGCCGGTGCGACGCTGGCGGTGGCGGACACCGCGGAAGGCACGTTCGAGATGGCGGTCAGGTGCGCGATCGAGCGTGACCGCACGATCCGGCTGGGCTGCGCCAGCGTGCTCGCGCGCATCATCAGGATCGGCCCGATCCGACTGGGCTGCGATCTCAAGGTTGTGGGCGAAGCCTTCCTGGAGGCGAAAGGCAGTTGGAAAACCGGCGTCATCCAGTCGCAAACCTCCCTCGGGTTCGAGGCCGGCTACCGTTCCGATGAAGGCGGGTTCCACGGCGACCGGTTCCTGACCGGCGAAGAGACCAGCCAACCGCCGGCCGCACCCGACGTCGAGGTCTCGTTCGGTGCCAGCATCGGGCTCCGCGCGGAGTTGACCGGTCAGGACCCGGTCGGCATCGCCAAACTCACCCTCGCCCTGGACATCAAGGCCGGACCGACGTTCACCAGCGATCTGGCCGGCCTGCGCGGCGACTTCAAGGCCACCCCGGCGGTCACGGTCAGCGCGCGGCTTGGCCGAGGGTTCCTCAAGTGGGACGGCGAGGCCAAGGTGAACCTCCCCGACATGGAGATCCCCCTCTGGCGAACGACCCGACCGACGACGACGCCATCGGCCCCACCATCGCCCACGCCAACCTCGTCACCGACACCGCGAGTGGTGATCCCGGACCAGTTCGTCGGCAGGTGGGCAGGCCCGCTCAATCCGGATGGTGGTGAAATCCACGAGGACGGCACCGCGCGGTTCGTCTGGCGCTACGACGGCCCGCAGGGGAGGCAGGATGTCGTCCTGGACATGGTCCTGCGGCCCGATGGCGGCGGCCTCGTCGGGACGGTGACCAGGACGACGACGGAGACCCACCGGCCGGGCGGCGAGGTGGAGCGAGAGCCCGGCCCGCACCCCGACGCGCCCGTGTCGATCGGACTGGACAGCGGTATCGGGTACGTGATCTATGTCCTGGTCGACGGGGAGCCGTTCGGCAACTTCTGTGACGAGCGGGCACCAGCCGATCACCCCTTATGCGCACGGTGATGCCGCCTGGCGAGCGTGGGTCGGTGGATCTCTCGCGGGGCGCGGTCAGATGAGCGTGCGTTCCAGGGTCTCGGGGGCGAACAGCTCCTCGGGCGCCAGCAGCCGCTTGGCGAGCCCTTGCTCGTACGAGTAGCGCAGGAAGGTCTCCAGGGTCGCCCGGTTGGCCTCCAGGCCGTACGGCCAGAAGTCCGGGCCCATCAGCGCCACGGTCTCCTCGGCCGCGTCCACCGTCCACGGCAGCGCGTACTTGAGGGCGGTCACCTCGCGGATCGCGCCGTACACGCGGTCCTTGGCGGCGGTGAACGCGTCCAGCAGCGAGCGGGCGATCCAGCGGTTGGCCTCGTACACGTCCCGGCGCAGCACGACCGTGTGCATGATCGGGAAGATGCCGGTCGCGCGGAAGTACACCCGCTCGGCCGCCGTGGGGTCGGCGAAGAGCCGCCGCACCGGGCCGGACGGGCCAAACGAGCGCGGCGCCCGGGCGGTGTAGAGCGCGTCGACCTCACCCGAGACGAGCAGCCCGTCGAGTGTCTCGCGCGGGTCGATCGGGCGCACGTCGAAGCGCTCGGGCAGGTCCAGCCGCAGCTTCTCCGGCCGGCCGGCGTCGTGCAGCCCGCCGGTGCGGTAGCGCACCGCGTCGACCGGGAGGCCGTGGTGCTCGGCGAGGATGCCGCGGATCCACACCGCCGCGGTCAGCTGGTACTCCGGTACGCCCACGACCCGACCGGCCAGGTCGGCCGGCGCGCTGACCTCGGCGCGCGGGCCGACGTAGATCGAGCCGTGCCGGAAGACCCGCGACGGGAACGCCGGGATCGCCACGAACGGCGGCTCGTCGGCGAAGAGCGACAGCACGTACGAGGAGAGCGACATCTCCGCCACGTCGAACTCGGCGTACCGCAGCATCCGGAAGAACGACTCCTCGGGCGGCAGCGGCAGGTAGGTCAGGTCGATTCCGTCGACCGCCACGGTGCCGTCGCGCAGCGCCGCCGTCCGGTCGTAGTCCCAGCAGGAAAGGCTCAACCGAAGCTTGCTCACTGTGTCTCCTGGTTCGCTCGCTCGTGCGGCGCCAAAGGCGACGTCTTCCCTCGCGGCCCCGAAAGACCACCCCACGAAAACGCTCCGCTGCGCTCCACGTTTACGCGGGGGCCCCGGACCCCGACTTCGTCGGCGGGACCGCTCAGTCCAGACGCCGCCGCGCCAACTCGCTCCTTCACAGGAACGCCGCACCTCCATCCACGTTGACGCACTGTCCGGTCATGAAGTCGCTGTCCGGGCCGGCCAGGAACGCCACCACGCCGACCAGGTCCGCCGGTACCTGGCGGCGCTTGACGGCCTGCCGGTCGACGATCCGGGCGGCCTGTTCCGCCGTCACGGTCGCCCGCGGCACCTCGGTCTCGGTCGAGCCCGGCAGCACCGCGTTGACGGTGATCCCGTCCGGCCCCAGCTCGGTCGCGAGCGAGCGGGTCATCCCGATGACCGCCGCCTTGGAGGTGACGTAGTGCAGGTACCGGGGGCGGCCGAGCAGCACGGCGGCCGAGGAGATGTTGACGATCCTCCCGTGGCCGGCGCGCCGCATCAACGGCGTCGCCGCCCGGGAGCAGAGGAACGGCCCGCGCACGTTGACCGCCATCACCAGGTCCCACTCCGGCACGCCGATCTCCTCGAACGGGCGCATCTCCAAAGTGGAGAAGACGGCGGCGTTGTTGACGAGGATGTCGATCCCGCCGAACGCACCGGCGACCGTGTCCACCATGGACGCCACGCTCGCCTCGTCGGCCACGTCGACCGGTACGGCCAGCGCCGCCACGCCGATCTCGCCGGCGACGGTACGGGCCGCCTCCGCGTTGCGGTCGGCCACCGCGACGCGCGCCCCTTCCTGGGCCAGCCGGTGGGCGAACGCGCGGCCCAGCCCCTGCCCGGCACCGGTGACGACCGCGACCCGGCCGGCGAGCCGTCCCGGTGTCTCAGCCATCGGTCAGCCGGGCCAGCTCGACCCGCGCGTCCAGCGGCTGCCACCACGGGTCGAGGCCGAGGTCGCGCGCGATCAGGCCGGCGCAGATGTACCCCGCCCCGCCGCTGATCGCCCCGTTCGGATGGGTCGCCGAGCCGGCCAGGTACAGGTTCGGCAGCGGCGTGCGGTAGCCGAAGTGGTTGTGCAGCACCTGGTCGCCGCTGAGCGCGCCCATGAAGATGTCGCCGTGCCGCATGTTGATCAGGTGCTGGGAGTACTCGTGTGCGGTGTACGTGTACGTTCCGAGGATGTTGTCGTCGGTGAGGTTGGGCGCGTACTCGCGCCACTTCTCGATGATCGCCCGGGTCGTGGACTCCTGGATGGCCTTGAGATTCTCGTGGTCGCCGTCCGGTGCCCAGGGCACGACGTGCCAGGCGTACGCGGTGTGCCGCCCCGGTGGCGCCTGCTTCGGGTCGAGCACGCTCAGCGCCCCCGCGCCGAACTGCACGCGCCGCGGGACCCGCCCCTGCTCGACGTCGTCGTGCGCGTCCATCAGGCTCTGGATCGTCTCGGAGCCGACGTTGTACTTCAGCGCCTTGTTGAGGTTGGGGTCGAACTTCGCGGCCGCGTAGTCCGGCGCCTCGCGCAGCGCCAGGTGCACGCCGAAGAGCGTCCATCCGGTGTACCGGAAACCGTCCAGCCGGTCGAGGAAGGCGGCCGGGAGCTGGTCGCGGCCGATCATGTCCTCGAAGGTCTGGTGCACGTCGAGCGTGCTCGCCACGAACTGCCGGGCCCGCAGGTGCCGGCCGTCGGCCAACTCGACGCCAGTGGCCCGCCCGCCCTCGACCACGATCCGGTTGACGTGCGCCTGGTTGACGAAGTGCCCGCCGGCCGCCACGAACGCCTCCATCAGGCCGCGGGCAAGGTTCCAGCTGCCGCCTTCGCACAGCTCGTACCCGGTCGTGAGGTCGAACGCGCGGATCAGCGAGCCGAGCGGGCTGTGCGTGCCCAGCGCCTCGTGCAGCACCGTGCCGAAGAGCGAGAGCTTGAACAGGAACAGCACCTTGACCCGCTCGTCGTGGAAAAGCTCCTCCACGACCTCGCCGGGCTGGCGCCGGGTCAGCGCCAGAAACTCGCGCCCGATCGCGCTGCGCCCTAGAATCTCGTCCCGCTCCGCCGCGCCGAGCGGCTCGCTGTACCGCTCGCGCAGGAAGATGCGCTGGGTCATCTCCTCGGCCTTGGCGTTCCACTCGCGGAACGTCTCGGCGTCCCGCTTGTCGAAGCGGGCGATGCTGGCCAGCGTCTCCTCCAGGTCGCGGGAGAAGACCAGTGCGGTGCCGTCGGCGTGGGGCTGGGCGAACTCGTACCGGGGCGTGACGTACCGGACCCGGGCGGAGAGCCCCAGGTCGTTGAACCAGGGGGTCGAGGTGATGCTGAAGTGGTTGACCGAGTGGAGGTTGTGGTAGAAGCCGGGCAGCGTGCGTTCCTCTGTGGACAGCCCGCCGCCGTACTGTAGGCGGCGCTCGACGAGCAGGATCCGCAGCCCTTGCCGGGCCAGGTAGCCGCCGAGGATCAGGCCGTGCTGCCCGGCGCCGATGATGATGCCGTCGTAGCTGTCACTCGAGTCCACGGTAGACCCTTTCCGGCGGTCCGATGTGGACGGACACCGCCTTGTCCTGGGTGAACGAACGGAGTTCCTCGACGCTCTCCTCGCGCCCCAGCCCGGAGTCCTTGACCCCGCCGAAGGGGAGTCCGGCGAAGTGCCGGGAGGCGGTGTTGACCCACACGTAGCCGGCGTCGACGTCGCGGGCGACGTGGTGTGCCCGGGCCAGGTCGCGGGTCCAGACGCTCGCGGTCAGGCCGTACGGCGCGCGGTTGACCAGCTCCACCGCGTCGGCGATCCGGCGGAACGGGGTGACCGACAGCACCGGCCCGAAGATTTCCTCGCGGGCCAGCGGCGAGGTCGGCGGCACGTCCACGAACACGGTCGGCTCGACGTACGCCGCCGGCCCGTCGGGCGCGCCGCCGCCGCAGGCCAGCCGCAGCCCTTCGGCGCGGCCCTGGGCGATGTAGCCGGCAACGCGGTCGCGGTGCGCCGCGGTCACCATCGTGCCCATCTCGGTGGCCGGGTCGAGCGGGTCACCGACCCGGACCGCGCGGGCGCCCTCGACCACGCGGGCCACCACGTCGTCCACGATGGACTCGTGGACGAGCAGCCACGAGGTGGAGCCGCAGGACTGGCCGCCGGTCCAGTGGAAGTTCATGCCGGTGACCGCGCCGGCGCCGGCCGCCTCGACGTCGGCGTCGTCCAGCACCAGCATCGGGTTCTTGCCGCCCAGCTCCAGCGTGACCGCCTTGATGCCGGCGTTCGCGGCGCCGCGCAGCACGGCCTGCCCGGTGGCGACGCTGCCGGTGAACGCGACCCGCCGCACGCCGGGATGGGCGACCAGCGCCTGTCCCACGCTCGCGCCGTGGCCGGTGAGCACGTTGACCGTGCCCGGCGGCAGCAGCTCGGCCACCAGCTCGCCCAGCCGCAGCGCGGAGAGCGGGGTCTGGTCCGGCGCCTTGAGCACCACCGCGTTGCCGGCCACCAACGGGGCGGCGAGCTTGCCGGCGGCGAACATCAGCGGATGGTTGTACGGGACGATCCGGGCCACCACGCCGTACGGCTCGCGGAGCGTGTAGTGCAGGTGGTCGGGGCCGGAGACGTGGGTCTGCCCGCCGAGCCGGTCGGCCCAGTCGGCGAAGAGTTCGAGCTGCTCGCAGGCGAGGTCGACGTCCTTGGTCATCGCGGTGACCGGGTTGCCGCCGTCGAGCGCGTCGAGCCGGCCCAGCTCGTCGCGGTGCGTGCGCAGGAGGCCGGCGACGGCGCGCAGCGTGGCCGCCCGTTCCCGGGGCGGGACCCGCCGCCAGCTCGCCGAGGCGGCCTCGGCCGCGGTGACCGCCCGGTCCACGTCCGCCGCCGTGGCCGCCGGCACGGTCGTGAGGAGTTCGCCGGTGACCGGGGAGCGGGTCTCGTACTCCGCGCCGCCCTCGGCCCCGACCAGCTCGCCGCCGATCAGCATCCGCCATTTGCGATCGAGGTCCATCAACGCCTCCCGGTCGGGTACGGCCCGTGGGCGCGGGCCGGGCTGGAGGCGCGCTGGTCCGGTGCAGCGCCGTACAGCCAGTCGGTCGCGCCGTAGTCGGTGGGGGAGCGGCCGGCCAGCCCGTCGTCGCGAAGTGCCGCGGTGAGCCCGTCCGCGTGCCACAGGTCGCCCCAGACCCGGGCGTTGCGCTGGACCCGCGCGGTGTGTGGCGCCCGTTCGGCCGTGTACGCGGCCAGCGCGGCGGCCAGGTCGTCCGGCTGGGCGGCCACCGCGCGGGCGAGCGCGTCGGCGTCCTCCAGGGCCTGGCAGGCGCCCTGCGCGAGGTACTGGAGCATGGGGTGGGCCGCGTCGCCGAGCAGCGCGACCCGGTCACCGGCGACCCAGCGGTCGATCGGCTCGCGGTCGTACATCGGCCACCGGGCGTCCAGGCGCAGGTCCTCGGCCGCGCCGCGTACGTGCGGGCAGGCGGTGTCGAAGGCTTGCGCCAGCTCGTCCGGGCCGCCCCAGTCGGCGGCGCCCTGCCGGTACCGCTCACTGCGGAAGACCGCGACCTGGTTGTAGAGCGCACCGGCGCGCAGCGTGTACTGCACGAAGTGGACGCCGGGCCCGATCCAGGCCACCACGTCGTCGAGGTCGGCCCGGTGGCGGGCGCTGTCGATGGGGATGGCGCCGCGGTACGCGACGTAGCCGCTGCAGATCGGCTCGTCGTCGCTCAGCAGCGCGCGCAGCCGCGAGTGCAGGCCGTCGGCGGCGACCACCGCGAGGCAGCGGTTGGTGCGCCCGTCCGCCGAGCGGACCGTGACGCCGTCCGCGTCGGGTACGACCTCGGTGACGTCGCGCGCCGGTTCGAGCGCCACGCCCGCCTTCCGGCAGCCCTCCAGCAGCAGGTCGTGCAGGTCGCTGCGGTGGGCGACGACGTAGGGGGCGCCGTACCGCTCCAGGAAGGGTGTGCCGAGGTCGAGCCAGGCCAGCTCGGTGCCGCGCAGCGCGTCGGCGAGGACCAGCCGGCTGGGCCGGTGCCCGACCGCCAGCAGGCGGTCCAGCAGCCCCCAGCGATCCAGCAGCCGCGTGGCGTTCGGCGCGAGCTGGAGGCCGGCGCCGATCTCGGCGAACCGCGACGCGCGTTCGAGGACGCGGACCTGGCGCCCGGCGACCGCGAGCGCGAGCGCGGCGGCGAGGCCACCGATGCCGCCGCCGACCACCACGAACTCGTCGATGTCACCACCGTCCGTAGGCATGCCGGGAACGTAACGCGGTTCTGGCAAGGAGAATGGTGGGGCGCCGTGCTTTTCTCCTCAGCAGAACAAGGCCTCGTGTCCCGGGACGCCGCCGGCGCACGCTGGTGTACCAAGCGCTTGTTAGGTAGGCTGCGGGCATGCATCGACACGGTCCGCAGGCGGTCATCGTGGCGGCGGCCCGGTCGCCGATCGGCCGCGCGCGCAAGGGTTCCCTGGCCGACGTCCGCGCGGACGACCTCGCGGTGGCGATGGCCGACGCGGCGCTGGCGCAGGTGCCCGCGCTCGACCGGACGGCGATCGAGGACGTGCTGCTCGGCTGCGCGCAGCCCGCCGGCGAGCAGGGGTACAACCTCGGCCGGATGGTGGCGATCGGCCTCGGGCTCGACGGCACCGCCGGCACGACCGTCAACCGGTACTGCGCTTCCTCGCTCCAGACCACGCGGATGGCGGCGCACGCCATCAGGGCGGGGGAGGGGCACGCCTTCCTCTCGGTCGGCGTGGAGAGCGTGTCCCGGTACGGCGCCGGCAAGTCCGACGGAGCGCCGGGCAGCCACAACCCCCGGTACGCGGAGGCGCAGGAGCGCACCGGCCGGCGGGCGACCGGCAGCGAGGCGCCGTGGACCGACCCGCGCGACGCGGGCGAACTGCCGGACGCGTACGTGGCGATGGGGCAGACCGCGGAGAACGTGGCCGAGCTGTGCGGCG
Source organism: Phytohabitans kaempferiae (assembly GCF_042433955.1). Classification (NCBI taxonomy): domain Bacteria; kingdom Bacillati; phylum Actinomycetota; class Actinomycetes; order Micromonosporales; family Micromonosporaceae; genus Phytohabitans; species Phytohabitans kaempferiae. The sequence goes on along the minus strand of NZ_JBHLUH010000009.1, from coordinate 396,606 downwards.
TGACCCGCGCCGAGCAGGACGAGTACGCCGCGCTGAGCCAGAACCGCGCGGAGAAGGCGATCGCGGACGGCTTCTGGGCCGCCGACATCACGCCGGTGACGCTGCCGGACGGGCGCGTGGTCACGGCTGACGACGGCCCGAGGCCGGGCGTGCGGCGCGAGGCGCTGGCCGCGCTCGACCCGGTATTCCGGCCGAACGGCACGGTCACCGCCGGCAACTGCTGCCCGCTCAACGACGGCGCCGCCGCGCTGGTCGTGATGAGCGATTCCCGCGCGGCCGAGCTCGGCCTCACGCCGTTGGCCCGGATCGTCTCCACGGCTGTCTCCGCGCTCAGCCCGGAGGTCATGGGGCTCGGGCCGGTGGAGGCCAGCCGGCGAGCGCTCGACCTTGCCGGGCTCGGCGTCGCCGACATCGACCTGGTGGAGATGAACGAGGCGTTCGCCGCACAGGTGGTGCCCGCCTGCCGCCAGCTCGGGCTGGAGCTGGACAAGGTGAACGTCCATGGTGGAGCGATCGCGGTCGGGCATCCGTTCGGCATGACCGGCGCCCGGATCACCACGACGCTGATCCACGCACTGCGCGACGCCGACCGGCAGTTCGGGCTGGAGACGATGTGCACGGCCGGCGGCCAGGGCATGGCGATGGTGCTCGAACGCCTCTCCTGACCCCCGCACGTCCATCTTGCCCGTCCCAAGGCCGGATCCGAGCTACCGCGATGCCCGCCGCGCTACAGACCGCCGCTCCCGCGGCCTCACCTTCCGCGTGCCCACGATCTAGAGATCTTTCGCGGTCGATGTTCGCGCTTTGCGTCGCGGTTCGATTCCGGCGTGACTGAGGGGAGCTGCCGCGATGCCCGTCGCGCTCCGGGCCGCTGCTCCCGCGGCCTCGCCCTCCGCGTCCCCACGATCCCGGCCCAGCCCAACGTGGACGGGCCTCGGTCCCGGGCGGTCGGGTCGGGTCTGCGTTCAACAGAGCTGTCGAGCTGGGCGCACCAACGCGCCCAATCGCCGGCACGCTCCCTCAGTTGCGCGATAGGTCGGGATAGTTCGTTGGACCGGCGGCCCGGTATACCCACCAGGCAGGGCGACCCCCGGATCAAGACGAGCCATGGCTGCTATGACGCCACAGGTCGCCTAGACCCCGCAGCCTCGCCGCGAGAACCGTGTTCACTGGCGTGTGGGGCGCTGGCTCGCCGCGTCGGCGTGCGGCCTGACGGCCGGGCCTCCACATCGAAAGCCGGTCAGCCCGCTCGCGCGTGCCCACACCGGCCCTGTTGTCACGCCGCCGCCCGGCCTGGTCGCCTTCGCAAAAAGGGGGGCTATGTCAGGGACATAGACCCTTGCGGCCGGTTTGAAAGGGCTATGTCCCCGACAACGCCCACACACACCCCGCCGGATCCGGCGCCGCTGGCCCACCAGACCCAGCATCCACACCACCAGCCCCAGCATCCGGCGACCGTCCCGGCGGTTGGGCGCACCGGTGCGCCCAGCTCGACAGCTTCTCCCACAGACGACACGTGGTCCGAACGCGGCCCAGCCACGCGACCACCTCGACCCCGAAACCTCTCTAGACCCGGCCCAACGCGGGCCTCGGTCCCGGGCTGACCATCCGGTGGACTTTGGGGTCCTCACTCACGAAAGGGTGTTGTTCGCGCCCAGGCGAGCCCCCTTTCGGCGATGACCATGGGATGTGCGACGACATTCCGGGCGAAACCTGCGGCAGACACCATGGTCACCGCCGCAGAACCCATGATCATCCTGACGGGGCCGCGATGACCGATCTGCGGCTAGCTCGACGCGCGTGGATGCTGTGCGATCCACTCAGAACTCGGCCCCGAAGGCTTGCTAGTACATCGCTCGGCCGCCGGAGAGGTCGAAGACCGCCCCGGTGGTGTAGGAGACCTCGGCGCAGCAGAGGTACGCGGTCATCGCGGCCACCTCCTCCGGCTCGGCCAGGCGGCCCATCGGCGGGGGCGGCACCTTGCCGTCCGCCGCGGAGAGCGGGACGCTCCCGAGGATGTCGGTGTTGCCGACGCCGCCGGGCGTGATGCAGTTGACCACGACGCCGGTGCGCGCCAGCTCCTTGCCGACCGACTTGGTCATGCCGACGACGCCGGCCTTCGAGGCGGCGTACGCGGGCATCATCGGGTTGCCCTCCTTGCCGGAGATGGAGGCGATGTTGACGATCCGGCCCCGGCCCCGCGCGACCATCTGCGGCAGCACCACGTGGGTCATCCGGTACGTGCCCATCAGGTTGATGTCGACCACGCGCTGGAAGTCGTCCTCGGGGTACTCGGCCGTGGGCAGGATGGGGCCCATGATGCCGGCGTTGTTGACGAGGATGTCGATGCCGCCGAGCTCGGCGTCGACCCGGGCGACGGCGGCGCGCACGTCGGCGGTGGAGCGCACGTCGCAGCGTACGGCGATGGCACGGCTGCCCTCAGGCCCCGCGTCGAGGGCGGCGGCCGCCGCGGCCGCGCCCTCCTCGTCGACGTCGAGCAGCGCGACGTGGCAGCCCTCGGCGGCGAGCCGGGCCGCGATCGCCCGGCCGATGCCGGCGGCGGCGCCGGTCACCACCGCGCGGTCGCCGGTCAAGTCGTACCTGATCATCGAGACCTCCAGGCGGGCTAGTCGGTGCGGCCGGGCCAGAGGTCGGCGATGAGCGGCCGGACCTGCTCGGCGAACCGGTCGGCCTGCTCCAGCAGGTCGGCGGTCGTGGGGCCGGGGGGCGGGGCGAGCTGGAGGTGCCCGACGCCCAGGTCGTGGTAGCGGCGGATGCTGTCCGCGATCTTCTGGGGCGAGCCGATGCACGGCTGGTCGCCGCCGTCCGCGTCGGTGACCTGGAAGCGCAGCCGGTGCGCGAAGGTGAACTCCGCGTCGGAGCGGTCGGCCCGCCGTAACAGGTCCCGCAGGGTCGCGTGCATCTCGGCGGTGGCCTCCGGCGTCTGGTACACGCCGAGCCAGCCGCTGCCGCGAGTGGCCGCCCGGCGCAGCGCGGGGCGGGAGACGCCGCCGATCCAGATCGGGATGTGCGGTTTCTGCACCGGCCGGGGGTTGTACTGGAGGCCCGGCGGGAGCGTGTAGAACCGGCCGGTGTAGGACGGGCTCGGGTCCTGCCAGATGACCTTCATGATGTCGAGGTACTCGTCGGTGACCGCCCCGCGGTGCGCGTAGTCCGCCCCCAGCGCCTCGAACGCCTCCTTGAGCCAGCCGACTCCGGCGGCGAGGATGATGCGCCCCTCGGAGAGCACGTCGAGCGTGGCGAGCATCTTCGCGGTGAGCACCGGATTGCGGTACGGGATGACGAGCACGCCGACGCCGATGCGCACCTTCGAGGTGCGGCCGGCGAGGAAGCTCATCGTCGTGATGGCCTCGAACGTCGGGTCGCCGGAGCGGACGTTGTTTCCCTCGCCCGCGTTGTCGTCGGCCCGGCCGGTGTTCGCGCGGTATCCGAGTGGATGCGAAGCGGCGGACTTGTCGGGGAACAGGACATGGTCGGCGACCCAGATGGCGCCGAAGCCGATCCGTTCGGCCCGTTCGACCGCGTACCGGAACGTGTCGATGTTGACGGCGACGCCTTCGCTGTAGCGGTCGCCGACGGCGTACGAGTCGAGTCCGAAACCGTGGTGGACGTTTGGGATGTCCCAGCCGAACTCCATCGTCGGGCCTCCTTCCGTGGCCGGAAACAGCCGGCCTGATGGCCCCGCGGAGATGATCAGTGCGTGGTGTATCGGGAAGCTACATACGGCGTGCGGCCCATGTCAACGGGGCGCTTCAGCAGTGTTAACGGCTCGTTGACAAAGCAAGCGCTTTGTTGGTAACTTCGCGGCACGCAGCGGTCCAAGGAGCCCAGCATGAGCGTGCTTCGAACCAAGACCTTGGCTGCATTCGTACTGACCGGCACCCTGCTCGCCGCATGCGGCGGGGGCGGCACAGAAACGACGGCCAACCCTTCAAACCCAACTGAAAACGATGCGACCTGCACCGCCGACCGTGTCGGCGGCAGCGTGACGATGGGCGTGCTCTCCGAGGCAAAGGGCCTCGACCCGACGGTCACCGGCGGCACCGGCCGCACCGGCGACACCGAGTTGGCCGCCATCTATGACACCTTGATGCGCTACGACCAGAAGTCGGGCAAGGTCGTGCCGCAGGTGGCGGAATCACTGTCCACGGCAGACAATCTCAACTGGGTCCTGAAGCTTCGCCCAAACGTCAAGTACAGCAACGGTGAGACGCTCACCGCGGCCGACGTGAAGGCGAACATCGAGCGGACCAAGACCGGTACGAACGCGACCCCGCGCTCGCTGGCGGCGACCGTCGCCTCCGCCGACCCGGTCGACGACCTCACCCTGAACATCAAGCTGACGTCGCCGTTCGGTGGCTTCCCGGCGGTACTCGCGGGCGGTACCGGCATGATCGTCAACCCCCGCGTCGTGGCCTCGATGAGTCCCGACGAGCTCAACAAGATGCCGACCGGAGCCGGGGTCGGCCCGTTCGTCCCGGAGAAGTACGCGCCCGGCGAGGAGATCGTGCTCAAGGCGCGCACCGACTACTGGGGCGGCCCGGTCTGCATCGAGCAGCTGCGGTTCGTCTTCATCAGCGGGGCCGCGGCCACGTACGAGGCGCTCCAGCAGGACGAGATCCAGCTCGGCTTCCTGCGCGAGCCAATGGTGATCGGCCAGGCGAAGGAGGCGGGCTACACCGGCTACTCGCAGGTGCAGAACGCGGGCGAGGCGCTCGCGCTCAACTCCGGCGTGCAGGGCTCGAACCCTCCGACCACCGATCCCCGGGTGCGGCTGGCGATCCAGCTCGCGCTCGACACGACCCTCATCGACCAGCGGGCCAACAGCGGCAAGGGCCTGCCCACGCCCGACCTCATCCACGCCAACTCCCCGCTGGCACTCGGGGAGAAGGGCGTGGCGCACGACCCGGCCAAGGCGGCGGCGCTCGTCGCGGAGGTGAAGGCGGAGAAGGGCTGGGACGGCTCGGTCGACTTCGCCTGCGACGGCTCGCCCGTACGGCAGGAGACCGCTCTTGTCGTCCAGGCGCAGCTGACCCAGGCCGGGTTCAAGGTGAACTTCACCGGCAACCTCCAGCTCTCCGACCTCGTGACCCGCGTGCTGACCACCAGCAACTACAACATCTCCTGCTGGGGCCTGAACGTGAACGACGAGAACCCGTGGGTCGGGCTGGACCAGTTCCGCAGCGACAGCCAGTCGAACTACCTCGGCTACAAGAATCCCGCCGTGGACCAGGCGATCGCCGACCTCAAGGCGGCCACGGACGTCGAGGGGCAGAAGAAGGCACTCGGCGCGATCCAGACCGCGTGGCAGACCGACCCCGGCGTCGCGGTGCTGGCCGGCATCGAGAACTTCATCGCCTACTCGAAGCAACTGCGCGGCATGAAGTCGTCGGCGAGCAACGTGCTGCTGTTCGACAAGGCGTTCCTGGAGAAGTGAAGCGAGGTCCCTCCCGCCGGCGACGGCGGGAGGGACCGGCACAGTCGGGAGGCATCGCATGGCAGCCGTCCTCATCGTCCAGGTCGAGATCGACCCGGCCGACGACGAAGAGTTCAACCGCTGGTACGACGAGGAGCACGTGCCGGAGAAGCTCGCCTCGCCGGGCTTCGTCAGCGCCCGGCGGTTCCGGGCGCACGACCACGAGGCCAGGTACCTGGTGATCTACGAGCTGGAGACGCCGGAGGCGGCGACCACTCCGGCGTACATGCGCCAGGAGCCCTCCGAGTGGAGCAAGTCGATCATGGCGCGGTGGAAGGACTGGAACCGCGCGGTCTGGGTCGACCTGAAACCCGACGCGGCGGCGACCGCGGAGTCATGATCATGCGAGAAGTGCGGTACGGCGGCATTCGGGAGGCCGGCTGATGGCGGAGAGTTTCGACGTGGTCGTCGTGGGGTCGGGCGCGAGCGGCCTGACCGCCGCGCTCAGCGCCGCGGCCCGCGGGCGCACGGTGCTGGTGCTGGAGAAGGCGCCGGTCTTCGGCGGCACCAGCGTGGTCTCGGGCGGCTCGATCTGGGCGCCGGCCAACAAGTACGCGGCCAAGGTGGGCGCGCGGGACGACCGCGAGGACGCGCTGGCCTACCTGCGCGCGCTCACGCTCGACCGGGTCCCCGAGGAGCTGCTGGTCCGGTACGTCGACACGGTCAATCCGATGCTCGACTTCCTGGAGGGCGAGACCGGCCTGGAGTTCACGCCCAACATGGAGCACCCCGACTACCAGCCCGGCCTGGCCGGCGCGCGGTCCGGCGGGCGCACCATCCAGGTCGGGCTCTACGACTCCAAGCGGCTCGGCGAGACCCGCACCGACCTGCGCCGTACGCACAGCACCGTGCCGATCACCAAGCACGAGCTGGACGAGTGGGGCATGGACACGCTCGACCGGTGGGACTGGGCGCTGATCGCCGAGCGCACCAAGAACCACGTCGTCGGCATGGGCGCGGCCCTGATCGGCGAGCTGCTGGAGGCGTGCCTGCGCCACGGCGTGAAGGTGCGCACCGCCGCCCCCGCGCGCGAGCTGGTGCGCGAGGGGGACCGGGTCGTGGGCGTGGTGGCCGACGGGCCGGACGGTCCCGAGCGGATCGCCGCGCGGCTCGGCGTCGTACTGGCCAGCGGCGGCTTCGAGTGGAACGAGACCTACGTCGACCGCTTCCTCGGCGTCCCGATGCGGGCCGCCGGCAGCCCTCCGGCGAACGAGGGCGACGGGCTGCGGATGGCGATGTCGGTCGGCGCCGCGCTGGGCAACATGACCGAGGCGTGGTGGTGCCCGATGCTCGACGTGGTCGGCGACACGTACGACGGCAAGCCGCTGCACCGCACCACCAGCGGCATCCGTACGCTGCCCGGCAGCCTGATCGTCAACCGCCGGGGGCGCCGCTTCGTCAACGAGGCGATGAACTACAACGACTTCGGCAAGGCCCTGGCGCACTTCGACCCGGTGTCGTACGAGTACGAGAACCTGCCGTGCTGGCTGGTCTTCGACGCGAAGTACCGCGCCTCGTACTCGGTCGGCACGCTGACGCCGGACGCGCCCAAGCCGGACTGGGTCTTCGAGGCGGCCACGCTGGCGGAGCTGGCCCGCGCGATCGGCGTCGACGAGGCCGGCCTGGCCGACGAGGTGGCCCGCTTCAACGAGAACGCGGCCAAGGGCGTCGACCCCGACTTCCACCGCGGCGAATCGACGTACGACCGGTACCGGGGCGACCGCAACAACCAGCCGCACCGCAACCTCGGCCCGCTCGGCGACGGCCCGTACTTCGCGGTGGAGCTGCACCTGGGCTGCATCGGCACCAAGGGCGGACCGGTGGTCGACCGCGACGGGCAGGTGCTCGACGCGTCGGAGCGACCGCTGCCCGGCCTGTACGCCTGCGGCAACGTCGCGGCGAGCGTGTTCGGCCCGGCCTATCCCGGCGCCGGCGCCACGCTCGGTGCCGGCATGACCATGGGGTACGCCATCGGGCAGGCGATCTGATGGCCGAGCCGCTGCTGGAGTTTCTGGTGACGACCGAGCTGCGGCCGGTGGTCGGGCTCGCGCCGGAGGAGCGGGCCCGGCTCTACCGGGAGGAGCGCGAGCGCGGCTTCGAGCTGGCCCGCTCGGGCGCCATCCGGCAGATCTGGCGCATCCCCGGCGCGCCGTACCGCACGGTGTCGATCCGGGTCGCGCCGACCGTCGCGGCCCTCCAGGCCGACCTGGAGTCCCTGCCGCTCTTCGACTGGCTGAAGATCGAGGTCACCCCGCTGGCCGCGCACCCGCTGTCCGAGCCACCACCGGCATGACCACGGCCGCGCCGCTGCTCGACGTGAGCCACCAGAGCGTGTACCTCACCTCGCCGGCCGGCGAGGTGTGCCCGGTCGACGATGTCTCCTTCACGCTCGACCGGGGCGAGACGCTCGGTGTGGTGGGCGAGTCGGGCAGCGGCAAGTCGATGCTGGTCCGGTCGCTGATGAACATCCTGCCGGCCGGCGGGCGGCTGGGCGAGCGCTCGGCCGTCCACTTCGAGGGGCGCGACCTGCGGCACCGCTCACGCCGGGAGGCGCGGCACTTCTGGGGCACGCACGTGGCGATGGTCTTCCAGGACCCGATGACCTCGCTCAACCCCGTGCGTACGATCGGCGCCCAGCTCGCCGACCCGCTCCGGTACCACCTGGGGCTGGGCCGCCGCGAGGTGCACCGGCGCAGTGTGGCGCTGCTGGAGCGGGTCGAGATCCCGGACCCGGTGCGCCGGCTGCGCCAGTACCCGCACGAGCTGTCCGGCGGGATGCGGCAGCGGGTCACCATCGCGATCGCGCTCTCCTGCGACCCGCGGCTGCTCATCGCCGACGAGCCGACCACCGCGCTCGACGTGACCGTGCAGCGGCAGATCCTCGACCTGCTCGACGGGCTGCGCCGCGAGCGCGGGATGGCGATGATCCTGATCAGCCACGACCTGCTGCTGGTGGGCGACCACGCCGACCGTGTGGCGGTGATGTACGCCGGCCGGTTCGTGGAGACCTCGCCGGCGGCCGAGTTGCAGCGGGCGCCGGCGCATCCGTACACGAGCGCGCTGCTCGCCTCGATCCCCCGCGTCGACAAGCCGAGCCAGGGTCCACTCCGGACGATCGAGGGGCGTCCGCCGAGGCTGGACGCGCTCCCTTCCGGCTGCGCGTTCGGGCCCCGGTGCCCGCGGGCCGACAGCGCGTGCGAGGCCGCCCCGCCGCTGGCCGTCACCGGTGAGCAGCGCGCCGCGGCCTGCCACCATCCTTTGTCGACAGTCACGGCGGGAGGCGCCTGATGGCCGGGGTTGGCGACGCCCAACTGCGCGACGGGGCCGCCCTGCTGCGGGTGACCGACCTGGAGGTGGACTACCCCACCAAGGAGGGCGTCGTCCGCGCGGTCTCCGGCGTCTCGTTCGACGTGCTGCGCGGCGAGACCGTGGGCCTGGTGGGGGAGTCCGGCTGCGGCAAGTCGACCACCGGGCGGGCGATCCTGCGGCTGCCGGCGCCGAGCCGGGGCTCGGTGCACTTCGACGGCGTGGAGGTTACCGCGCTCTCCTTCGAGCGGATGCGCGAGCTTCGTGGCCGCCTCCAAATGATCTTCCAGGACCCGATCTCGTCGCTGAACCCGCGCCGCCGCGTGAGGGACATCGTCGCCGAGGGCCTGGTGATCCGGGGCGGCGGTGGGCGGGCGGAGGTGGCCGAGCGGGTCGCCAAGGCGCTCGACGACGTCGGCCTGGACCCGGCGACCGCAGGCTCGCGGCGCCCCTCGGAGTTTTCCGGCGGGCAGTGCCAGCGCATCTGCATCGCCCGCGTGCTCGTGCTGGAGCCCGAGCTGATCGTCTGCGACGAGCCGGTGTCCGCATTGGACGTTTCCGTGCAGGCGCAGATCCTCAACCTGCTCGCCTCGGTCAAAGCCAGCTACGGGCTGTCGCTGCTGTTCATCTCGCACGACCTGTCGGTGGTACGGCACATCTGCGACCGGGTCGTGGTCATGTACCTCGGCCGGGTCTGCGAGGTGGGGCCGACCGAGCGCGTCTTCCAGCGGCCGGCGCATCCGTACACGCGGCTGCTGATGGAGTCGGTGCCGGGCGCGGCGGCGGACCGCCCGCCGGGCGACCGGGCCAAGGCCGAGCTGCCGTCGGTGCTGGCGCCGCCGAGCGGCTGCTACTTCCGCACGCGCTGCCCGCTCGCGGTGGACCGGTGCGCCACGGAGACGCCGGTGACCCGCGAGGTGGCCCCGGGCCAGTACGTGGCCTGCCACCTGGCCGAGGCGTAGCCGCCCGCTCCCGCGCGGGCGTGTCGCTCAGCGGGCGCTGCGGTGCCAGGAGCGGCGCAGGCGCTCGCCCTCGCGTGGCCGTGTCGCTCAGCGGGCGCTGCGGTGCCAGGAGCGGCGCAGGCGCTCGCCCTCGCGTGGCCGTGTCGCTCAGCGGGCGCTGCGATCCCAGGAGCGGCGCAGGCGCTCGCCGACCCGGTTGAGCGAGAAGACCGTCAGGAACAGGGCCGTGCCCGGTACGAAGACCAGGTGCGGGTCGGTCGCGAACGAACTCTGCCCGGCGGCGATCAGGTTGCCCCAGGTGGGGTTGGGCCGCTGCACGCTCAGCCCGAGGAAGCTCAGCGACGCCTCGGCGACGATCAGCACGCCGACGATCACGAAGCCGTACGACGCGACCGGCAGCGCCACGTTGGGCGCGATCTCACGCAGGATCACGCGGCGGTCGCGCGCGCCCAGCGCCCGGGCCGCGGTGACGAACTCGCGCTGCGCGAACGTGAGCGTGTTGGCCCGTACCAGCCGGATGTAGGTCGGGATGATCAGGATCGACAGGCCGATCGTGACGTTGCGGACGCTCGGCTGGAGCACGGCGACGAGCGCCAGCAGCAGCACCAGCGGCGGGAACGCGAGCATCGAGTCGGCGACCACCGCGACGACCCGGTCGAGCCAGCCCCGGTAGTAGCCGGCCAGCAGCCCGATCGTGCCGCCGACGAGGGTGCCGACGAGCACCGCGGCGAAGCCGACGACCAGCGAGATCCGCGCGCCGTAGACGATCTCGGCGAGCAGGTCGAGGCCCTGCCGGTCGGTGCCGAGCGGATGGGCGGAGAAGAGGTCGGGGCGGAGCAGCGTCGGCGTGGTCAGCGTCTTGGCGATGTCGCGCCCCTCGGCCATCGGCAGCCAGTCGGCGGCGATCGCGGCGCCACCGATCAGCAGGAGCCAGGCGGAGGCGAGCACCAGGCCGGTGTCGGTGCCGGGGCGGAGGCGTTGCAGCGCCGCGTCGGTCGCGCGCAGCAGGATCCAGAGCCCGGCGACGACGAGGACGACGCGGACCGGTGTGGACCCGGCCAGGTCGACCGCGCCGGCGTACGTCGCGGCGAGGCCGGCGACCGCCGCCAGGGAGATGAGCCACCAGGGGCGCGTCGCACGTCTGGCGGCGGCCGTCGTGGCCGGCGCGGGGCCGGCGGGAGCGTCAACGGCGGACACGGCGAATCCTCGGGTCGAGATAGGCGTACGTGGCGTCGATGAGCAGGTTGAGCCCGATGTAGATGGTCGCCAGCACCAGCACGGCGCCCTGTACCACCGGGAAGTCCTTGTTGGTCACGCCCTGCACGACGAGCGTGCCCATGCCGGGCAGGCGGAAGATCGCCTCCACCACGACCGCGCCGCCGAAGAGCCGGCCGAGGCTCACCCCGGCCACCGTGATCAGCGAGAACGACGACGGGCGCAGCACCTCGCGGAGCAGGATGTGCCGGGTCGACATGCCCTTGGCCCGCGCGGCGAGCACGAAGTCTTCCCGCAGCGTGCCGATCATGTCGCTGCGCAGCACGCGGAGGAAGACCGCGCCCTCCGGCAGCGCCAGTGCCAGGGCCGGCAGGAAGATGCTGCGCAGGTTGCCGCCGATGCCCTCCGGGTCGGTCCAGCGCACGAAGCCCTGGCGCGGCAACTCCGGCCAGAACGCGTACAGCAGCGCGCCCGCGAGCAGGACGGCGGCCGCGACCAGCGCCGCGCGGGCGAGCGTGCCGCGCCGGTCTTCGGCCATCTCGGTGCGGGCGCGGCGCAGCGCCGACCAGGCGACCCAGGCGGCGATCGCCACCGCTCCGGCCAGCAGCACCGTGCGGACCAGCTCCGGCCGGAACACGAACAGGAAGATCAGCAACAGCGCGCCGAGGAAGCTGGGGATGGAGATGGCGGCGGAGGCGATGTTGCCCACGACCCGGTCGATCCGGCCGCCCGGACGCAGTGCGCAGAGCATCGCCAGCGGTACGGCCATCAGCAGTGCCAGCCCGATCGCGACCAGCGTCAGCTCGATGGTCACCGGCAGGCGGGAGAGGATCGCCTCGGTGACGCTCTGGCGGGGCGGGAAGAGGCTGGTGCCGAAGTCGCCCCGGACCACGTCCGAGATCCACTGGCCGTATCGGGCCAGCGGTGGCTGGTCGAGGCCGAGCTCGTCCCGCACCTGGGCGATCTCGGCCGGCGTCGCGTCGGTGCCGGCGACGGTGATCGCCGGGTCGCCCGGTACGAGCACCAGCAGCAGGGACGTGACGAAGCTGACCAGCAGCAGAACGACCGCCACGTGGACCAGCCGGCCGAACACCGTCCGCGCGCGGGCGCGCCGGCGCGCACGGACGCGCGCCGGCGCGGCGGTCGCCGCTGGTGTTTTCGCCTCGTCGAGGAGGTCACCGCCCGTCGTCATCGGCGGGGCCGGTCAGTGTCCCGGGCCGGCGAGGCCGTCCAGGAAGGTCGAGGTGCAGTCGTCGATGAACTTCTCCAGCGGGTACTTGGACGTCGGCTTGAACCAGCGGACCGACAGCCAGGTGGCGTCGCGGATGAGGCGGTAGACGATCTTCGCGTCGAGATCGGACCGGAACGTGCCGTCGTTCATGCCCGCCTGGATCACGCCGAGCCAGGTGTTCTGCACCTCGCGGCCGACGTTCTTCAGGTAGGCGAAGCGGTCGAGGCCACGCAGGTAGTTGGCGTCGTTCTGGTAGATCTCCGTCGCGTGCGGATGCGCGGCCGCCGTCTCGAGCGAGGCCTTGATCACAGCGTGCAGGCGGGCACGGGGATCGGTCGCCTCGGCGAGCGCCTTCTTGTATCGCCCGCGTAGATCTTCGAGGTAGGACGAGATGATCTCGTCGACCATCGCCTCCTTGGACTCGAAGTGGTGGTAAAGACTGCCAGACAGGATGCCGACCTCGTCGGCGATCTCCCTGACGGTCGTGCTGGCCACGCCTTTGCTGGCGAACAGCGCCGCGGCTTGGGCCAGGATGTGGTCCCGGCGGCCCTTCGCTCCTGCCACTGTCCCTCCTTCTCGGGTCGATCTGATGGTACGCCGCGGGACTAGCTTCGCCAACCAAGCGCTTGGTAAGGTCGCGGCGTCGAATGGTTCGGCCGGGCTGACCGGCCGGAGGCATGGGGATGGTAATCGGTGATGGCTGATAAGCGGATGTCGGCCGACGAGGTCGTCGGCGAGCTGTCCTCGGGAATGACCATCGGTATCGGTGGCTGGGGTTCCCGACGCAAGCCGATGTCCCTGGTCCGCGCCCTGGCCCGGTCGGCGCTTGGTGACCTGACCGTGGTCAGTTACGGCGGTCCCGACGTGGGGTTGCTGCTGGCGGCGGGGAAGGTGCGCCGCCTGGTGTACGGCTTCGTGTCGCTGGACTCGATCCCGCTGGAGCCGCACTTCCGGGCGGCGCGGCAGGCCGGCACGGTGGAGGTGACCGAGCTTGACGAGGGCATGCTCCGGTGGGGCCTGTACGCGGCGGCCTCCGGGCTGCCGTTCCTGCCGTCCCGGGCGGGTCTGGGCTCGGATGTGATGCGGGTCAACCCGGAGCTGCGCACGGTCGTCTCGCCGTACGGGGGGCAGGAGTTGGTCGCGGTGCCGGCGCTGCCGCTGGATGCCGCCTTCGTGCACGTCAACCGGGCCGACCAGGCCGGCAACGGCCAGATACTCGGGCCGGACCCCTACTTCGACGACCTGTTCTGCGCGGCCGCCGAGCGGGCGTACCTCTCCTGCGAGCAGGTGGTGCCCACCGAGGAGCTTGGCGCCGCCGGCGCGCTGTCGACCATGCGCATCCAGCGCTGGATGGTCCGCGGCGTGGTGCACGCCCCGCGCGGCGCGCACTTCACCTCCTGTGCGCCCGACTACGGCCGGGACGAGGGCTTCCAGCGCGAGTACGTGGCCGCGGCCGACGATCCGGAAGCCTGGGCGCGGTTCCGGGAGACGTATCTGGACGTCGATGAGGACGCCTACCAGAAGGCGGTGGCCGAATGAGCGGCGGAGCGGGGAAGGCACAACAGGCCCCGGCGACGCGGGCCGAGGTCTGTGCGGTCGCCTGTGCCGAGGTGTGGCGCGGCGACGGGGAGATACTGGCCAGCTCGTTCGGTGTGGTGCCGACCGTCGGTGCCCGCCTGGCCCGTGCCACGTTCGAGCCGGAGCTGCTGCTCTCCGACGGCGAGGCGCTGCTCGGCGCCGGTATCTGGGCGGTCGACGAGCAGCCGACGGTGATCGAGGGCTGGCTTCCGTTCCGGGCGATCTTCGACCTCGTCGCCGCCGGGCGCCGGCACGCGATGATGGGCGCCGGCCAGATCGACCAGTACGGAAACGCGAACATCTCCGCGATCGGCGACTACCGCCGGCCCCGGGCCCAGCTGCTGGGCGTGCGCGGGGCGCCGGGCAACACGGTCTGCCATCCGTGCAGCTACTGGGTACCGAGGCACGCGCCCCGCGTCTTCGTGGAGCGGGTCGACATGGTCAGCGGCGTGGGGTACGACCGGGCGGCCGAGGCCGGTCCGCCGGTGACCGCGCGCCACGAGATCCGCCGCGTCGTCACCAACCTGGCCGTGCTCGACTTCGCCACCGAGGACCGGCGGATGCGGCTGGCCTCGGTGCATCCCGGCGTGACCGTCCAGGAGGTGCGCGACGCGACCGGCTTCGCGCTGCACGTGCCGGACGACGTACCGACGACGCGGCTCCCCACCGAGGAGGAACTGCACCTGATCCGCACCGTCATCGACCCCCGCGACCGGCGCGCCGCCGAAGTGCCGCGGTGAGCCGGCTGCGTACCCCGCTCTGCGACCTCTTCGGGGTCCGGTACCCGATCGTGCAGACCGGGATGGGGTACGTCTCCGACCCGGGCCTCGTGGCCGCGACCGCGAACGCCGGCGCGCTGGGCATCCTGGCCGGCGCCACGCTCGGCCGGTCCGAGCTGGACGCGGCGATCGCGCGGATCCGCGACCTGACCGGGGAGCCGTTCGGCGTCAACCTGCGCGCCGACGCCCCGGACGCGGCCGACCGGGTCGACCTGCTCCTGCGCCACGGGGTGCGGGTCGCCTCGTTCGCGCTGGCACCGAAGCCCGAGCTGATCGCGCGGCTCAAGGACGGCGGCGTGGTGGTCGTCCCGTCGGTCGGCGCCCGCCGGCACGCGGAGAAGGTGGCTGCGTGGGGCGCGGACGCGGTCGTGGTGCAGGGCGGTGAGGGCGGCGGGCACACCGGGCCGGTACCCACGACGCTGCTGCTGCCGCAGGTGGTCGACGCCGTCGACATCCCGGTGGTGGCGGCCGGCGGCTTCTTCGACGGCCGGGGGCTCGTGGCCGCGCTGGCGTACGGCGCCGCCGGGATCGCGATGGGCACGCGGTTTCTGCTGACCAGCGACAGCCCGGTACCGGACGAGGTCAAGCGCCACTACCTGGCCGCCACGCTCACCGACACGGTGGTCACCACGGCGCTGGACGGCGTGCCGCAACGGGTCCTGCGCACCGGCTTCGTGGAGGAGTTGCGGCGCGGTGGGCCGGTCCGCCGGCTGCTGCGCGGGGTACGCAGCGCGGCGGCGTTCCGCGGCTCCACCGGTACCACCTGGCGGGCGATGCTGGCCGAGGGCGTGGCGATGCGCCGTTCCCGGGAGCTGACCTGGGGGCAGGTGCTGCTCGCGGCGAACACACCGGCGCTGCTGCGGGCCGCGATGGTGGACGGCCGTACGGACCTGGGCGTGCTGGCCACCGGCCAGGTCGCCGGACTGGTCGACGACCTGCCGAGCTGTGCCGAGCTGGTCGCCCGGATCATGGCCGAGGCGGAGGCGGCGCTGGACCGGCTCGCCCCCGGCACGCCCTAGGTAAACAAGCAAGCGCTTGCTACACTGCTTTCGTGTCTGACCCCCGTTCGCCCGAGCCGCCGCCGGCTCGCGGGCTGCTCGACGGCCGCACCGTCCTGGTGACCGCCGCGGCGGGCACCGGCATCGGGTTCGCCACCGCACGCCGCTGCGTCCAGGAGGGGGCCCGGGTCGCGATCAGCGACCGCCACGAGCGGCGCCTCACCGAGGCTGCCGACCAGCTCGCCGAGCTGGCCGGCGAGCGACCGCTGGCGGTGCCCTGCGACGTGACCGTCGAAGACCAGGTGCAGGAGATGGTCGACGCGGTCGTGGCCGGCTTCGGCCACCTCGACGTGCTGGTCAACAACGCCGGCCTCGGCGGCACCGCCGACGTCGTGGACATGACCGACGAGCAGTGGCTGCGCGTCCTCGACGTCACGCTCACCGGCACGTTCCGCTGCACGCGGGCGGCGCTGCGGCACATGATGCCGCGCGGCCGGGGGGCGATCGTCAACAACGCCTCGGTGCTCGGCTGGCGCGCCCAGCGCGGCCAGGCGCACTACGCCGCGGCCAAGGCGGGCGTCATGGCGCTGACCCGCTGCGCCGCCGTCGAGGCGGCCACCGCGGGCGTGCGGATCAACGCGGTCGCCCCGAGCATCGCCGCGCACGCCAACCTCGTCAAGGTGACCGACGAGGCCCTGCTCGCCGACCTGGCCGGCCGCGAGGCGTTCGGGCGGGCGGCGGAGCCGTGGGAGGTCGCCAACGTCATCGTCTTCCTCGCCAGCGACTACGCGTCGTACCTGGTCGGCGAGGTCGTGTCGGTGAGCAGCCAGCGAGCCTGAGGAGGCACGGTGCCGGTCACGTGGAACGTCGACGCGGATGGTGTGGCGCAGGTCGTCGTGGACCATCCGCCGGTCAACGCCCTGCCCGTCGCCGGCTGGTACGCGCTCGCCGACGCGCTGGCCGCGGCCGGCGCCGACGAGCGGGTCCGGGCGGTGGTCCTGCGGGCCGAGGGGCGCGGCTTCAACGCCGGCGTCGACATCAAGGAGATCCAGGCGGCTGGGGCGGAGGCGCTGATCGGCGCCAACCGAGGCTGCTTCGCGGCGTTCGCGGCCGTCTACGAGTGCCCCGTGCCAGTCGTCGCGGCCGTGCACGGCCACTGCCTCGGCGGCGGCATCGGGCTGGCCGGCAACGCGGACATCATCATCGCCAGCGACGACGCCACCTTCGGCCTGCCCGAGGTGGACCGGGGCGCGCTGGGCGCGGCCACGCACCTGTCCCGCCTGGTGCCGCTGCACAAGGCGCGGGCGATGATGTACACCTCGGCCACCGCCACCGCCGCGGAGCTGCACGCCTTCGGGTCGGTGCTGGAGGTCGTGCCGGCCGACCGGCTGCGCGCGGCCGCAGACGCCGTCGCCGCCCGCATCGCGGCCAAGGACACGCGCGTGATCCGGGCCGCGAAGGAGTCGCTCAACGGCATCGACCTCTGGGACGTCAAGCGCAGCTACCGGTACGAGCAGGGCTTCACGTTCGAGCTCAACCTCTCCGGCGCCGCCGACGAGGTGCGCCGCTCCTTCGGCCGTCCGGCGGAGTAGCGATGGACCTGACCCACTCGCGTGAGGACGAGGAGTTCCGGGCCGAGGCCCGGGACTGGTTGGTGGCGAACGTCCCCGACCCGCCGCTGCCCTCCGGTGACACGCGCGCGGGGTTCGCGGCGCACCTGGAGTGGGAGCGGCGGCTCTTCGCCGAGGGCTGGTCGGCCGTCTCGTGGCCCCGGCGGTACGGCGGGCGGGACGCCTCGCTGTGGCGGTGGCTCATCTTCGAGGAGGAGTACGCCCGCGCCGGCGCGCCGCAGCGGGTCACGCAGAACGGCATCTTCCTGCTCGCGCCGACGCTGTTCGAGTTCGGCACGGCGGAGCAGCGCGACCGCGTACTGCCCGCGATGGCCGCCGCCGAGCAGCTGTGGTGCCAGGGCTGGTCCGAGCCGGGGGCCGGCAGCGACCTGGCCGCGATCACCAGCCGGGCGGTGCGCGACGAGGCGGCCGGCGGCTGGCGGCTGACCGGGCAGAAGACCTGGACCACGCGGGGAGCGTTCTGCACGCACCTGTTCGGGCTGTTTCGCACCGACCCGGACGCGCCCCGGCACCGCGGCCTGACCTACTTCCTCGTGCCGCTGGACGCGCCCGGCGTCGAGGTGCGCGGCTTCGGCCGGCTGGACGGCGACGAGGGCTTCGCCGACGTGTTCCTCACCGACGTTTTCGTACCGGACCGGGACGTGGTCGGCCGGCCCGGCGAGGGCTGGAAGGTGGCGATGGCGACCACCGGCTCCGAGCGCGGCCTCACGCTGCGCCCGCCCGGCCGCTTCCTCGCCGCCGCCGAGCGCCTTGCCGAGCTGGCCCGCTCCGGGCCCGCGCCGGCCCGGCTCCGCGAGGGCGTCGTACGGGCGTGGATCGGCGCGCGGGCGTACGACCTCTACACGCTCCAGCAGGTCACCGGGATGCTGGAGGGGCGGCCGCCGGGCGCCGCCGCCAGCCTCAACAAGCTCTGGTGGTCCGAACTGGACGTACGGCTGCACGAGACCGCGCGGGAGCTGCTCGGCCCGGAGTCCGATGTGGATGGACTGTGGCCGCGCGGCTTCCTGTTCTCGCTCGCCGGCCCGATCTACGCCGGCACCAACGAGATCCAGCGCAACATCGTCGCCGAGCGGGTCCTCGGCCTGCCGAGGGGATGACCGTGCGGTTCGCGCTCACCACCGACCAGGCCGCGCTCCGGGACGCCGCCCGCGACCTGCTGGCCACGCACTGTCCACCGGGGACGGTGCGGGAGGCGTGGGACGGCAAGCCGGCGGACGGGCTGTGGCGGCGCCTGGCCGACCTCGGACTGACCGGTGCCGCCGTTCCGGAGGAGCTTGGCGGGCTGGGGCTGTCCGATGTGGAGATGGCTGCGGTGCTCGTCGAGGTCGGGTACGCCGCCGTGCCGCTGCCGGTGGCCGAGACGGCCGCGGTGGCCGCGCCGCTGCTGGCCGCCGCCGGCGATCCGGGCGGGCATCTGGCCGGCGTGCTGGGCGGCGCGACCCGGGTCGCGCTGGCCGGGCGCACGCGGCTGGTGCCGTACGGCGGCCGGGCCGAACTCGTGCTCGACCTGGCCGGGCCGGGCCTGGCCGCGCTCGCCGACCTGCCCGCCGAGCCGGTACCGGCGATCGACGGCTCGCGCGCGCTGGTCCGCCTCGCCGAGGCGCCCGGCGGCGCGTTCGAGGTCGACGCCGGGGCGCTCGCGCTGGCCCGGGACCGGGCGGCGCTGGCGGTCGCGGCCCAGCTCGTCGGCCTCGGCCGGCGGATGCTCGACCTGACCGTCGCCTACGTGCGCGAACGCCACCAGTTCGGCGTACCGGTCGGCGGCTTCCAGGCGGTCAAGCACCGGCTCGCCGACGCGACCCTCGAGGTCGAGTTCGCCGAGCCGGCCGTGCTGCAGGCCGCGTGGGCCGCCGCGACCGGGGCGCCGACCCGCGCCCGCGACGTCTCGACCGCGTACGTGCTGGCCGCCGAGGCCGCCGCCGGCGCGGCCCGCGCCGCCATCCAGTGCCACGGCGCCATGGGCTACACCGTCGAGTACGACCTGCACCTGTACGCCAAGCGGGCCTGGGCGCTCGCCGCCGACGGGGACGGCGTCGACGCCCACCTGGCCCGTGTCGCCGACGCGATTGGGGTATGACGATGAGCGAGTCGCCTTCAGCGCCGCACGAGCGAGCGAACCAGGAAGCACCGACTGACGAGATCGTGCTGTACGAGACGGCCGGGCCGGTGGCGATCGTCACGATGAACCGGCCGAAGTACGCGAACGCGCAGAACTCCGCGATGACGTACGCGCTCGACGACGCCTTCTACCGGGCGGCCGCGGACGACGACGTACGCGTCATCGTCCTGGCCGGCGCCGGCCGGCACTTCTCCGCCGGGCACGACATCGGCAGCCCCGGCCGCGACATCGACCGCTCCTTCCAGCGGCGGGCCGGGCTCTGGTGGGACCACGTCGGCAAGGCCGGCGCGGAGAGTCGGCTGGCCCGCGAGTCCGAGGTGTACCTGGGGATGTGCCGCCGCTGGCGGGAGCTTCCCAAGCCGACGATCGCGATGGTGCAGGGCGCCTGCGTCGCCGGGGGCCTGATGCTGGCCTGGTGCTGCGACCTCCTCATCGCCGCCGACGACGCGTACTTCGCCGACCCGGTGGTGCGGATGGGCATCCCCGGCGTGGAGTACTTCGCGCATCCCTGGGTGATGGGGCCGCGCTTCGCCAAGGAGTTCCTCTTCCTCGGCGAGCGGGTCGGCGCCGAGCGGGCGCTTTCGCTCGGCATGGTCAACCGAGTGGTGCCCCGGGCCGAGCTGCGCGAGCAGACCATCGACGTGGCCGGGAGGATCGCCACGATGCCGCGGCTCGGCCTGGCGCTGACCAAGCGGGCGGTCAACCAGGCCGAGGACCTGATGGGCCTGCACGCCGGCATGGACTCCGCCTTCGGGCTGCACCACGTGGCCCACGCGCACAACGCCGAGGTCGGCACCGACTCCCTCGCCGGCCACGACGCGCGCAGCATGCGGGACAGCTCGTGACCGCCGTGCGCCTTTCGTTGCAGCTCTTCGGCATCCCCGCGGTGGAGTTTCCGCCCCTGGTGGAGCTGGCCGACGCGCGCGGGTTCGACACGGTGTGGCTGGCCGACCACGTCATCACGCCGGTGGACTTCGCCCGCGCGTACCCGTACAACGCCGACGGCGACCCCGGCTACCGCGCCGACACGCCGCTGGTCGACGTCGCGGTGACCCTGTCGTTCCTGGCCGCCCGTACCCGCCGGATCAAGCTCGGTACCGGCGTGTTCATCCTCCCGCTGCGCAACCCCTTCCACGTCGCCCGGGCCTGGGGCACGCTGCACGACCTGTCCGGCGGCCGGGCCGTGTTCGGCATCGGCACCGGCTGGATGGCCGAGGAGTTCGCGGCGGTCGGCGCCGACTTCGGCACGCGCGGCCGGCGCACGGACGAGATGCTCGACGTGCTCGACCTGCTCTGGTCGGGCCAGACCGTGGAGTACGCGGGGGAGTTCCACCGCTTCGCGCCGGTCCGCTTCGGCGGGGCACCGCACGCGGCGGTGCCGATCGTCGTCGGCGGGCACGCCGACCGCGCGCTGCGGCGGGCCGCGACCCGCGCCAGCGGCTGGTTCGGCCCGGCCGTCGACCTGCCGTCCACACTGGACTTCGTGCGGCGGATCGACCGGATGCGCGCGCAGGCCGGCCGCGAGCACCTGCCCTTCACGCACTACGTCCGCATCTTCGGCGACATCACGGTGTCCAACGTGGAGCGGTACCGCGATGCCGGCCTGGAGCACCTGGTCTTCGCGCCCTTCACCCGGCTGCCCAGAGGCGCGACCGCCGCCGACCGGCTGGCCGCTGTGGACGAGGCGGCCGACCGGCTCGCGCCCGTACTGGCGGGAGCGTCGTCGTGAGCCCGTTTCCGGCCGAGCTGGTCGCCGAGTACACGCGGGCCGGCCACTGGAGCGACGAGACGATCGCCGGCCTGGTGGCCGGGCACGCCGCCGCCCGGCCGGACCAGCTCGCCTTCGTCGCCGACGACACCACGCTCACCTGGCGCGAGTACGACGAGCTGAGTACGCGGCTCGCCGCCGCGTACCTGCGGGCCGGGCTGGCGCCGGGGGAGATGGTGGCGGTGCTGCTCACCAACGGCGCGGCCACGCACCTGGCGTACCTGGCCGCGCAGAAGGCCGGCCTCGTTACCGTTGGCATCGGCCCCCGCTCCGGCGACGCCGAGATACGCCACCTGATGACCCGTACCCGCGCCCGGACCCTGGTGACCCGGGCGGTGCACCGGGGTCGCGACACCGGCGAACTCGCGGCCGCGCTCGGGGTCGACCGGCACGTCGTGCTGGACCCCGCCGCGCCGGCCGTGCGGCTCGACGGCGCGCCGCTGCCGCTCCCGCCACTGGCCGAGGCGGTCGCAGAGACCGCCGGCCACGGGCTCGGCGCCAACGACGTCTTCTTCGTCAACTCGACGTCCGGCACCACCGGCCTGCCCAAGTGCGTCATGCAGACCATGAACACGCGCAAGTACTTCGGCCCGCTCGCCGCCGAGGCGGCCGGTTTCGGCCCGGGCGAGGTCTTCGCCAGCGTGCTGCCCGCCCCGTACGGCTTCGGCCAGTGGAGCGCGCACGTGGTGCCGGCCATGTACGGCTATCCGACCGTGCTGCCCGAGGAGTTCGACGCGGCCCGCACGCTGGAGCTGGTCGAGCGGCACCGGGTCACCGTGCTCGCGGCGGTGACCAGCCAGTTCGTCATGATGCTCAACTCGCCGGCGATGGCCACGGCCGACCTGTCGTCGCTGCGCGCGCTCTTCACCGGCGGGGAGAAGGTGCCGTACGCCCGGGCCGCCGAGTTCGAGGACCGGACCGGCTGCGCGGTGCTCCAGTTCTACGGCTCCAACGAGGCCGGACCGCTCAGCGTCACCAGCGTCGCCGACAGCCGGGAGCGCCGTCTGCGTACCGCCGGCCGGGCCATCCCGGCGATGCGGCTGCGGCTCTTCGCGCCGGACGGCACCGACGTCACCGACGGCGGCGGGCCGGGGCAGTGCGCCGCCCGCGGGCCCGGCCTCACTCCCGGGTATCACGACGACCCGGCCGCGAACGCCGCCCTGCTCCGCCCGGACGGCTGGATGCTCACCGGCGACCTGGTCCGGGTCGACCCGGACGGCTACCTCACCGTGACCGGCCGCGCGGCGGACTTCATCATCCGCGGCGGGCACAACGTCAGCGTGCTCGCCGTCGAGGAGGCGGTCGGCGCGTGCCCCCGGGTACGCCAGGTCGCGGTCGTCGCCGTGCCGGACGACGTCCTGGGCGAGCGGGTCTGCGCGTACGTGGTCACCGACGACGGCGCCGACCTGGCCCTGGACGAGCTGCGCGCCGGCCTGGCCGCGCAGGGCGTCTCCAAGCAGACCTGGCCGGAGCGGCTGGCGACGCTCGACGCGCTGCCCCTCTCCGCCGGCGGCAAGGTGGACAAGGCCGCGCTGCGCCAGGACGCCCGGGAACGCTTCGCCAGCGCCTCGTGACCGCCCGGCTCCGGCGGCACCGGCGACCCGCTGGGATTTCACCTGGCCGAAACCCAGAAAGTGCGCGTTGTAGGTAACGTCCCAGCATCCTCGACGACATCGACCCGTTCATCGGCACCGCCGCGACCGACCTACCTCGGGCTGGTGGTCTGGCCGCCACTTGGTGGTGGCCGAAGCCGCAGGTGGGCAACACGCACCCCGGCGCGACGTCGCCGCTGGGCATGGTGTCCGCGTGTGCCTACTCCGGGGCCTATCCGACCGGATACGGGCGATACACGAAGAACACCGAGGGCGTGCCGGAGGAGATGTTCGACCGGCTCCAGGCGTCCGGCTTCACGCACTTCCAGCAGTCCGGCACCGGCGCGATCCGCAAGTACTACAACTACGTCCGGGTCACCCCGATGGTGCAGCCGCTCGACGTGCTCGGGCAGGCGTGGCCCCTGCACGACGAGGTCGCCGAGCCCGGCTACTACGCGGCGACCATCGACACCGGCGTGCGCTGCGAGGTCACGGTCGGCACCAAGGTCGCCGTCCACCGGTACACCTTCCCCGAGCACCGCAGCGCCCGCCTCGTGGTCGACCTGTCCTGCGGCGGGCTCGACATCGAGCTCGGCCGCACCGTGCCGCTGCGGGCCCAGGTGGAGAACATGGGGTACGGCCGGGCGCGCGGCACGGTGGTGATGGAGGGCGTGCCGCTGTCGGTGTACCTGGAGGTCGACAGCCCCGGCTGGCGGCAGATGCTCTGGTACGACCGGCGGCTCATCGACGGGGGTACCCGCCTCGACTTCGACAGCATCCGGCACACCACGCTGCGCCCGTTCGGCCTGCTGTTCATGGGCCCGGCCACGGCGGGGCAGACCGTCGAGGTGCGGCTCGGCTTCTCGCTGCGCGGCTGCGAGCAGGCCCGGCAAAACCTGGAGCGGGAGTGCTGGCCGGCCCAGCCGGCCTTCGACGGGGTACGCACCGCGACCCGGGCCCGGTGGGCCGACCACATCGGTCGCGTGCGGGTCGAGGGCGGCACGCCGGCCCGGCGCACCGTGATGGCGACGGCGCTGTACCACTCGCTGATCAAGCCGTGCTTCGCCGACGACGAGAGCCCGTTCTGGCCGACCTCCGGGCCGTACGCGTTCGACATCTGCACGATGTGGGACATCTACAAGACCCAGCTTCCGCTGCTCGCGGCGATCGTCCCGGACCGGGCCACCGACCTGCTGGAGTCGCTGATCCGGGTCTGCGAGGAGGAGGGCAACTTCCCCAACGGGTACCGGATGGCGCGCGGCGCCGACCGGTTCTTCCGCCAGGCCAGCGCGCTCGCGCACACCGCGCTGGCCGACGCGCACGCGCTCGGCCGGTCCGGTGTGGACTGGAGCTGGGCGCTGGTGCACATGGCCGACGACCTGCGCCGGCTGTACGGCGAGGACTTCTTCGAGCAGGGCCTGGTGCATCCGATCAGCCACACGCTCGACCTGGCGTACGCGCACCACTGCACCGCGCAGGTGGCCCGCGCGTTGAACGACCACCGCCTCGCCGACGACCTCGAGCGGCGCGCCCGGCAGTGGGTCAACGCCTTCGACCCGGCCACCGGGCTGCTGCGCGACTCCGACTTCTACGAGGGCGGCAAGTGGAACTACTCGTTCCGGCTGCTGCACGACATGGCCGCGCGGATCGCGCTGGCCGGCGGCGACGCGGAGTTCGTCGGCATGCTCGACCGCTTCTTCGGCTTCGGCGCCGCGCCGGTGACCCAGCCCGGCCGGCGCCCGTCACCGGCGCAGATGGCGGCCGGCTACGCGCTCGACCGCTTCGAAGGGCTCAACAACGAGCCTGACATGGAGACGCCCTGGGCCTACCACTACGCGGGGCGGCCCGACCGCACCGCGCAGGTGGTGCAGGCGGCGCTGACCTGGCAGTTCGGCACCGGGCCGGGCGGGCTGCCGGGCAACGACGACTCCGGCGCGCTCAGCTCGTGGTACGTGTGGGCGTCGCTGGGGCTGTTTCCGGTCGCCGGGCAGAGCCTTTTCCTGGTCAACACGCCCGCTTTCGAGCGGGCCGCGCTGCGGGTCGGCGACGGTGAGTTCGTCATCGAGACCAGCGGCCACCGCGAGACGCCGATCGGCGCCGACGGCATCGACCGCGACCCGCCGGCGCGGTACGTCGAGTCGGCGACCCTCGACGGCAAGCCGCTGAGGGCCAGCCATCTGAGCGCGGCCGTCGTGCATCGCGGCGGCCGCCTGCACCTGCGGTTGGGGCAACGGCCGACGGGGTGGGGATGCGAGAACCGCCCACCCTCCCTGTCCGCCCCGCCGCATCGCTGAAAACCGGGCAAGACCGCACCACTCGCACCACCCTCCCTCCATCCCTGGCACCACCCCCTCCACCCCTGAGGAGGTCCGATGTCCCTGCCTACCCGCCGTCTCGTCATCGTGGTCAGGGCCGACCCGGTCATCTGCGGCCACTCCGGCGAGGCGCGCAACCTCGCCGAGGTCGCCCTCACCCGCGGGTTCGACGACGTACGGCTGCTGACCTGGCCGGTACCCGCGCTCCAGGCCGCCGGGCTGCCGCTCAAGCCGCTGGACCGGCTGCTGCCGTACAGCCCCGGCATCACCGTGGAGCGGCCGGAGCCGGTCGGTGACTACCGCGTGCCGGACGGGCGGCACATCGCCGGACTCACCGGCCGCCTGGTCGAGCTGCTCGCCGAGGGGATACCCACCACCTGCCTGTCGATGTACCTCGTGCCGCACACGACGGTCGTCAACGACGCGGTCACCGCCGCCCGCGCGGCCGGCTTCGCGCCGGACGTGCGCACCGTCGCCAAGGCGGTCGGCTCCGACGTCACCAACGTCATCAAGTCGTGCCTGCGCGACGGCCGGTACGGCGCGGCGACCGTCCTGTTCACCACGTTCCTGGCCAGCGACGAGGTGGTGGCGGTCTCCGAATACACGCGGGAGGAGATCGTGGCCTCGGCCGAGCAGGTGGACGCGCACTGCGGTACCCGGTTCGCCGAGGAGTGCCGGCGCCGCGTGACGGTCAGCTATCCGCCGATCGACGCGTCGGCGTACCTCGATCTGGATCCCGCCGAGGTGGACGCCGCACTGGCGCGGCGCGGCCTGAAGCGCGGCGGCTACCTCCTGTTCCTGTCCCGCGTGGCGCGGGCCAAGGGCATCTACGACCTGGTGATCGCGTACGGGCAGATGCGCTGCCGGGACCGCGTGCGGCTGATCGTCGCGGGCACCGGGCCGGCGCTGGAGCACGTGCGGGCGATGTCCAAGGAGGACGACCAGATCACGTACCTCACCGATGTGGACGATCGGGAGAAGCCGCTGCTGATGGCGGGCTGCGCGGCGTACGTGCTGCCGACCAAGCCCGAGCCGGACTTCGTGGAGACGTTCGGCATCGCGCTGGCCGAGAAGATGCTCGCCGGCGGCGGGCCGATCGTCACCACGCTGACCGGTGGCACGGGCGAGGCGGTCGGTGATACCGCGGTCCTCGTCGAGCCCGGCGACATCGCCGCGCTGGCCGAGACGGTCGACCGGGTCGTACTCGAGATGCCGGAGGCCGAGAGGCGCGACCTGGAGGTGCGCGCGCGGGCCCGAGCCATGCTCTTCGACCGCGGTGCCGTCTTCGACGGTCTGTTCCCCTCCGCGGAGCCGGCGGCGCTGGCCGGCTGACGGGCTCGTACCCGCCCGGTCGATCCCGCTGTGCCGGGCTGTCGGCGGCGGCCCGGCACACGCGCGCGGCCGGTCAAGGGTGCAGCTCCCGGACCACGACGACCGGGCACTGCGCGTGATGCAGCAGTTGCTGGCTCACCGAGCCCAGCAGCAGCCCGCTGAAGCCGCCGCGCCCCCGGGAGCCGACCACGATCATCTGCGCCCCCTGGCTGGCCTTGATCAGCGTCTCGGCGGGCGCACCGGCGACGACGTGGGCGCCCGCCGCGACGTCGGGATACCTGTCCCGCCAGCCGGTCACCTCCCCCTTGAGCCCTTCCTGCTCGACCTTGACCTGTTCCTCGACGTTGAAGCCGGGCGGCCGCCACCGCGCTGTCGGCGGCTGCCAGGCGTGCAGCACGCGCAGCTCCGCGCCGCGCCGGTCCGCCTCGCCGAACGCGAACTCCGTGGCGAGGCGGGAGCCCTGGGAGCCGTCGAAGCCCGCGATCACCGGACCGTCGTCCCGCCGTTCCGTTCCCCGGACGACGACGACCGGGCAGTGGGCGTGCGTCGAGACCGACATGCTGGTCGACCCGAGCAGCAGGTTGGCGAAGCGGCTGTGCCCGCGGTCGCCCAGGACCACCAGGTGCGCGTCCCGCGACTCGTCGACCAGTACGGCGGCGGGTTCGCCGCCGACCACGGTGCCTGAGATAGGCACATTTGGATGCGATTCCTGCGCCCTCGCCAGTGTCTCGGTGAGCACGCCCTGGGCGGCCTCCCGCGTGGTGTCCTCCTGCCAGACCGCCGGGGCCAAGCCGATGGTGCCGGCCACCGACCGCCACTCGAACACGTGCACCAGCTTGACCTGGGTCTCGGCGCGGGCGCTGTGGTCCAGTGCCCAGTCGAGGGCGGCGTCGGCGGCGCCGGACGCGTCGTAGCCGACGACGATGGACTGCGTGGTCATGATCGCTCCAAGGGTCGTGTCGTGTCGCGCGCCCGGGACCGCTGCCGATCATGGGGCCCCCGGACGCTCACCGGTGGGCGGCGCCGCCGCGCGTCCCAGGCCGAACCGCAACACCAGCTGCGGGTACCCGTGCCGGGGCAGCAGGCTGGCGAGGAGGGCACGGGCGCCGGGCTCCTCGACCGCGTCGCTCATCGCCGAACCGGCCAGCTCGCGCGAGGTGGCGGTGAGCCAGACCGCGCTGACCGCCTCGCCGGCGCGCAGCCAGTCGATGGGCTGGTCGCCGTCGGTCGCCACCACGAGGTACACGGCGAACCGGTCTTCGCCCCGGCCGGGGTCGAGCAGCGCCTCACCGGCGGCCGCGAAGTCGCGCAGCGGCACCGGCCACTCCGCGCGCGTGCCGAAGGCGCTCGCGGGTACCCCTTCGCCGCTGGCCAAGGTGCGCAGCTCCTCCCGGTACGCCTCGTCCTTGGCCTGGATGTTGCCGGCGCTCTCCTCGGCCGTCTCCAGGAAGCCGAGCTGTTCGGGGCCGATCCGGTGCAGCCACGCGTGTTCGGCGGTCGCGGCCGTGTGCAGCGCGGCGAGCGTGTCCGCCGGTACGGGTTCTGTGGCCGGGAACGGGCGCCGGTCGGATTGCCGGCGGCCGATGCTGCGCCGGTTGTCGAGGTCCGCGCGCCCCACCGCGTGCTGGCCGGCGACCCCTACGCGCGCGAGCAGGTCCGGTTCGCCGGGCTCGGGGTACCGGGCCACCGCCGGTGCGCGGCCCGCCGCGGCGAGCGCCACGCGGGCGTGGTGCAGGGCGGCACCGCAGCTCAGGGTCAGCAGCCGGCCGTCGGGGTCGATCGAGTCGACGCGCCGCGACCGGTCCGCGTACAACTCCAGTTCGTCGCCGTGGACCCGCCACCGCCAAGGCCGCGTGTTCAGGAGCGACGGGGCCTGCCCCGCCGCCTCGGCCGCTGCCCGGAGCTGTGTGGCCTCGTCCGGTGCCGCCCCGGAGCCGTCAGCCATAGCGCCAACGTACGCGCGGCGACGGTCGGCAGCGGCGAAACGGCGGGAAAGCCGCCGGTGCCCGGTGCGAGTGACCCGCGCCCCCGTCCACCGTGGAGGGTGAGCGGAGGGCGAGCTAGGACTGGCGCCAGGCCTTGGCGACGGCGCGGATCGTCAGCAGCGCGACGACGGCGACGATCTGGCCGCCGAGGATGACGCGGTTGACGTCGATCGCGGGGCGCCACCGCACCGTGCCGTCCTTGATGACGAACGCGCCGACCGGACGGGACGACACGCCGAAGCCGGCGCCGTTGCCGTTGCCCTCCTTGCCCCCGGCGCCCGGTCCGGTCCCGCCGCCACCGCCACCACCCCCGCCGCCGGAGACCCGGGCGACCGGGACGACGGTCAGGCCGTCCTGGGTGATCGGCTCCGCCACCACCGAACGGGCGGTCAGGCTACCGCGCACCTTCTCCAGCAGGTCCAGGGTCTTCGTGGTCGGGTCGGTCATGGTCGCCACCTCCAAGGGCTCTGCGTCGTCTCCATCGTGACCGCGCCGCCGGGGGACCGGGGCCGGATGCCCGAACCGGAGGTACCCGGCCGCGTCACGCCCGCCGGAGCGGCGGCGCGCCGGTGCGGGCACCTCCGCGCTCAGCCGCGCCGGCAGCCGGGGGAGGCGCGTCGTCCGCGTGGCCAGGGTCAACGCTCCAGGCGTACGCGGTGGCGCGTGGCCTCCTCCAAGTCCTCGGTGGCGGCGACCAGCAGGCGGTGTCCCAGGTCCGTCAGCGCGCGGGCCACGGCGATCTCGTCGCCGATCTCGGGGATGTCGGGCTCCTCGGGGTGCAGCCGGGTCTGGCCGGTGCCCACCAGGTCGTCGCGGATCTCGTCGTACAGTTGCGCCTCGGCGTAGGTCCGGTCGTCCAGCTCACCGATGAGGATCTCCACGTTCCAGCGCTTCGTCGCGGTCATGTCGGCCTCCTTGACGTCGTCGTCCGGGCTGCGTCGGCGGCTGCGGGCCCCTCCCATGGCCGCCGGTCACTCAGCCGGTGGCAGCGTGCAGTTCGCGGATGACCGCGACCGGGCAGTTGGCGTGGTGCAGCAGTTGCTGGCTGGTCGAGCCGAGCAGCAGCCCGCGGAAGCCGCCGTGCCCGCGCGAGCCGACGACCACCAGTCGGGCGCCGTCGCTCGCCTGGACCATGACGCGTCCGGGCGGACCGGTCACCACGTCGGCGATCACCTCGACCTGCGGGTACTTGTCGCACGAGGTCGCCAGCAGCTCGTCGAGTTCGGCCCGCTCGGCGGCGACCTGCTCGTCCAGGTCGTACGCCGCCGGTCGCCACCGGGGCGCGGCCGGCGTCCAGGCCCGGACCACGCGCAACGCGCTGCCACGGGCGGCCGCCTGCTCGAACGCGTACTCCAGCGCGAGCAGGGCGTGGTCGGAGCCGTCCACGCCGGCGACGACCGGGCCGGCGGGGGACCGGTCCGCACCGCGTACGACCACGACCGGGCAGTGCGCGTGGGCCGTGACGGCGGCGGTGGTGGAGCCGACCAGCAGCTCCGCGAAGCCGCCGTGGCCGCGGCCGCCCAGCACGATCAGCCGTGCCTCGCGCGAGCGTTCCTGAAGGAGCGCCGCGGCGGAACCGGCCGTGACCCTGCCGGTCACGACCACCTCCGGATGGCTCTGGAAGGCCTCGGACACGGCGTCGTCGACAAGCTTCTGCGCGTCCTCGCGGGCGACCTGCTCCGGCAAGACCCGCGGCCCGGGCGCGATCGGGCCGGCGATGGGAAGCCACTCGAACACGAACAGGATGGTGACCGGAGCACCGGTGCGGGCGCCCTCGTCCAGCCCCCAGCGGAGGGCGCGGTGCGCGTGCGTGGAGCCGTCGAACCCGACGATGATGGGGTAGGTGGTCATGGCGTCCTCCAACCAACTGTCTACTGTGGAACTAGCGATTCGGCACTGTGGACGGTCATCGCGCGTCGTCCCGTTCGTGCGTGACCAGGACCGGGCAGTGGGCGTGGTGCACCAGTTCCTGGCTCACCGAGCCGAGCAGCAGCCCGGTGAAGCCGCCGCGCCCGCGCGAGCCGACCACGATCAGCGCCGCGTCCCGGCTCGCCTCGACCAGGTGCGGCGCCGCCTCGCGGGCGTGTACCAGCTGGCGCCGGACCGGTACCTCCGGATGCGTCTCGCGCACGGCGGCCGCGGCGCCGTCCAGCAGTTCCTCGGCGGCGGCCCGCGCCGCCTTCTCCGTCTCCGCGAACGTCTCGCGTACGCCGCCGTCGCGCGCGTCCAGCCACCAGGCGTGCACCAGTAGCAGGCCGGTGCGGCGCAGCCGGGCTTCCCGGGCGGCGTACGCGAGGGCCCGCGCGGCGCCGTGCGAGCCGTCGACCCCCACGATGATCGGCCCTTCGCCGGTCGGTGGTGGCGGCGACGGCGGGCGGACCACCAGGGCTGGGCATTGGGCGTGCGCCGCCACCTGCGCGCCGACCGAGCCCAACAGCAGCCCGGCGAAGCCGCCGTGCCCCCGGCTGCCCACCACGACCAGCGTCGCCGAGCGGGAGGCGTCCACGAGCGCGCCCGCGCCCCCGCCCGCGACCTGGCGGGTCCGGACCTCCAGCCCGGGGCGGGACGCGCGCAGCTCCTCGGCGGCCGCGTCCAGCATCAGCTGCGCGTCGGGGTCTGGCGGCGGCAGCTGGACCGGGTACGGGTCCAGCGGCACGCCGTACCGGAACGCGTGCAGGTAGCCGTGCACCAGATCCAGCGGCACCTCGCGGCGGAGGGCGGCCTCCGCGGCGTGCGCGGCGGCGACCAGGCTGGCCGGTGAGCCGTCGACCCCGGCGACGACCGGCGCCCTCACGAGGCACCGCCGGCGGTGGGCGCGCCGTCGCGCTCGTCGACGACCTCCGCCGCGGCGCGGCGCGGCGTCGGCACGCCGGGCTGGCCGTACCCGATCCGCATCACCATCTGCGGTACGCCGAAGCGCCCGAGCGCGGTGCGCAGGCGCTCGCGGTCGACGCGTACCTCGATGCCGCCGTCCCGCAGCCGGAACCGCCACGGCTGGCTGTTGTGCATCGACGGCGCCCGGATGGCCGTCCGGACCGCCTTGTCCAGGACCGCGGTGTCGTATCCGGTGGTGATCATGGCGTGGTTCCCTCCTGTCGCGACGCTCCGGCGACCGCCCGTGGCCGCTCCTCGGCGGTCTCCTCCCGCGCCCGTACCACCACGACCGGCCCGGTCGTCTGGTCCAGTGCGCCGTGCGCGACGCTGCCGAACAGGGTCCGCCCGGCCGGGCCGAGCCGGCCGCGTCCGCGCTCCCCCAGCACGAGCAGGCGGGCGCCGCGGGCGGCGCGCATCAGGCCGGGCAGTGGGCGGTCGCCGTACACCGCGCACTTCACCGATACCTCCGGGTACGCGCGCATCCACGGCTCGACCGCGCGTTGCAGCAGCTCCAGGCTGGCCGGCTCGGCGGAGAAGTGCGTGGAGAGCGTGCTCTCGTCGAACCAGTAGTCCTCGCGCTGGCGCCCCGTCACGTGTACGGCGGCGAGCACGCGGTGCTGGCGCGCGGCGTGCTCGAAGCCGAACTCCAGCGCCGGGTCCGGGTCGCCGTCGCCGTCCACGCCGACCACCACGTGGCCGAGGAACGGGGCGTCCGGACCGGCGGTGACCGGACGCGCGACGAGCACCGGACCGGGGGCGTGGGCGACGACGTGGTGGGCCGTGCTGCCGTATCCGCCGAGGTACCGCCGCGCCGGCGGGCCCACCACGACGAGGTCGGCGCGCTCCGCCCCGGCGGCCAGCAGCGGGCCGGGGCGTCCCGGCACCAGCCGGAGGCGGACCCGGTCGCCGCCGAGCCGGGCCCGCGCGGTGGCGACCGCCCGGGCCAGCGGCGGGTCGAACAGCTCGACGACGGCCAGCGACGGTGACGGCGCGCGGGCCGCCAGCGGGGAGCCCGGCGGGCACACGTGCAGCAGCTCCAGCTTCGCGCCGGTGGTGGCCGCCTCGTCCGCCGCCCAGGCCAGCGCCTGCCAGCCGTCGCTGCCGCCCAGGCCGACGAGGATCGTGGGTCGCACGCGGTCCGGGGTGTGCCGGGTCGCGGCGGCGAGCGTGCTGTGGCGGGTCATCGGCGTGCCTCCTGGTCCGGGTCTGCCTCCACCGTGCCCCGGGTACCGGCCGCCCATGAAGGGTCGGAGGTCCCGACCGGGCAGGGCTACCGGGGTCGTACGCGCGCCCGCCCGCGCTGGCGGTGCGTTGGGGGAGGTAGGCCCCGTCCTACCAGGCCATCCGGCCCTGCCTCACCCGCTCGGGGCGACGTGTGGTGAGGACGCCGAGCTGCCATCCCCGGCGGGTGAGCCCGGAAGGAGAAGGCCATGCGGAAGTCGATGGTCGCGGACGTCACGACCACACACCGCCTACCGGGGCCTTCGTCAAGATCCTCGCCGAGCGGGCCGCTGGGCCTGTGACAACCGGCCGCGGACTCGGTACAAAGTAGGGGTGATCAGAGTCTTTCTCCTGGACGACCATGAGGTGGTTCGTCGCGGTCTGGCTGATTTGTTGCAGGCGGAGGGGGACATCGAGGTGGTGGGGGAGTCGGGTTCGGCGGTGGAGGCGGTTCGTCGGATTCCGGCGTTGCGTCCGGATGTGGCGATTTTGGATGGTCGTTTGCCGGATGGCAGTGGTATTGATGTGTGTCGTGATGTGCGGGCGGTGGATTCGTCGGTTCGGGGTTTGATTCTGACGTCGTACGAGGATGACGAGGCGTTGTTCGCGGCGATCATGGCTGGTGCGGCTGGTTATGTGTTGAAGCAGATCCGCGGCACGGATCTGGTGGATGCGGTGCGGCGGGTTGCGGCGGGTCAGTCGTTGCTGGATCCGGCGGTGACGGCGCGTGTGTTGGAGCGGATCCGGCATGGTGTGGAGGAGCCGCGTGAGTTGAGGTCGTTGACGGAGCAGGAGCGGCGGATCCTGGAGTTCATCGCGGAGGGGTTGACCAATCGGGAGATCGCTGGGCGGATGTTTCTGGCGGAGAAGACGGTGAAGAACTACGTGTCGAGTCTGCTGGCGAAGTTGGGTCTGGAGCGGCGTACTCAGGCGGCGGTGCTCGCCACGCGCCTGCTCGGTGAGCGTCCGCGCCAGCCCTGACCCGCCGCGCCTCCGGCGTCCCCCGCCGGGCGGGATGATCATGGTTTCTGCGGCGGTGACCGTGGTGTGCCCGGTGGCTCCCGCCACCGGCGGGCCAGAGCACGGAGGGTGAGGCCGCGGGAGCAGCGGTCTGGATCACGACGGGCATCGCGGTAGCCCAGAATCTGTCTCTTGGAATGGACGGCGTAGCGCGCGATGCGCCCTAGGCCGGCGCCCACCAGACCAGGCGTGTGCCGGTCGGGTCGGCGGGTCGCACGGTGAAGTCGCCGCCGCGGCGCTGGGCCCGCTCCCGGAGGTTGACCAGCCCGCCCCGCGGCTCGGCGCCGGTCATGCCCACGCCGTCGTCGACCACGACCACGGTCACCCGGCCGCCGCGGACCTCGACGGAAACGTCCACAGAGGAGGCATGGGCGTGCCGGGCGGCGTTCGAGAGGGCCTCCCGGACGACGGCCAGCAGGTCGGGGCGGAGCTCGTCGGGGACCGCGCTGTCGAGCGGGCCGTCCAGGCGCAGCCCGGGCCGGAAGCCCAGCGACTCCGCCGCGCCCGCCACCAGGTCGCGGACCTCGGTGCGCAGGGCGGCGTTCACCGGCGTACGCAGTTCGAAGATCGCGGTGCGGATGTCGCGGATGGTGGTGTCGAGGTCGTCGACCGCGCCGCTGATCCGCTGGGCCAGGTCTGGCCGGGAGGCGAGCTGTGCCGCGGTCTGGAGGTGCAGTCCGGTGGCGAACAGCCGCTGGATGACCACGTCGTGCAGGTCGCGGGCGATCCGCTCGCGGTCTTCGAGCACCAGGATCTGCTCGCGCTCGTCCTGGGCGCGGGCCCGCTCGAGGGCGAGGGCGGCCTGGCCGGCGAAGGTGCGCAGCATCGGGATGTCCTCGGGCCGGCTGGAGGCACCGGCCGGATGGGCGACCACGAGCACGCCGTGCAGGGCGTCCGCGGCGGCGAGCGGCGTGATCAGGGCTGGGCCGGTGCTGATCGGAGTGCTCCACGCGCCGGCCTTGCCCAGGTCGTCGATCACCATGTATCCGGCGTCGCTGACCGCCTGGCCGAACGCGGTGTCGGCCAGCGGCACCGTCGTCCCGGCCAGGCCGGGGGCGGAGCCGTCGACCACCTCGACGGTGAGCTGGCCGGCGTCTTCGTCGGCGAGCAGTACGAGCACGAGCTGGGCCTCGGCGACCTCGCGCGCCCGGCGGGCGACGAGCTGGAGGGCACTGGTGCGGTCGACCTGGCCGAGCAGCACGTTGGTGATCTCGGCGGTGGCGGCCAGCCAGCGCTCGCGGCGGTGGGCGGTGGCGAAGAGGCGGGCGTTTTCGATCGCGACGCCCGCCGCGGCCGCCAGCGCCACCGCGATCTCCTCGTCGTCTTCGGTGAACTCGGCGGCGCCCCGCTTCTCGGCCAGGTAGAGGTTGCCGAAAACCTGGTCGCGGATGCGGATGGGGGTGCCCAGGAAGCTGTGCATTGGCGGATGGCTTGGCGGGAAACCGTACGAGTTGGGGTGTTTGGTGATGTCCGGCAGCCGCAGCGGCCGCGGGTCCTCGATCAACAGCCCGAGCACACCACGCCCGTGCGGCAGGTCGCCGATCTGGGCGTGCAGCTCGGGGGAGATGCCGTGCGTGATGAACTCGACCAGCGTCCGGTCGGGACCGACCACGCCCAGCGCCCCGTAACGGGCGCCGACGAGGGCGCAGGCCGCCTCGACGATGCGGGTGAGCATGCCGCGCAGCTCCAGGCCGCTGCCGATGCCGACGACCGCGTCGAGCAGCGACCGCAACCGCTCCCGGCTGGCGACCACCTCGCCGACCCGGTCGAGCAGCTCCTGGAGCAACTCGTCCAGCCGCACCCGGGACAGCGGGCTCAGGCCCAGCGAAGGCGACGCCCACTCCTTCTCATCCTGGCCCGACACGCTCGGATCGTATCGGCCCGACGAGCCGGCCGTCACGAGGCTGCGGGCCGCCGGCGTACCCCCGGGCGGTTGGGGAGGCCGACCGGCAGGTCCAGTTCGGGACCTTCGGCCCTGCCCGGCGCCGCGGACCTGTTCGACGATCGGAACGTGTCGCGACGTGTGCTGGAGCAGATGGATGTCGCGGATTGCCTGGAGCTGCTCGGGGGCGTGTCGCTCGGCCGGGTCGTCTACACGGAGAAGGCGTTGCCGGCGATCCGCCCGGTCAACCATGTGCTGGACGACGGTGCGGTGATCATCCGCAGCCACCTGGGCGGTGCTCTGGCCACCGCGGTCGGCTCCGGACGCGGCACGGTGGTCGCGTACGAGGCGGACGCCATCGACCCAATCGAGCACGTCGGCTGGAGCGTCGTCGTCACCGGCGTGGCGCACCTGGTGGCCGACTCCCGTGAGGTGGCCCGCTACGAGCGGCTGCTGCGCCCGTGGGTCGAGATCGCCATGGACTGCGTGATCCGCATCGAGCCGCGCCTGGTGACCGGCTACCGCCTGGTCGAGGCGGCCGAGGTCGGCACGGGGTGAACGACGTGCGCGGCGGTGGCCGTGCCGGCGTTCAGAGAAGACCACGAACCGCGTCCCGGGCCCGAGTACGTCCCGATGGGGTCGGGCCTCCCGTGGCTCGGCACGGTGGAGGTCAGGCGGTGTACCGGCGGCGCATCTCGGCGAGGGGGAGCGGGGCGTAGTCGCCGGCGTGCCCCGCCTGGCCGAACGCGCGCATCCGCTCGGCGATGATGCGCTGCATCTCGACCCGGCCCGGGCGCAGGTACGGCGCGGGGTCCACGGTCAGGCCGTCGTGGGCGAGCTGGGCCCGGACCGCGCCGGTGAACGCGAGGTGGGAGTCCATGCCCTGGTTGATTTTGCGGATGCCCATGGCGATCGAGCGGACCTTCTCCTGCTCCGGTACGCCCCACGACTCCGGCAGCGTGCCGCCGTACTTGTTGACCAGCGCGCGCAGCTCGGCTGGCAGCGAGGAGGAGCCGTGCATGACCAGGTGAGTGCCCGGCACCTTCGCGGCGATCCGCTCGATGAGGTCCATGTGCAACACGCTGCCGTCCGGAGGGCTGTCGAACTTGTACGCGCCGTGTGAGGTGCCGATGGCGACGGCGAGGGCGTCGACGCCCGTGCCCGCCACGAAGTCGGCGGCCTCGTCGGGGTCGGCGAGCTGGATCTCGGCGCGGCTGCCGTCCACTTTGGAGCCGCCGATCGTGCCGAGCTCGCCCTCGACGGAGACGCCGCGCTCGTGGGCGTAGGCGGTCACCTCGGCGGTCACCGCGAGGTTCTGGGCGAAGGTCGCCGGCGTCACCCGGTCCGGCGCGAGGCTGCCGTCGATCATGACGCTGGTGAAGCCGGCGTCGATCGCGCGCCGGCAGGTCGCGGCGTCCGGACCATGGTCCAGGTGCAGGACGACCGGGATCGCCGGATACTCCTCGACGAGGTGCAGCAGCCCCCGCCAGAACCGCTCGTCGCTGCCATGGGAGCTGCTTCCGGCCAGCGTCTCGACGATCACCGGGGAGGAGGTCTCGGCTGCCGCGTCCAGGACCGCCTCGGCCTGGAGAAGGTCGGTGACGTTGAAGGCGCCGAGCCCGTACCCGCCCTGGCGGGCCTCGTCGAGTGCCTGACGGAGAGTGACCAGCGACATGGATGTGACGCCCTTCGGTTCTGACAACGTTGGACAATTTCTCTGCGGTCACCGTACGCTAAGCCCCGCGCCGCTGCCAAGAGGCGTCTTGACCAGCGAGGATCCGCGTATGACCGACGACCCACTCGTGCTCGGACTGGACCTGGGCAGTTCCCGGTTGAAGGCCGTGCTCGTCGGCCGGGACGGCCGAACGGTGCTGACGCACGCGGTGCCGACCCCGTTCGTCGCGGCGGACGGCGGCGCGCAGATGACGCCCCGGACGCTCTTCGCGGCGGTGGGGGAGTTGCTGGCCGGGCTCGGTGGCATGCGCGCCCGCGTGGCCGGGGTCGGCGTGGCCAGCATGGGGGAGTGCGGGGCGTTCGTGGCCGGCGGCGGGGCTGTCGAGGAGCCGATGCCCGCCTGGTACGACGCCCGCGGCGCGGACACCGCCGAGGCCCTGCGCCGGCACTTCGGCCCGGACCTGGACCGCCGTATCGGCCGGCCGCTGCGCGCCGCGACGACCGTGGCGAAGCTCGGCTGGCTGCGTGAGCACGGCTACCGCGCCGACGGCGACTGGCTCGGTGTGGCCGCGCTCGTGGCCTGGCGCCTGACCGGGGCGCGTGCCGGCGAGCCGTCGTTGGCCGCCACCACGGGCGCCTTCGACCCGGTCGAGCGGCGCTACCTGCCCGAGGTGCTGGCCGCCGCGGGGCTGGACGGCGTCCGGTTCGCCAAGCCGCGCACCGCGGGCGAGCGCGTCGGCGAGGTCATCCCGGCCGGCGCTGCCTGGTCCGGCCTGCCCCCGGGCGTTCCGGTGACCCTCGCCGGCCACGATCACCTGGTCGGGGCGATCGGCGCCGGTGCCGGCCCGGACGACCTGGTGGACTCCATGGGTACCGGCGAGCCGGTGGTGGCCTTCCTCGCCGCGGACGCCGTCGACCGGGACAAGATCCTCGACCGCGGGCTGACGCTCTCCTGCCGGCCCGGCGGCGACCGGGTCGCGGTGATGTACGAGAGCCTGCTGCCCGGTCGGGTCCTGGCGCGGCTCGCCGCCCTGCTCGGCGCCGGCCCGGCCGAAATGGACGCCCGGGCGCTGGCGTGGCCGGACACCATTCCAGACCCCTTCGTCGAGGCGCTGGTCGACGACCCGGACGCCGCGCTCGGGGCGGTGCCGCCGCTGCCGCCGGAGCGGCTCTGGGCGGGCGCGCTGGCCGTCCTCGCCCGGCGCGCGGCCGACGCCGTCGACGTGTTGCGGCTCGCCGGCGCGCGGACGGACCGCATGGTGCTCATCGGCGGCGGCACGGCGAGCGGGGCGTGGCTGGCAGCCAAGCGCCGGGCGGTGGCGATGCCCCTGGTCAGGGCGCACACCGCCGAGGCGGTCGCGCGCGGTGCGGCGCTCTTCGGCGGCGTGGCCGGAGGCTGGTGGCCGGCCGCCGAGGCAGCGCCGTCGCCCGAGGTCAGCAGCGTCTGACAGCGATGTCAGAGCGAGTCTTGACATCGCTGTCAGAGTGCGTAATGTTTCCTCCTGATGAACACTGAGGGTCACGCATCGCAGCAGCCGCGCCCGGCGGGCCACGACGGCACGCCTCAGCACGGCGCTGTCCGGCTTGTCGACATCGCCCGGCACGCCAACGTGTCGATGAAGACCGTGTCGCGGGTGCTCAACGACGAGCCGTACGTGACCGCCCGGATGCGGGAGAAGGTCGAGGCGGCCGCCCGCGAGCTGGGCTACATCGGGGATGCCCGGGCCCGGGCCTTGCGGCTCAACAAGTCCGGCTTCATCGGGCTGCTCATCCCCGACATCCGCAACGGCTACTACGCGCTGCTCATCCGCGCGTTCGAGGAGCGGCTCCGGGCGCAGGGGCTCACGGTGCTCCTGGGCGACTCGGACGAGCGCGTCGAGCAGGAGGAGGAATACCTGCGGGTCTTCCGGCAGCAGCGGGTGGAGGGCATCTTCGTCGTGCCGGTGGGCGCGCCGAGCCTCGCCGCCGCCGCTGAGGAGATCCCGACGGTGATGGTCGACCGCACCGTCACCGCGGCCCGGGGGCGGGCCGGCGAGGTGCTGGCCAACGACCGCCAGGCCGCTGAGACCCTGGTCCGGCACATGGTGGAAGGCCACGGCGTGCGGCAGGTGGCGCTGCTGGCCGGCCGCACGTCCACGTCCGGCATCCGGCAGCGGCAGGCCGGCTACACGCGGGTGATGCGCCAGGCCGGGCTGCCGACGGTCGTGTCCAGCGGGCACGTCACGCCCGAGGAGGCCGCGTCGGGCGCGCTGGCCATGTTCCAGAACCTGCGACCGCCGTTCGGGGTGCTCTGCACGGGCAACCGGATGTTCTGGGGAGCCATGGCCGCGATCGCGCAGCTCGGGTTGCGCATCCCGGCCGACGTGGTGGTGACGACGTTCGACTCGATCGGCGAAGCGACCGTGACCGGCCTGGTGCCTACGTTCGCGGT
Source organism: Phytohabitans kaempferiae (assembly GCF_042433955.1). Lineage (NCBI taxonomy): Bacteria > Bacillati > Actinomycetota > Actinomycetes > Micromonosporales > Micromonosporaceae > Phytohabitans > Phytohabitans kaempferiae. The sequence goes on along the minus strand of NZ_JBHLUH010000009.1, from coordinate 357,196 downwards.
GACCGAGTCCGGCGAGGTGGCCGACCGGGCCCTGGAGCTCTTCGCCGAGCGCCAGGCCACGCCCGGCACCGCCGCCCGGCGGGTCGTCGTCGACCACCTCATCGAGTACGGATCGACGTGCGGCTGCCACCAGCAGCGGCCCGCGATCACGATCAGCGTGGAGTCCCAGGCCGCGCCCGTATAACCCACATCGATCGACCGTGTGCGCGGAGCCCTGCCGGGCCGTCCGCCGATACAAGCACGCCTTCATACGAGGAGAGCGCGATGCACCGTACCCGAAAATGGTTGGCGGCCACCGCCGCACTGAGCTTCGCCGCGCTGGCCGTCGCCGCCTGCGGTAGCGACGACGGCGACTCCGGCTCCGGCGGTGACACGTCGGCGTACCGGATCGCGCTGGTGCTCAAGCCGCTGGACAACACGTACTTCGGCGCGATGGAGAAGGGCGCGTCGGAGGAGGCGAAGAAGGCCGGCGTCGAGTTGACCACCGTGGCGGCGGCCAGCGTGACCGACGACTCCGGTCAGGCCAACAAGCTCAACTCGCTGGTGTCGTCCGGGTACGACTGCTACATCGTCAACCCCACCAGCGGCACCAACCTGCTGCGGCCGCTCGTGCCGGTGTCCAAGGACGGCAAGCCGATCGTCAACATCGACCTGCCGATTTCGGCGGACGCGGCCAAGACCAACGGCGTCACGGTGACCACGTACATCGGTACCGACAACGAGACCGCGGGCGCCACAGCCGGCGAGGCGATGCTCGAGGTGGTACCGAGCGGCAAGGTGGCGGCGATCGGCGGTCTCGCGGCCGACCCGGGCAGCCTCGCCCGGATCAAGGGATTCAAGGACAAGGTCGCCGGCAAGCTCGACGTCTTCCAGACCGTCGCGGCGGACGCCGACCGGCTCAAGGCGAAGAACGCGGCCGCCGCGATCATCCGAGGCAACCCGGACGTCAAGGGCTTCTTCACGGTGAGCGGTGACATGTCGCTGGGCATCCAGGAGGCGGTGACCCAGGCCGGCAAGCAGGGCCAGATCGCCGTCATCGGCATCGACGGCACCGAGGACCAGATCAAGAACATCCAGAGCGGCGGCATGCCGGCCGCGGTGGAGCAGTTCCCGTACTTGATGGGCGCGCAGGGCGTGCAGGCGTGCCTGGCCGCGCGGGACAGCAAGTCCGTACCGGCGGAGCTGCCCACGCCCGTGCTCGTCGTGACTAAGGAGAACGCCGCCGAGGCGCTCGCCTCGTTCCCGGCACCTCCGGAGAGCTTCCGTTATGACAACCCACTTGGCTGACCCGCCGACGGCCTCCGCGTCCGGGGTTCCCCGGACGCGGACCGCCGCCAGCCTGCTGACCGAGGACCTGCTCACCAAGGCCACCGCGCCGGTCGGGCTGCTGGTCATCTGCGTGGTCTTCTCGATCCTGTCCCCGCGGTTCCTGACCGCCGACAACATCGGCGGCATGCTCGCGGACGCGTCGCTGCCGATCCTGCTGGCACTCGGCGCCACGTTCGTGGTGGCACTCGCCGGCATCGACCTCTCGCTGGCGGCGACGGTGGCGCTGGGCAGCGTGTCGTTCGGCATCGGGTACGAGCGCGGCCTTCCGCTGGTGGCGTGCTGCCTGCTGTCGCTCGCCACCGGCCTCGTCGTGGGCCTGGTCAACGGCGCGGTCGTCGGCTGGGTACGCATCCCGGACTTCATCGTCACGCTCGGCACGATGAGCCTGGTGATGGGGACCGCGCTGGTGATCTCCGGCGGCACGCCGATCGAGGTCAACAACGCGTTCTTCACGACGATCTCCACCGAATCGGTGGGCATCTTCCGGTACAACCTGCTGATCGCGCTCGCCGTGGCGGCCGGCATGCACGTGCTGCTGCACCGCACCCGGTTCGGTACGCACCTGCTCGCCACCGGCGGCAACACCGAGGCGGCACGGGCGATGGGCATCCGGGTGGGGCGGGTCAAGCTGGCCGGGTACGCGCTGTGTGGGCTGATGGCCGGCTCCATGTCGGTGCTGCTCATCGCGTACGTCGGCTCGACGCAGCCCGCCGCGAACACCGACTACCTACTCAAGGCGATCGCGGCCGTGGTACTCGGCGGGGTGAGCCTCTTCGGCGGCCGTGCCACGATCTGGGGCCCGGTCACCGGCGCGGTCCTGCTCACCGTGCTCCAGGACGGCCTGATCCTGCTGGGCGTGTCCGCCTTCTACGAACCGATCGTTGTCGGCGCCGTGGTGATCGTCGCGGCCAGCCTGATGAGGAGCCGTCGATGAGCGCGCTCGACACCAAGACCGCCATGATCGAGGTACGCGGCGTCGGCAAGTCCTTCGGCAGCGTCACGGCGCTGCGCGAGGCCAGCCTGTGGGCCAACCCCGGCGAGGTCACCGCGATCGTCGGCGACAACGGCGCGGGCAAGTCGACGCTCATCAAGTGCATCGCCGGCGTCCACGCGCCCGACTCCGGCGAGATCCGGCTCGATGGCGAGCGGGTCCACTTCCGCTCACCGGAGGGCGCGCGGGCGCACGGCGTGGAAACCGTGTACCAGGACCTGGCGCTGGCCGACGACCTGTACGTGTGGCAGAACATGTTCCTCAACCGGGAGCTGACCCGCGGGATCGGCCCCGTGCGGCTGCTGGACCGGCGGCGGATGCAGCAGCGGTCGCGGGAGCTGATCGACAGCCTCTCGGTGAGCATGCCGTCGATTGGCAGCCGGGTCCGGCGGCTCTCCGGAGGCCAGCGGCAGGCCGTCGCCATCGCCCGCGCGGTGATGTGGGGCAGCAAGGTGATCATCATGGACGAGCCCACCGCCGCCCTCGGGCTGCGGGAGACCGCCCAGGTGGAGAAGCTGATCCGCACTGTGGTCGAGCGCGGCACCACCGTGCTGGTGATCAGCCACAACATGGAGCAGGTGATGCGGCTCGCCGCGCGGGTCTGGGTGATGCGCGGCGGCCGGGTGGTCGGCGGCGCGCAGACCAGCGAGGTCACCGGCGACCAGCTCGTCGGCATGATCACCGGCGCGGTGCCCGGGACGAGCGCGGAGTAAGCCCTCGACGAAGCACTGTCCGTGACGGCCGTTGTAGACGGTGTCGACGCCAGGCGACAACGGCCGCGATCTGGCCGGCCCGACGCGGCATCCGCGCGGTCGCCCGGGGCTGGTCCTGGACCTTGAGGGCGAGACCGTCCGCGAGGTGCGGGTCGTCGTCGGCTACTTGCACACCGGCCGTATGCTCGCCCATCCGCTGAGCGTGGCGGAGCCGGACGTCGTGGTGTCGACGCCCGACCAGGTCGCCGCCGTGGCGAAGGAGCTTGCTCCATATCGGACACTCGACCCGGCCGTACTCGGCGAGGGGCCGGCCGACGAGCCGCGGCTGCGACGCCCGATCGAGCTCTCCGACCCGGAGGTCATCCTGATGACGTCCGGAACGACCGGCCCGTCCAAACTGTGGTCGTCCACGGTCCTTCAGGCGTCCACCACGGGCGCGTACGTCCGGGACGGCAACCTCAGCCCCGACGACCGGTTTCTTGTCGACCTCCCGCTGTTCCACACCGCCGGGCTCGGTGTGACGGCCGGGTGCATGCGCTCCGGTGCGGTCGCCGTCCTGCGCCGCCGCCCGTCCCTGTCCCGCTACTTCGAGATCGCGCGTGAACTCGATGTGACGGCCGGCTTCCTGGTCGGGGCGATGGCCGCGAAGCTGCTCGCCACGCCGCGGACGCCCGGCGACCGCGACCACCGTGTGCGCGTGATGGTCGCCGCGCCGCTGCCGCCAGACCTGGCCAGGTTCGTGGAGCGGTTCGGCATCGAGCGGATCCTGACCTCGTTCGGCAGCACGGAGACCGGCGGCCCGATCGGCACCGGTGACCACAGTGGACTCCCCACGCCCGGATCCGCCGGCCGGGAGAGACCGGGGTACGGCGAGTACAAGCTCGTCGACAGCGACGGCGTGGAGGTGCCCGCCGGTGAGACGGGGGAGTTGCTGATCCGCCCTGCGCACCCGGCGATGCGGCAGGGCCACTACCTGAAGGATCCGGAGGCGAACGCCAAGGTCTGGGCGGGAGGCTGGTTTCACACCGGCGACCTGTTTCGCAGGAACGCCGACGGTGGGTACTTCTGGGTCGGCCGGGATCGGGACACGATCCGGCGCCGGGGTGAGAACATCTCAAGCTTCGAGGTCGAACGCGAGGTCATGCTCGAGCCCGGGGTGGCCTCGGTGGCATGCGTGGGCGTCGACGCCCACGACGACGTCGGGGTCGAGGTGAAGGTCTTCGTCGTCGCCGCCCCGGGGGCCGGGAGCATCGACTTCGAGACGATGGCGGGCAACCTCGCCGAGCGAATGCCGGCGTACATGGTGCCGCGGTACTTCGAGCTGATCGACGAGATGCCCATGACAGCCACGCAGCGGGTCACCAAGTACGTTCTCCGGCAGCGCGGGAACGGCCCTCGCACCTGGGACAGGAAGCACCTGTCGACGATCAGGAGCTAGCGGCCACGCTCGGCAGATCGTTAGCTTGGCTACGGATATAGTCAGGCTGTCATGAGCGCCGCGTCGGTCGTCCGGTGGCTTGCCGTCGTCGCGGTGAGCGTGGCGCTGTCGTACCCGCTGGCGCTCCTCGGCCTCCCCGGTCCGACGTTGTTCGCGGGTCTGGTGGTCGGCCTGCTGGCCGCGCTCTTTGGCAGGTTCGAGCTGGATGTCCCGTCGCGGGTCGGGCATGCCGCGTTCGCCGTGGTGGGGGTGGTGATCGGGCAGACCGTCACGCTGGAGGTCGTCAAGGCGGTCGCGGCGGACGGCCTCGCTGTCGCGGCGGCCCTCGTCGCGACGCTGGTGCTCAGTGTGGCCGCCGGGTTCGGGCTGTCGAAGGTGGCTGGGGTCGATCGTCCGACCGGTGCGTTCGGCATGATCGCTGGTGGTGCGGCGGGTGTGGTGGTGGTCAGCGAGGAGGCCGGCGCCGATGCGACGCTGGTCGCGGTCATGCAGTACCTGCGTGTGCTCATTGTCGTCTTCTCGATTCCGCTGGTCACCGGCTTGGCCGGGGTCGGTGCGGGCGGCGGTGGAGGGGACTGGCCGCCGGTGGCGGCCGGTGGCCTGAGCGTGGAGGGTGTGCTCTTCTGCGTGGTCGTCGCCGGCGTGGGGGCGGGCGTGGCGGCGTTGGTCAGGCTCCAGTCGGGCTCCCTGCTCGGCCCGATGTTGCTGGCCGCGGCGGTCGCCGTCGTGTGGCCCGGCCTTGTCCGGCCCACGCCGCTGCCGCTTCAGGATGTGGCGTTCCTCGTCGTCGGGCTGCAGATCGGGCTGCGGTTTTCGTTGGCCCGCCTTCGGGGTGCCGCGCGCGCCCTGCCGGCCATCCTGGTCGCGATCCTCGTCGTCATGGTCGGGTGCGCGGCGATCGGGCTCGGCATGGCGTGGTGGACCGGGCGGCCCTTCTTCGACTGCTATCTCGCCACGACCCCGGGCGGGCTCAACGCGGTGCTCGCGGCCGCGATCCAGGGTGATGCCGACGTGGCGTACGTCACGTCCGTCCAGGTGCTGCGACTGTTCGTGATGTTGCTCGCGGCGCCCGTGCTCGGCTGGTGGATCAAGCGGAGGGCGTAGGGACGATCGTGCCGTGAGCGGTTTGCCGGCCGGCGAGGTCGCGGACCGAGGTGAGCACGTCGTCGCCGTGCCGTGTGGCCCGGACGACGAGTCCCTGATGGTCGAAGAGGGGAGCGTCCAACCGGTACTCGTAGGTCAGGTGTTGGTCGCGGACGAGGCCGCGGGTCCGGGCGGCCTCGGCCATCGCGAGCGCCTGGAGCGGGCCGTGCGTCAGAAGTCCGGGGTACCCCTCGGCGGTGCGGGCGTAGTCCCGGTCGTAGTGGATGCGGTGGGCGTTGTACGTCAACGCGGAGAAGCGGAACAGGAGCGTCGGCGTCACCTCGACGGACCAGTCTTCCTCGGTGAGCGGCGACGGCGCGGGATCGGGCTCGGCCGCGACCGTCGTGCCCCGCGGCTCCCGGTAGACGATGTCCTGGCGCTCCTGGACCACCACCTGGTCGGCCTGGCGGATCTCATGGTCGACCGCGACGAAGACCAACCGTCCACTGCGTCCCATCTTCTCCACTGTGGACACTGTACGGCTGCGCCGGGTTGCCGCTTCACCGCAGCGAAGCGGAGCCAGCGTCCGGACCTGCCCGCCGGCCCACATCCGGCGCAGGCCGGGCGCGGGAGGTGCCGGGACGGCGCCGCGGACGGGGTGACCGTCGGGGCCGAGGTCGGCCTGCGCGGGTCGCTCCAGCAGGTAGAGCCAGTGCCACAACAGCGGAAGACCCTCGCCCGCATCGAGGTCCGGCGGGTCCACGCCCAGCAAGGCGGCGAAGGCATGGGCGGGGCCGGGCAGGATGATCTCGGTACGCTCATGCCCTTGGTTCATGTCGCTCCGTCCCCTTTCACGCAGGCCGGTCGGCGCGGTCGAGGATCCGGCGGGCGCGGGCCAGGACCGGCTCGTCGATCATCTTGCCCTCCACGAGGAACGCGCCGTCGCCGGGCCGCGCGGCCGCGCTGGCGAGCAGCGCGCGCGCCCGCTCGATGTCTTCACGGCTTGGGGCGAACGCGGCGTTGACCGCGTCGACCTGTGCGGGATGGATGCACAGTTTGCCGCCGAAACCGAAGCCGCGGGCGCGGGTGGCGGCGGCACGGACGGCCTCGGTGTCCGTGGTCTGTACGGTCACGCCGTCGATCGGGCCCGGCAGCCCCGCCGCGCGGGAGGCGACGACGAGGGCGCCGCGCGCGAAGAGCAACGCCTCGTCGGTCTCGTCGGCGTCGATGTCGAGGGCGTAGTCGATGGACCCGAACGCCAGCACGGTGACCGAGGGGCAGGTGGCGATGGCGGCGGCGTTGTGGACCCCGAGCGCGGTCTCCACGAGAGGGACGATGCCGACGTGGCGCGGCAGGCTCTCGGCGACGTGGGTCAGTGTGGCCGGGCCTTGGCTTTTGGGGACCATGACGCCGCGCAGCCCCGGGCAGGAGGCGAGGGCGGCGATGTCGGATTCGTGCCAGGGGGTACCGACGGGGTTGACGCGTACCCAGGCCGTGGCGCCGCTGGTGAGCCAGGCGGCGGCATGATCGCGTGCCGCCGCCTTCTGCTCCGCGGCGACGCTGTCCTCGAGGTCGACGATGACCTCGTGGGCGCCGCTGCACGCGGCCTTGTCGAACCGGTTCGGCCGGTCGCCGGGGACGAAGAGCCAGGAGACGGAGTGCCGGCGGGTGCTCACGAGCGCACCGGGTGCCGCTTGACCAGTTCTCGGGTGATCACGTTGCGTTGGATCTCGTTGGTGCCCTCGCCGACGATCATCAGTGGCGCGTCGCGGAAGTACCGCTCGACGTCGAACTCCGTGGAGTAGCCGTAGCCACCGTGGATCCGCACCGCGTCGAGGGCGATCTTCATCGCCGCCTCCGAGGCGAACAGTTTCGCCATGCCGGCCTCGAGGTCGGAACGCGCGCCCGACTCGTACCGGCGGGCGGCGTGGATGACCAACTGCCGGGCGGCGCTGAGCGTGGTGGCCATGTCGGCCAGGTAGTTGCTGATGGACTGGTGTTGCCAGATCGGCTTGCCGAAGCTCTCCCGTTCCTGCGCGTAGCGCAGCGAGTCTTCCAGCGCCGCCCGGCCGACCCCGAGCGCGCGGCTGGCGACCTGGATGCGGCCGATCTCCAGCCCGCGCATCATCTGGGCGAAGCCCCGGCCCTCCTCCGGTCCGAGCAGCGCGGTGGCGGGGACCCGGAAGTCGTCGAAGGAGAGCTCGCAGCTCTCCACCCCCTTGTAGCCGAGCTTGGGCAGGTCGCGGGAGACGGCGAAGCCGGGGCCCGGCTCCACGAGCAGGATGCTGATACCTCGGTGGGCGGGCTGGGCCGCCGGATCGGTGCGGCACAGCAGCGCGACAAGGCGGGAGTGGCGGGCGTTGGTGATCCAGGTCTTCGAACCGTTGACGACATAGTGGTCGCCGTCGCGGCGCGCGGTCGTGCGCATCGCCTGCAGGTCGGAGCCGCCACCGGGCTCGGTCAACGCCATCGTGGCCCGGATCTCCCCGGTGGCCATCCTGGGCAGGTAGCCGTCCTTCTGCTCGTCGGTGCCGTGTTCGAGCAGCAGCTTCGCCACGACGGTGTGGCCGCCCATGGCGCCGGCCAGGCTCATCCAGCCGCGGGCCAGCTCTTCGGTGACGGCGGCGTAGCAGGGCACGGAGACCCGCGCGTCGCCCCACGGCTCGGGTATGGCCAGGCCGAAGATCCCCAACTGCTTCATCTGCTCGATGAGCTTCTCTGGGTAGGTGTTGGCGTGTTCGAGGTCCCGCGCGACCGGCTTCACCGTGCGGTCGACGAAGTCCTTGACGACGTCGACGATCGAGGCCTCGTCGGGCTCCAGTTCGTACATGCTCGGATCCTTCAGCCGCGGTACCAGCAGGTTCGTCCTACATCATGAAATCTGATGGTGATCTAGGGGAACTAACATCTTGTGATGGGGGCATCCCGGGTTGAGATGGTGAGGGGGCGGCGGCGGTGGACCTGAAGCAGCTGACGGCGCTGGTGACCGTCGCGGAGGTGGGGAGCGTGACCAAGGCGGCCCGCCTGCTGCACCTGGTCCAGCCCGCGGTCACCCGCCAGATCCGCCTGCTCGAGGAGGAGGTCGGCGTCGCCCTGTTCAACCGCACCCACCAGGGCATGATCCCGACCGCCGCCGGGGAGGCGCTGGTGCTCCGCGCCCGGCGTGCCCTCCAGGAGCTGGAGCGCGCCCGCGCCGAGATCCGCCCCGACCCGCGCCAGGTGGCCGGCATCGTCACCGTCGGCGTGCTCGACAGCGTGGTCGACGTCGTCGTGCCACCGCTCGTCACCGCTGTCGCGCAGCGCTACCCGGAAATCCATCTGCGGATCATGGCCGCGTACTCCGGCCACCTGCAGCAGTGGCTGGACGCCGGGGACGTGGATCTGTCCCTGCTCTACAACCTGGCCGAGACGCCGTCACTGGCGGTGGTCCCCCTGCTGCGGGAGGACCTGTGGGTGGTCGCGCCCACGGCGGCCGGACTCGCCCCGGACCGGCCGGTGACCTGGGCGACGCTGCTGGAGCAGCCGCTGGTGCTGCCGGTCGCCGGGCACGGCCTTCGGGCGCTCATCGACCAGGCGCGCTCCTCGATGCCGGTCGAGCCACGGATCGCCGTCGAGGTCGACTCCATGCACCTGCAGAAGAAGCTCGTCCTGGCCGGACACGGATGGACCGTGCTTCCCGCCGCCGGCGTGGCCGGTGACGTCGCGGCCGGGATCCTCAGCGGCGCGCCGCTGACCGAGCCGGAGCTGTCCCGGTCGGTGGTCCTCGGACTGTCGCGCACCATGCGGACACCACCGCCGGTGGAGGCCGTGGCCGCGTCCCTCGGTCGCCTGATCCGTACCCTGGTGCGCTCCGGTGCCTGGCCGTCGGCCCGCCTCAGCAGGCCCGTCGGCGACGACGACGGCTAGCGGCCTGATCCGCCCGAAGCCGACAGTCGAGGTTTCGCGCCTGTGGTCGAAGTGTTACGTCGCTGTGCGCAGAAGTCTTGCCATCTGAATAAAAAGTTCTTCTGATCTTGCCAAAAGTTCGGCCGTCGTGAAGATGGTCGGATGCGCCCTCACCTCGCGTGGTCCGTCCGTCCGCTCGCCGGCCTGCTCGCCGTCGCCCTCGCCTCGGCCGTCGCCGTGCTCGCGGCCGCCCCGCCGGCTGCCGCGCACGGCACGCTCGCGGTGTCGACGCCGGCCGAGGGTGCCACGGTCACGGAGCCGCCGGCGGCGGTGGAGCTGTACTTCACCGAGAAGGTCGCCTCGAACGCGTACTTCACGGTCACCGCGCCGGGCGGCGGCCGGGTCGACAACGGCTGGTCGTACGGCTCGCCGAAGCCCCTGGAGAAGCCGGTCCGGGAGTACTTCCTGGTCGGCGGGAAGTTCGAGCCACGCGAGTACTCCACCGGCTTCCCCGCGGTGGTGGCGCTGGCGCACCTGCCGGCCGTGGGGCAGTACTCGGTGAGCTACCTGTCGGTCGCCTCGGACGGCGAGGCGGTGCGGGGCACGATGAGCTTCCGCTACGAGGGCGGCCCGACGCCGGCGCCACGGGGGTGGAGCCCGCCGACCAACCAGCCGGACCCCGCGCTGGTCGCGGCGGTCGAGCAGCACGGTACCTCCGGGCACGGCTCGACCTCGTCCGGTGCCGGCGCACCCGTCGCCGCCGCGACCTCCGTCCCGCCCGCGGCCGCTCCCGTGGCGGAGTCGGGGGAGGAGGGCGGCCCGGGCTGGCTCGCCTGGACCGGCTGGGCGGTCGCCATCGCCGCGGCGGTCGCCGGTTTCGTGGGCTGGCGCCGCCGTCCCGCGCCGGCCGCCCGCGCGCGTACCTCCGCCGGCCCTTCCCGACAGCGCGGCGGCTCCCGGCCGGGCGGCAAGGGCGGCGGCCGTGGCACCGCGGGCCGCAAAGCGACGCCGGCGGGACCGTCCGCTTCGTCTGGCAAGGGCGGCGGGGCGCGGAAGGCCGGCGCGGAGGTGACGGCCGAGAGCGCCCCGGCGTCCGCTGTGGACGATGCCGCACCGGCGACCGCCGGCGGGCTGAGCAACACGCGCCTGGCACTGCTCGCCGGCGGGCTGGTGGTGGCCCTGCTCGCCGGCTTCGGCCTCGGGCGGATGGGCACGGGCGGCGGATCGCCCGCGGGCGCGACGGCCACCGTACCGGCCGGCGGCGCGAGCGGCCCGGCGCTCTCCGCGGGCGACGGGCACCAGCATCCGGCCGGAACCGGTCCGCATTCGCATCCGGGTGACGCCAGCGCCGGGCAGGCGACCGGGACGGCGGTCAGCGCCAGCGGGTACACCTTGCAGCCGGCCCAGCGCGCGCAGGCGGCGGGGGCGACCGCCGACTACACGTTCCGGATCGTGGGGACGGACCGGCGGGCGGCCACGCGGTTCGTGGTCGTACACGAGAAGCCGTTGCATCTGATCGTGGTGGGTCGCGACCTGTCCGGATACCAGCACCTGCATCCCACGATGGCGCCGGACGGCACCTGGAGCGTCCCGCTGAAGCTGGCCCGGGCCGGCGGCTACCGGATCTACGCGGACTTCTCGGTGACCTCGGCGGACGGCAGCATGCTCCCGCTGGTGCTGGGCGTCGACCACCTGGTGCCGGGCGCGCACACGCCGGCCGCGCTGCCATCGGCTGCGGCGCGGGCGAGCGTGGGGCCGTTCGCGGTGTCGATGGAGGGTACGCCGACGGTGGGCGTGACGGCGCCGATGTTCTTCCGGATCAGCCGTACCGGCGCGCCCGGCCCGGCCCAACTGGAACGCTATCTGGGCGCGTACGGCCACCTGGTCGTGGTGCGTGAGGGCGATCTGGGCTTCGTGCACGTCCATCCGGAGCCGGAGCTGGTGGACGGGGCGGTCAAGTTCTGGCTGACGGCGCCGAGCGCGGGGCGGTACCGGGCGTTCCTCGACTTCCAGGTGGGCGGGAAGGTGCGGACCGCGGAGTACACGCTCGACGTGCCCTGACCGTGCCGGGCGGCCGCCCCCGGCGCGCGGCACGGTTGCAGCCCGGGACGCAGCCAGCCACGCCGCCGCGGTCTCGCCGGCCGTGCGGCGGTCAGGCCGGCGGCGGTGCGGTCGCCGCTCAGCCCAGGGCGCGCTGGAGCTGGGCCTTGGTCATCCGCGAGCGGCCCTTGACGCCGCGCTTCTTCGCCTCGTTGTACAGCTGCTCCTTGGTACGCCCCTGCGCCCCGGAGCGGGAGCGGAGGCCACCGCGGCGGCCGGACGAGATGTCCTGTGTGGACGTCCGGCTGGCGGTGCGGGACTCGCCGGAGCGGGCGCGTTCCTTGTTGACGGTGCGGGCGGCAATCTCCTTGGCCCGCTTCGTCGACTCGCCCCGCTTCTTCGCGCTGTCCTTGATGTGCTCGTACTGTCGTTCCCGTTTCGGGCTGGAACCGGTGGGCATCGCAGCCTCCCTTGGTCGCGGGCCGTGCTGGGCGCGGTGGGGGTGGTCACGGCGGAGGGCGGTAGCTCCCGCCGCGGCCGGACCTCGCCGGTCGCACCTGTCCGAAACCATCTCCGCCCGAACGCGCCGGCAAACCTCCTGAACCAGCCCTAGCCGCGGTCGTCCCGGCGCAGGACCGGGAGCATCAGCCACAGCAGCAGCAACCACGCCGCCGTGAGCCCGCTGAACAGCAGCGAGAGCCACCGGGCGAGGATGAAATCGGTGATCAGCAGTACCGCGCTCACGATCGCCACCAGCATGAACACCAGACCGGCGGAGGCCAGCCGGTGCGCCGAGCGGACCAGCTCCGCCTTGCGCCCGCGCTGGAACAGCACGCGGTGGTACGCGACCGGCGCGATGAGCAGCGCGGCGGCACCGGCGACGGTGAGCAGCGTGACGACGTACACGGTCTTCTGGAACTGGGTCACTTCGGTGAAGCGGGCGCTGAACGGGAGCGTCAGCAGGAACGCGAACAGGATCTGCACGCCGGTCTGCGCGACGCGAAGCTCCTGCAACAGATCGGCGAAGTTGCGTTCGTAACGCTCCTTGTCCGTCTCCGCCACACTGCCGGGATGCCCAGGACCATCAAGATCAAACCCGCCCTGGTGCGAGTCCATTGTGGATACCGCCCGCGCGGTCAGCTCGCCGACAGCAGCGTCAGCACGCCGGTGATCTCCAGGACCCGGCGGACCTGCGGGCTCGGGTTTTCGATCCGGTAGCCCACTCCGTACTCCCTGGCGTGCTCCTGCTGGAGGAGCAGCGCGCGGATCCCGCTCGAGTCCATGAACGACACCTTGCCGAGATCGACGACGATCCCCGCGAGGTCGTCGGTGGTGATGGCGGTGCGGGTCGCGGTGGCGAGTTCGTCGCTGCTGTTCATGTCGACTTCGCCGATCACCTCGATCCGCAGAACACGATTTACGACGCGTCTGGCAATAGAGAACTCGGTAACCATTTTGGCCGCCTTTCCCGCACATCGGGCCCAGTCTGGGTGAAACAACCCGTCTGCGGCGTGCCGGGCGCGACGTCGCTGTTCGCGATTTGTCCGTGCGGGCAACTCCGAACGTCTATACCCTGGCCAGGCCGGCTCTGGCCAGCCCTGGCCCTCATGGGCTCAGATGATCGAAACGGACACAGCCCCATCATCCTCCTCGGCCGGCCAGAACGCACTATCTGTCCTGCCTGGACCCGGGCTGCCGGGCTCACGTACGAGAAGCTGCGCGGCGGGAGCGGCATCCAGTGGCCCTGCACACCGGACGCACCGGGACGGCGCCTCAGGGTCGGGCCGGCGCGAAGCTGAGGTCGGCCACCACGCCGAAGTGGTCGCTGGCCCACACTCCGCCGACCGGCTCGGCGAAGAGCAGCTCGCACCGGTCCACGCGCAGGGTCGGTCCGGTGCCGCCGCAGCGTACGAGGATGTAGTCGATCCGCCGGTCCCAGTCCCAGCTCATCAGCGGGTTGCGGGTCGTGAACGTGTAACCGGGCTCGCCGGGATGGGCGTGCTCCCAGGCGTCGCGGTAGCAGACGCTCGTGCCGGCCAGCGACTGCCTGCCCGACCAGAAGCGGACGGACGCCGCGTCGGGCGTGGCGTCGAAGTCGCCGGCGAGCACCACGTGCCGCCCATCACCGCCGCACAGATCCTCCACCAGCCGTGCGGTGGCCACCGCCTGCAGCTCGCGCTCCAGCTCCATGTGCAGCGGGTACGAGGGTTTGTGGTGGACGAAGAGCAGCGGTTCGGGGCCGTCGACCTCGGCGGCGCACACGCTGCCGATCCACGGCTCGGCGGGGTCGACGCGCGGGCTGACGCTCAGGTCCCGCTCGTGTGTCCTCGTCACCGGCCAGCGGCTGGCGATCGTGGTGCCTGCCCCGTCATGTGGCGTGCGCCCGGTGCCGTGGTGCAGCTCGTACCCGTCGCCGAGCAGGTCGGCGACCTGGTCGTAGCCGTCCGTGACGATCGACTCCTGAAACGCGACGAGATCAGGCCGGAGCTGGCGTAGCCCCTCCGCCAGGACCTTCCGCCGCGCGGGCCAGTCGCCGTGCCGGCACCAGAGGTTGAGCGTCGCCACCCGCATACGGGCCATTTTGGCGCGGATACGGCCGCTCCGCCGCTCGACCCCGCGCCTGTTCGGCAACCGCCCCGGGCTACGTGTCGTTCTGTTGCGTGTGCAGGTCCCAGCGGCCGGCGTCGCTGTCGCGGGTCAGGCGCAGCTCGAAGCGGATCTCGTGGCCGGGGTGGTGGTTGACCGCCACGAGGCCGACCTGCCCGTTTTCGAGCTGGTACACGCGGCGGACCAGGAGGACGGCGGCGCCGACCGGGACGCCGAGGACGCCTGCGCTGTCCTGGTTGGCAAGGCTGGCCTCGATGGTCTGGATGGCGCCGCTGACCCGCACGCCCTGCTTCTCCAGGATGTCGGTCATCAGGGAGTGCTGAAGGTCGGCGAGGGTCAGCCCGTCGCCGATCCAGCGCGGCATGTACGAGCTGGCGTACGTCACCGGCCCGTGGGCGGCCGACCGGACGCGGCGGACGTGGACGCACTGCTCGCCGGGGGCGAGGCCGAGTGTCTCCCGCACGTCGGGCGGTGGCAGGGCGTGGTCGAGGCTGAGCGTGCGCACCTCGAAGCCGGCGATCGGCTCGGCGAACATCTCCAGCGGGATGGTGATCCGGACGCGGTCCTCCTGGACGGCCCCGGGGCGGACGAACGTGCCGACCCCCTGGCGGCGGTCGAGCCGTCCCTGGCGCTCCAGCACGCCCAGCGCCTGCCGCATCGTGACCGGGCTGACCTGGAAGGAAGCGGCTAGCTGCGCCTCGGAGGGGAGGCGGTCGCCCGGTGCCCACTCGCCCGAGGCGATCCTGCTGCGAAGGATGTTGGCGATCTGGTAGTAGAGCGGCATAGGGCCGTCACGTTCGAGCATCGGCATCCTCACTGGATCGGTTCCTATTGTCCATCATATGACCAGTGGATAGCCTCTCGCGCGTCCGGGTCATCTGCCTCGTCCGCGTTTCGACCTGGTTACCAACCTGTTGACCTTGGCTGCCGCCCGTGCCTAACATACGGTCCACTAGCTGACCATAGGACCGCTGGTACGGGAGGACTCTTGAGCGCACGGACGTTCTCGGTGGGGACCGATATTGGCGGCACCTTCACCGACATGGTGGTGCTGGACGATCAGTCGGTACTGCGGCTGTTCAAACTGCCCACCACGCCCGAAGACCGCAGCCAGGGCGTCATCGACGGCTTCAAGCTCGCGGCCGAGCAGTACGGGATGAGCCTGGAGGACTTCACGCGGGCAGTCCGGTACTTCGCCCACGGCACGACGGCCGCGACCAACGCGCTGATCGAGCGGAAGGGCAGCACCACCGGGCTGATCACGACCCGCGGCTTCGCCGACACGCTGGCCGTACAGCGGGCGATGGGCTCGTGGACCGGCCTGGACAGCGAGTCGGGGCACTACAGCCGCCGCCGCAACCCCGCGCCGATCGTGGACCGCCGGCACATCGTCGAGGTCGACGAGCGGCTCGGCTTCGGCGGGACCGAGGTCGTCGCCCTCGACCACGAGCAGGTGCGGGCCGCCGCGCGTCAGCTGCGCGAGGCGGGCGTGGAGGCGGTGGCGATCTGCTTCCTGTGGGCCTTCGTCCGCCCCGACCACGAGCTGGCCGCCGCGGAGGTCGTCCGCGAGGAGTGGCCGGAGGTCTTCCTGACCCTCTCCAGTGACATCGCGCCGGTGATCGGCGAGTACGAGCGGACCGCGACCGCGGTGGTGAACTCCTACCTCGGGCCGGTCATCAACCGGTACGTCGGGCTGCTGGAGCGCCGGCTGCGCGACAACGGCTTCACCGGCGACTTCACGGTCATGGACTCGGCCGGCGGGGTCATGGACTCCGCCCAGGCCGCCGACCGCGCGGTGGAGCTGCTCGCCTCGGGGCCGGCCGGCGGTGTGCTGGCCTCGGCGGCACTGGCCCGCCGGCTCGGCTACCCCAACGTGATCACCAGCGACATGGGCGGCACCAGCTTCGACGTCGGGCTGATCGTGGACGGCGAGCCGCTGGTGGCCACCAGCAGCGTGGACGGGGGATACCACCTGGCCGCCCCGCGGATCCAGATCACGGCGGTCGGCTCCGGCGGCGGCAGCATCGCCGCGGTCGACGAGGACGGCGTCCTTGTGGTCGGCCCGGAGAGCGCCGGCGCCGTACCGGGTCCGGCGTGCTACGGCCGGGGCGGGACCAGGCCCACCGTCACCGACGCCGACGTCACGCTCGGCATCATCGACCCGGAGTACTTCCTGGGCGGCCGGATCCCGCTGCGCCGCGAGCTGGCGGAGGAGGCGATCGGCAAGCACGTCGCCGAGCCGCTCGGCCTGCCGGTCGACGAGGCGGCGGCCGGCGTACGCAGCGTCGTGGACAACCAGATGGCCGACCTGCTGCGCACGGTCACCATCCAGCAGGGGTACGACCCGCGCGACTTCGTGCTCTTCGCGTACGGCGGAGCCGGACCCGCGCACGCCTACAGCTTCGCCCGCGAGGCCGGCATCGACACCATCGTCGTGCCGTACACCGCGACGGTGAACTCGGCGTACGGGGCGGTCTCCTCGGACCGGTACCGGGGCGTGCAGATCAGCGACCCGCAGCGCACCCCGCCGCGGGCCGACCGGCCGGCCGAGTTCCTCGACGTGGAGCGGATCAACCGCACCTTCGGCGAGCTGGTGGAGCGGTGCCGCCGCGAGATGGGCGACCATCCCGGCCTGCGGACGAGCCGCCTGCTGTACTTCCGCTTCCGCAAGCAGACCCACGAACTGCCGATCCTCGTGCCGGACCGGGACCTGACCCCGGACGACCTGGACGAGCTGGTGCGCCAGTTCCACAGCCGGTACGAGCGGATCTACGGCGAGGGGACGAGCCTGCCGGAGGCGGGCATCGAGATCAATACGTTCCGCGTGGAGGGCCGCATCCCGGGCGACGTCTCCGCCGCGAGCCGGGACTGGAGCGAAGAGGCATCCACAGTGGACGCGGCTCGGCTCGGGCAGCGCTCCGTCCTCTTCGGACGGCAGCGGCTGGACACCGCCGTCTACCGGGGCGAACGGCTGCCCCGGCAGGCGGACCTGGCCGGCCCCGCGATCCTCGAGTTTCCCGGTACCACGGTGGTCGTCGGGCCGGACCAGCACGCCCGCGTGGACGGAGAGGGGAACATCATCATCACGCTGACCGACGCCTCCGGAGCGGGAGCGGCCCGATGAACGCGGCCGACGTCGACCCGGTCACCTTCGAGGTGATCCGGCACCGCCTGCGCGGCATCACCGAGGAGCAGGCGGCCCGCATCCGGACCATCTCCGGCTCCAAGCACGTCACCGAGATGTCCGACTACAACGTCGGGCTGTACCTCGCGGACGGCTCGGTCGCCACGATGGGACGCACGATCCTGTTCCACTCCTCGTGCATGGCCGCCATGGTGCGGCACGTCATCGACGACTGCGCGGAGAACCCCGGCATCCGCCCCGGCGACATGTTCGTGGTGAACAACCCGTGGAAGGGGGCGGTGCACGGGCCGGACATGGCCGTCGTCGCGCCCATCTTCGCCGGCGACCGCCTCGTCGCCTGGTCCGGCGCGATGATGCACATGGCCGACATCGGCGGCCTGCGCGAGGGCGGGATGGGCCTGGACGCGACCGAGTGCTACCAGGAGGGGCTGATGATGCCCCCGACCAAGGTGGTCGAGCGCGGTGCGGTCCGGCGCGACATCTGGAACCTCATCCTCACGCACAGCCGGGCGGCCTCCGCGATGAGCCTGGACCTCAAGGGCCTCATCGCGGCCAACCACGCCGCGGCGGACGGGTTCGCCAAGCTGACCGACCGGTACGGCGTCGACGCCACGCTCGCGGTCATGGCCGGGCTGATCCGCTCGTCCGAGGAGCGGATGCGCCGCCGGCTGCGCGAGCTGCCCGACGCCACCGTGCGGGCGGTCGGCTACCTGGAGTACGACCCGCGCTCGGGCACCGTGCCGGAGATCGTGCTGGAGCTGACCAAGCAGGGCGACCGGCTCACCTTCGACTACTCCGGCTCGTCGCCACAGGCCGCCAACTCCACCAACTGCACCTGGGCCGGCCTGAACGCCGGCATCGCGGCCGGCATGATGCCGACGATCGCGTACGACATCCCGTGGAACGAGGGTCTGTTCCGGCCGGTCGAGGTCGTCTGCGCCGAGGGGCGGATCTGCAACGCCACCATGCCGGCGGCGGTCAGCTCCAGCATCAACGGCGCCACGTGGGAGGTCGAGCTGACCACGGTCGCCGCCCTCTCCCGGCTGGCCGCCTGCTCCGACCAGTACTGGCGGGAGGCGCAGGCGTCGGCCGGCGGGCGTCCGGGGAGCTTCCTGCTGTACGGCACGAACAACGACGGCGAGGCGTTCACCGGGCGCACGTACGACATGCTCGCCACGGGCGCGGGCGCGTACGGCTGGCACGACGGCGTGTACGCGCAGGGGCACCACAACATCGAGCGGGCACAGATCTCCAATGTGGAGAACCTGGAGCTGGACATGCCGATCCTCTACCTGTGGCGCGGGCTGAGCGAGGACGGCGGCGGCGCCGGCCGGCACCGGGGCGGGCTGAGCGTCGGGAGTGTCTACAAAGGAACGGAGCGGGCCCCGACCGTCTCCGGCCTCGGGCAGAGCTGGGACGTGCCCGACTCGGCCGGCATCTTCGGCGGCCACCCCGGCGCGGAGAAGCGCGGCTACTTCATCCGAAGCTCCAACGTGGAGCAACTGCTGGCCGGCGGCCGGGTCCCCGAGTTCGCCGAGATCGAGGGCGAGCGCCTGCTGACCCGGGACATGCCCCGCAGCGAGCCGCTCGGCCCGGACGCCGTGCTCTTCTGCACGATGCCCTCCGGCGCCGGCTGGGGCGACCCGCTGGACCGGGACGTGGCGGCGGTACGCGAGGACGTGGCCGCCCGCGTGGTCAGCGTCGCGGCGGCGTGGACCATCTACGGCGTCGTCGTCGACGAGGACGGCCGGCTGGACGAGGCGGCGACCGAGGCGCGCAGGTCCGCGCTCCGCGGCGAGCGGCGGGCCTGGCCGGCCGGGCGGCGGGCCGAGCCGCCGGCGGGCGCGCTCGACCGGGCCGGCCCGTTCGGGGACCGGCTGGAACTCGCCCGCGACGCCGCCGGCCGGCTGTGGGTCAGGTGCGCCTGCTCGCACGTGCTCGCCCCGGCCGACGTCAACTGGCGCGAGTACGCCGGCCGCGACGTGGCCGACCCGGAGGAGATCCGCCTCGGCCTGCGGCTCAACGACGTGATGGAGATCCGCCGGTACGCCTGCCCCGGCTGCGGCCGGCTGCATGCCGTGGACGTGTGCAAGAAGGACGCGCCGGACCCGTACGACATCCGCCTGGCCGACGCCGGGCCGCTACCCGTGGAGGCTGGAGTTGATCGTTGACGTGCACGGGCACCTGAGTGCCCCGCCTGAGCTGTACGCGTACCAGGCGAACCTGATCGCGCACCGCGGATCGCACGGCCGCGGCCGGCTCTCGGTCAGCGACGACCGGATCCGCGAGGCGGTGACCCGGCCGATCGCCCAGCACGGCGGCATTTCCCACCTCGACCACCTGGCCAGCGGCGGGATCGACGTGCAGCTCATCTCGCCCCGGCCGTACACGATGATGCACAGCGAGCAGCCGCCGCAGATCGTCGAGTGGTTCGCCGAGGCCACCAACGACCTGATCCACCGCACCTGCGAACTCTTCCCGGACCGGTTCCGGGGCGTGGCCGGGCTGCCGCAGAACCCCGCCACCGAGCCGGCCACCTGGGTCCGCGAGCTGCGCCGCTGCGTCACCGACCTGGGCTTCGTGGGCTGCCTGCTCAACCCCGACCCGAACGAGGGACAGCATCCGCCGGCGCCCGGGCTGGGCGACCGGTACTGGTACCCGCTCTACGAGGCGCTCTGCGAGCTGGACGTACCGGCGCTGGTGCACTCGGCGGGCTGCCGCCCGCCCGCGCGGGAGCCGTTCAGCCTGCACTTCATCGTCGAGGAGACGATCGCGGTGGCCAGCCTGGCGCGGTCGTCGGTCTTCACCGACTTCCCCGACCTGAAGATCGTCGTCTCGCACGGCGGCGGTGCCATCCCGTACCAGATCGGCCGGTTCGTCGCGCGCGGCGGCGACGACTTCATGGCGAGCCTGCGGCGGCTCTGGTTCGACACCTGCCTCTACACGAAGGACTCGCTGGAGCTGCTGCTGCGCACGGTCGGCCCGGACCGCTGCCTCTTCGGCACCGAGAAGCCGGGCACCGGTTCCGCGGTCGACCCGGCGACCGGCCGGTGGTTCGACGACGTCCGCGCACTGCTGGACGAGGTCGACTGGCTCGACGGCGCGCAGCGCGAGGCGCTGCTCGGCGGCAACGCCCGGTCGCTGTACCGGCTCGCACCGGCCCCGGTCGCCGGCTGAGGGGCTGGGGGTTGCGCAGATGGCCGAGCTGACCGTCCTGTACCGGGACGTCGACCGGGCGCCGTACCTCTACACGCTGCGGCACTGCGCCCGGTCGTACGACCTGGACGTCGAGCTGCGCCGGGTCGCCTCGGCGGTGCCGATGACCGGTGCGGCCGGCGCGGACTGGGGGCGGCTGCTGGAGCGCGGCGAGGTGGACGTCATCGCCGAGAACTACTGGGGGCTGATGACCTACGCCGCCCGTGGAGTGCCGTTCCTGACCGTCGCCAGCACCGCCCACCGCTGGCGGGAGCTGCTGCTCGTCCGGCCCGGCGTGGGGCGGGTCGAGGACCTGGCCGGGCGGCGGTTCGCGGTCCGCGACACCGGTCCGCAGGCGCTCTTCCCCGGCCTGTGGCTGGAGGACGCGGGCCTTGCCGGCGAGGTCGAGCAGGTCGTGGTGCCGCAGCGGGAGACCGGCCGGTGGGGGCACTGGAAGCGGGTCGCCGAGGGGGAGTGCGACGCCTGTTTCATGTCGCCGCTCTACGCCGCGCCGGCACTCGCCGCCGGGCTGACGCCGATCCCGCACCCCGGGTACGACTTCGAGGGCGGCCACGTCACGCTCACCACGACCGAGCGGGTCGTCGCCGAGCGGCGGCCAGCCGTGCAGGCGCTGGTGGACGCGGCCTTCGACGCCAACGAGCTGTTCCGCGACGAGCGGGCCACCGCGCTGGCGATCGCCGAACGGGACTGCGCCGACCTGCTGGGGGAGCACTTCGACCTCTCCTCCTCGCCGGTCGCCGAGCTGTACGACCTGCTCCGGGAGGAGATCGCCCCGGACCCGGTGCCGACCCCGGCGGGCATCGGCACCGCGCACCGGCTGCGCTCGCGCACCGCGCCCGAGCTGGCCGGCTACAACCCCCTGCTGATGTGGGACCTGTCGTTCGCCCGCGCGGCGAGGCGGGACCGCGCGACGAGACAGGCGCAGTTCGTGGCCGAGGAGGCACTGTGGTGACCGGATCGACCTGGGCCGGCGTGTTCCCGGCCGTCAACATGCCGATGGACCTCGACGGCACGCCGTCGCAGCAGGCGTTCCGGCGGCACGTGAGCTGGCTCGCCTCGTTCGACGTGGCGGGGCTGACCATCAACGGCCACGCCGGCGAGCTGGAGAGCCTGACCCCGTTCGAGCGCGCCGCCGCCATCTCCTGGGCCCGCGACGCCGCCGGGCCGGACCTGCGGCTGATCGCCGGCGTCACCGGGATGAGCACGCGCGAGGTGGTCGAGTGCGCGGTCGAGGCGGAGATGGCCGGCGCCTCCGCGCTGCTGGTCTGCCCGCTGCCGCACTTCTCCTTCGGCGCGGTCGACGATCCCGGCCTGGTGGTGCCGTACTTCGCGGCGATCGCCGAGGCGGTCTCCATCCCGCTGGTGATCTTCCGGTACCACGAGCAGTCCGGGCTGCGGTACTCCGTGCCGGTGCTGGTCGAGATCGCCCGCCAGGTCGAGCAGGTGGTGGGGATCAAGGACTCGTCGTTCGACTACGAGGCGGCGTGGACCGAGTTCCAGTACTTCGACCGCAAGGTCGCCCTCCTGGTCGCCCAGGGGTCGCTGTTCCTGAGCCGGTTCCGTACCGCCGACGGCGCGATCAGCTCGTTCGCGAACGTCGCGCCCGAGTACCTGGTGGAGATGTTCCGGCTCTGCCAGGCCGGTGAGCTGGACCAGGCCCGCGAGGCGTTCGGTCGCGTGCGCGGGCTGTCCCGAGCGATCTACGGCATGGTCCCGCTGATGCAGCACTGGGCGGTGGAGAAGGAGGCGCTGCACGCGCGGGGACGCTTCCCGACCTCGGTCTGCCGGCCCCCGTTCCAGCCGCTCTCCCCGGCCGACGTGGCGGCGGTACGGCAGGCGGTGGCCGAGGCGGGCCTGGCCGAGGCGGGCCTGGCCGAGGAGGTGACCGTCGATGCCTGAGGCGGCGGCCGCCGGGAGCGGCCTGGTGGAGCGGTTGGGCCGGCTGGACACGCCCTCGGTGTCGGACGCGCTGGACCGCCTGGGCCTCGCCGGCGTGGTGACCGGGATCGGTCCGATGTGGACCTGCGGGCGGGTCGCCGGGCGGGTCGGCACGGTACGCCTCGGGCTGGCCGAGCCGGGCGCCGGACCGCCGTCCCGGCACCTCGGCACCGCCGCGATCGCCGCCGCCGAGCCCGGCGACGTGATCGTGGTGGACAACGAGGCGGCGCAGGGGCGCGCGGCCGGCTGGGGCGGCCTGCTGGGGCTCGCCGCGCGGCTGCGTGGAGTCGCGGCGGTCGTGGTCGCCGGCGCCTGCCGGGACGTGGACGACCTCGCCGAGGTGGGGATGCCCATCTTCGCCCGGTCGGCCACGCCACGCACCGCGCGTGGTCGCGTGGTGGAGGTGGCCCAGGGCGAGCCGCTGGAGCTGTCCGGGGTCCGGGTCGAACCGGGCGACCTCGTGCTGGCCGACCGCAGCGGCGTGGTGTTCGTACCGGCGGCCCGGGCGACCGAGGTGATCGAGGTGGCCGAAGGGCTCGCCGACTGGGAGGCGCGCATGGCCGAGGCGCTGCGGGGCGGCGCGGCGGTCACCGAGGTGCTGGGACGCGGATACGAGCGGATGAGCCGGCCAGCCGGCGCAGGCGAGAAGGAGCCGCGCGATGAGTGAGGAGAACACGGTGCTGGACGCCTTCCGCGCGCTCACCACCGCCGCCGTGTCGGACGCGCTCGACCGGCTCGGCATCGACGGCCAGGCCGCCGGCATCGGGCGGGTCGCCGGCGGCGGGACCGTGGCCGGCCGCGCGTACACCGTCCGGTACGAGCCGGTCGGCGTCGACGGCGGCAGCGTGGGCGACTTCATCGACGACGTGCGACCCGGGGACGTGGTGGTGCTGGCCAACGCCGGCCGGCTCACCGGGACGATCTGGGGCGGCCTGCTCAGCGAGACGGCCGCCCGGCGCGGGGTCGCCGCCACGGTGGTGGACGGGGCGTGCCGGGACGTGGCTCGCGCCCGCGAGCTGGGCTACTCGCTGTACTCGCGGACGGTCTGGATGCGCACCGGCAAGGACCGCGTGCGGGCCGAGGCCATCGGTGTACCGGTGTCGATCGGCGGTGTCCGGGTCCGCCCCGGCGACATCGTGGTGGCCGACGACGACGGCACGCTGGTCGTACCGGCCGGACGCGCGGACGCCGTGCTCGCGGCCGCCCGCGAGATCGAGACGACCGAACAGGCGATCCGCGCCGAGGTGGCGGCCGGCGCCCGGCTGGACGAGGCCCGCGCGCGGCACCGGTACCACCGGCTCCAGCAGGCCGTTCCCGGGGCGGTGGCACCGTGAACGGCACCGCGCCGGCCCGGCCCACCGCCACGGCGAAGCGGCGGGCGCTGCGGGAGCTGCTGGCCCGCGACGAGGTCACCGTGATGCCCGGCGGGTTCGGCCCGCTTTACGCCCGGATGGCGCAGGAGGCCGGCTTCGAGAGCTTCTTCGTTGCCGGCTCCCAGCTCGCGGCGTTCCTGTACGGCTATCCGGACGTCGGCGTGCTCGGCCTGCGCGACGTCGTCGACCACGTACGGCACGTCGCCTCGGCCACCGACATCCCGATCATGGTGGACGGCGACACCGGCTACGGCAACGCGGTCAACGTCACGTTCGCGGTCCGCGAGCTGGTCCGCAGCGGGGTCGCGGCGGTACAGATCGAGGACCAGGAGGCGCCGAAGAAGTCCGGTACGGTCAGCGGGCGCCGGCTGATCTCGCGGGACGAGGCGGTCGGCAAGTACCGGGCCGCGGTGCTGGCCCGCGACGAGCTGGACCCCGAGTTCGTGGTCTGCGCCCGGTGCGACGCGATCGGCGCCGAGGGCGGCACGTTCGCCGACGCGGTCGACCGGTGCGTGGCGTACGTGGAGGAGGGCGGCGCCGACTTCGTCTGGCTGAACACCGTGCAGAGCCGCGAGCAGCTGGCCGAGGCGTGCGCCCGGATCCCGGCCCCGGTGCTGGCGATCTGGGGCGGCCCGGACCCGGCGCCGACGCTGGCCGAGTATGCGCGGCTCGGGGTGCGGATCGTGCTGCATCCGGTGGTCGCCGCCCGAGCCGGTGCGCAGGCGGCCTGGGAGCTGCTGCACGAGCTGCGCCGGGACGGCCCGCCCGCGCTCGACCGGTGGCGCGAGCGGATCGCCGCCGGCCCGTGGGGACCGGTGCCGGACAAGGCCCTGCTCGGCACCGACCGGCTGCGCGACCTGGAGGAGCTGGTGCTCCCCGCGGCTCTGCGCCGGGACTACGAGACCACGTTCGGCCACCGGACGATGGAGGGCCAGTCATGACCGGCCGGCTGCGGCTGTCCCTGGCCGTGACCGCCAACCCGTGGGTCGCGCCGATCGCCTCCGGCGAGGTCACGGCGGAGGGGATCGAGCTGCTGGTCACTCGCTCCGACCCGTCCGAGCTGTTCTGGCGGCAGTTGCGGCTGGGCGAGTTCGACGCGTCGGAGATGTCGCTGTCGTCGTTCCTGATCGCCCGCGAGCGGGGCGTGGAGATGGTCGGGCTGCCGGTGTTTCCCGGGCGCAGGTTCATGCACACCGAGCTGTACGCCAACGCCGCGGCGAAGATCGACGGTCCGGGCGCGCTGGCCGGCAAGCGGGTCGGCGTGCCGGAGTACCAGCAGACCTCGGCGCTCTGGACCCGCGGCATCCTCCAGCACGACTTCGGCGTGGCGCCGGAGTCCGTGGAGTGGTTCATGGAACGGCCGGCCGAGCGCAGCCACGGCGGCGCGACCGGCTTCACCGTCCCGCCCGGGATCCGGCTGCGGCAGGTACCGCCCGGGCGCAGCCTGGACTCGATGCTGCTCGCCGGCGAGCTGGACGCCGCGCCGGCCGGTCGGGCCCGCTACCACCTGCCGAACGCGGTGGACCCCGACGAGCCGGCCGCCGGCTGGGACGGGCTCCGCCCCCTCTTCGACGACGTCCTGGCCGAGGCCGGGCGGTACGTGGCCGCGCACGGCTTCGTACCGGCCAACAACCTCGTGGTGATCCGGGGCGACGTGTACGACCGCCATCCCTGGGTGGCGTACAACCTGTACGAGGCGTTCCGCCGGGCCAAGGCCCTTGCGGCGGGCGCGCTGACCCGCACGGTGGCCGGTGGCCTCCCGCTGGGCCGGCAGTTCCTGCGCCAGCAGGACGCGATGTTGGGACCGGATCCGGCGCCGTACGGGCTGCCGGAGAACCGGGACATGCTGCACGAGCTCTGCCGCTTCTCCCGCGAGCAGGGCCTGACGACCGCACCTATCGATATCGACGACCTGTTCGCCGCCAGCGTGCGGTGATCAACCAAGGCCGCCGAAAGGAACAAATTCCTCATATGCCATAGGAAGGGCACCATAATGCGGATGCGATACCTGGCCACGGCGGCAGCGCTGCTGCTGTCGGTCACGGCCTGCGGCGGCGACTCGGGTAGCGACAGCGGCGCCGCGGCCGGGCCAACGAAGATAAAGATCGGCGTCTCCCCGAACGTCAACGTGGCCGGTATGCAGATCGGCATCGACCAGGGCAAGTTCACGGCCCGCGAGCTGGCGGTCGAGCTGGACAGCCACCAGAGCTCGTCGGCCTCCGTACCCCTGCTGCTCAACAACCAGTGGCAGATGACCACGGCCGGCGCCGCGACGGTCATCTCCGCGATCGCCGAGGGCGTCGACCTGAAGATCGTCTCGTCGGTGAGCTACAACGTGGTCACCGACGACGGCGCCAGCCGGGCCACGCTGGTCCGGGCCAACAGCGGCATCACCACGTTCCAGCAGGTCAAGGGGAAGCTGGGCGTCAACGGGCTGGGCAGCTCGCTGGACATCCACACGCGGGCCACGATCGACAAGGCCGGCGGTGACTCCAAGCAGCTCACCTCGGTCGAGATACCGCAGTCCAACGCCGTCGCCGCGCTGCGCGACGGCACGGTCGACGCGATCACCGTGACGCAGCCGTTCGCCTACCGCGCCAGCCAGGACCCGAGCCTGCGCAGCCTGGGCGACCCGGCGATCTCCGCCCTCGACTCGGAGCAGGCGCCGATCATCTACACGGTGGTGGCTGGCTCCTTCGCCGAGAAGAACGCGGAGGCGTTGCGGCAGTTCGTCGAGGCGCTCGGCGAAGCGTCCACAGTGGCCAACGACGACCCGCAGGCGGCCCGCCAGGCGGCCAGCAAGCTCACCGAGCTGCCGGTCGAGCAGTTGGCGAAGATCCCCCTGCCCGGGTACGGGACCGAGATCGACCGCGACGTGCTCCAGCACGAGATCGACGTGCTCGTGCAATACGGCGACCTGGCCAAGGAGAAGGCGCCGAGCGTCGACGACCTGCTCTGGAAACCCTGAGATCCGACCCCCGACGCGAGGAGGTGGCGCGTGGCCCAGTCGAAGACAGCGACCGGCGCGGTGGACGCCGGACTGTCCCCGCCCGCCCGGCCGGCGCCCATCGGGCGGGATGGGCGCCGCACCGGTAAACCGAAGCCGAAGGCGGTGCACCGGCGCAGCCGCAGGACCCGGCTGGGCGCCACCACTGTCCTCAGCCTGATGGCCGTCTGGGAGGTGGCGGCGCGCACCGGCCTGCTGCCGGAGGAGGTGCCGCCGGTCACCGACATCGCCGCGTGGCTCGCCGAGAACGCCACCACCGCCGTCTTCTGGGAGGCGGTCGGCTACACCATGCTCCAGTGGCTGGTCGGCGTCTCGATCGGCGTGGTGTGCGGGGTGACGCTGGGCTTCGCGGTGGCGATGGTGCCGCTGCTGGAACGGCTGCTGCGCCTGCCGCTGGAGTTCATCCGGCCCATCCCGTCGATCGTCTACCTGCCGTTGATGCTGCTGCTCTTCGGCGCCACCAGCCAGACCGCCATCATGGTCATCTCGGTCGGGGTCTTCTTCCCGATGCTCTACCAGACCACGTACGGCCTGCGCGGCGTCGATCCGGTCGCGGTCGAGACGGCCCGGGTCTACGGACTCTCCACTGTGCAGCGCATCTTCATGGTGACGCTGCCCAGCGCACTGCCCTCGATCGCCACCGGCCTGCGGCTGGCGGTCTCGGTCGCGCTGATCATCGCGATGGCGGTGCAGCTCACCGCCGGTGTCCCCGGGCTCGGCAGCCGGCTGGTCGCGTACCAGACCAACGGCGTCTACCCGGCGATCTACGGCATCGTGGCCACGAGTGGCCTGCTGGGGCTGCTCGTGGTCCGCCTCTTCGAGTTCGTCGAACGGCGGATGCTGCGCTGGCACGAGCCCTACCGACCGGGCGGTGCGGCATGACCCTCTCCCCACAACGGCTGCGGACCTGGCTGCTCCTGCTCATCGTGCCGGTCGGCGCGCCGGCGCTGTGGTGGTTCGCCTCCCGCGACAGCACGTCGGTGTTCTTCCCGCCGCTGTCGGAGATCCTCAGCGCGCTGTACCACACGTGGCTGCGCGAGCGGCTGGTCTCCGACGTGGCGCCCAGCCTCGCCCGGATGTTCGCCGGGTACGGCCTCGCGGCCGCCGCCGGGATCGGCCTCGGACTGCTGCTCGGGCGGGTCACCACGCTGCGGTACGCGCTCGACCCGGTCGTGCAGTTCGTCCGGGCCATCCCGTCCACCGCGATGATCCCGATCGCCATCCTGCTGCTCGGCATCGGCGACAGCATGAAGATCATCCTGATCGCGGTCGTCTGCGTGTTCCCCATCCTGCTCAACACGATCGACGGTGTGCGCGGCGTGGAGGCGACCCTCAACGACGTGGCCCGGTCCTACCGGCTGACTCCGTGGCAGCGGGCCGCGTACCTGCTCCTGCCGTCGGCGGCACTGCCGATCTTCGCGGGGCTGCGGATCGCCATGTCGGTCGCCTTCATCGTCATGATCATCAGCGAGATGATCGGCGCCACGAACGGCATCGGGTACGCCACCCTCGCCGCCCAGCGCAACTTCCGCATCCCCGAGATGTGGGCCGGCATGATCCTGATGGGCGTGCTCGGCTACCTGCTCAACAACGGTTTCCTGGCGATCGAGAAGCGGCTGCTGCACGCCCACCTGGGCGCTCGCGCCAGCCAGACAGAGGCGGGAGTGGCGTAGTGCTGGTCGTGACCAACCTGTGCAAGACGTACGGCAAGGACCAGGACGCGGTGGAGACCATCCGCGACATGAGCCTGCGGATCGAGCGGGGTCAGTTCGTCTGCGTCGTCGGCCCGTCCGGCGCGGGCAAGACCACGCTGCTGCGCTGCCTGACCGGGCTGCTGCCGGTCAGCGGCGGGTCGGTGCGCCTCAACGACGCCGAGGTGACCAGCCCGCCGGCCGAGATGGCGGTGGTCTTCCAGGACTACAGCCGCTCGCTGATGCCGTGGCTGACCGTCGCCACCAACGTCGGGCTGCCGCTGCGCAACAAGATCCGCGACAGCCGGGTCCGCCGTGCGCGGGTCGAGGAGGCACTGGAACAGGTCGGGCTCGGCGGCTTCGGCTCCCGGTACCCGTGGCAGCTCTCCGGCGGCATGCAGCAGCGCGTGGCGATCGCGCGCGGCCTGGCGTACCAGCCGGAGATCCTGTTGATGGACGAGCCGTACGCCTCGGTCGACGCGCAGACCCGCGCGGACCTGGAGGACCTGATCCTCCGCATCCGCGCGGAGGCGGGGCTGACGGTGGTGCTGGTGACCCACGACATCGACGAGGCGGTCTACCTCGCCGACCGCGTCGTGGTGCTCTCCAAGCGCCCGGCGACCGTGCTGCGGGACATCACCGTCGACCTGCCGTTGCCCCGTGACCAGGTGGCGACGAAGAGCCTGGCCCGCTTCGCGGAGCTGCGCAGCACCGTGTTCCAGCTGATCCGCGGCGGCGACCGGAGCTTCGAGGACCCCGCGGAGTTCGCGGTCGGCCAGACCCAGCGATGACGCAGTAGTAGCGATGGCGCAGTAGTAGCGATGGCGCAGTAGTAGCGATGACGCAGAAGTAGCGATGACGCAGAAGTAGCGATGGCGCAGAAGTAAGGAGATCCGATCCATGGGAACGTTGGCCTACGCGGGCGCCACCTCGCACGTAGGAAAGATCGCCCGAGATCCGCACGCCACCCCCGAAGTCTCCGACGGGCTGCACGCCGCCTGGGACACGATGCGGGACGACCTGTACGGCCGGGAGGTCGACGCGCTGATCGTGGTGGCCACCGACCACTACGAGACGTTCGGGCTGCACAACTACCCGAGCTTCTGCCTCGGCGTCAGCGACAGCTACGAGGCGTGGGGGGAGTTCGGCAACCCCACCGGTACGGTCGCCGGGCACGCCGCGCTCTCCGAGGCGTTGCTGGAAGGGCTGGTGTCGCGCGGCTTCGACCTGTCCCGCTCCTTCGACATGCGGCTCGACCACAGCTTCGTGGTGCCGCTGACCAAGCTGCTGCGTACCCCGCCGATCCCGGTGATCCCGCTCTTCGTCAACTGCAACACTCCGCCACTGCCCTCGCTCAGCCGGTGCTTCGCGCTCGGTGGCGCCATCGCCGACGTGGTGGAGCGGCTGCCCGGCGACACACGGGTCGCGGTCGTCGGCACCGGCGGCATCTCGCACTGGGTCGGCCTGCCCCGCGCGGGCCAGATCAACGAGGAGTTCGACC
Source organism: Phytohabitans kaempferiae (assembly GCF_042433955.1). Classification (NCBI taxonomy): domain Bacteria; kingdom Bacillati; phylum Actinomycetota; class Actinomycetes; order Micromonosporales; family Micromonosporaceae; genus Phytohabitans; species Phytohabitans kaempferiae. The sequence goes on along the minus strand of NZ_JBHLUH010000009.1, from coordinate 327,239 downwards.
GGCGGTTCCTGGAGCTGATCGGCGCGACCCAGCTCGACGAGGTGCTCTCCTGGAGCGACGAGTGGATCAACGAGTACGCCGGCAACGGCGCCCTGGAGATCCGTACCTGGATGGTCGCGCACGGTGCGGCCCGATCCGCTCCCGCGACCGTGCTCGCCTACGCGCCGATGCACCCCTGGCACACCGGCATCGGCATCGTCCGCTACGAGATCGGAGTGCCGGCGTGAGGAAGTTCGCGACCGAACCATCGGGCTCGGCGGCCGGCGCGAGCGGCGGCTCCCGGCGAAGCGAGGAGGCGGCGTGAGCGCCTACGCGGTGACCCGCCTGGCGTGGGATCTCGAACATGTCGACGGGCTGCGCGACCGGTTCGACGCCGACCCGGATCCGGTGCTGGACGGCTACGCGCTGACCCCCACCGAGCGGGCGGCGATCGTCGACCGCGACGCCCCGGCCCTGCTCGCCGGCGGCGTCAACCCGGTGGCGCTGCGCAACCTGATGGTCCTGCTCGGCGCGGCCGGCGCCCAGATGTACGTCCGCTCGCACCTGGGCGTCGACCGGACGGGCGGGCCGGCGTGACCGCGGCGGTCGACGCGACCCGCGCCGCGCTCGCCGAGCTGGGCGTGGCCACCTGCCACGAGGCGCTGGGCCGCGTCGGGCTCTGCGCCCCGGAGCTGCGCCCGATCTACCCGGGCGCCCGCGTCGCCGGCCCCGCCGTGACGGTCCTCTGCGCGCCCGGCGACAACCTGCCGATCCACCGCGCGGTCGACGTCTGCGGCCCCGGCGACGTGCTGGTCGTCGCGACCACCTCGCTCTGCCGCGACGGGATGTTCGGCGAGCTGCTCGGCGTCGCGCTGCGCGCCCGCGGCGGCGTGGCGCTGGTGACCGACGCCGGCGTCCGCGACGTCGCCGACCTCACCGCGATGCGGCTGCCGGTCTGGTCCCGCTTCGTCTCGGCGCAGGGCACCGCGAAGTCCGACCCCGGCGCGGTCAACGTGCCGGTCGTGGCCGGTGGCGCGCTCGTCCATCCGGGCGACGTGATCCTGGCCGACGACGACGGCGTGCTGGTGGTCCCGCGCGCCCAGGCCGCCCGGGTCGCCGCCGCGGGCCGGGAGCGCGCGGAGAAGGAGGCCGCCGCGCGGCGGAGACTCACCGCCGGCGAGTCCGGCCTCGACGTGCACGGCCTGCGCCACCTGCTGGCACCGGCACCGGACTCCGGAAAGGGGAGCCGCCCATGAGCGCGGAGCTGCGCGAACAGATCGCCGTCGGCTGCCGGATCCTCGCCGGCGCGGCGCAGGGCGACTACGTCTGGGGGCACCTGTCCGCGCGTGACCCGGACGGTGCCGGCACCTGGATGAAGGCCGCCGGCTACGGCTTCGAGGAGATCACCGCCGACCGCACCGTGCTGGTCGACCGGGACGGGCGCGTGCTGGACGGCACCGAGCGGCGGCACGCCGAGTATCCGATCCACACCGAGATCATGGCCCGGCGCCCCGACGTGAACGCCGTCGTGCACACGCACTCGCGGGCCGCGGTCGCGCTCGCCGCCACCGGCCGGGCGCTGGAGCCGGTCTCCCACGAGGGCACCTTCTTCACACCGCCGGACGTCCCCCGCTTCACCGCCACGGGCGACCTCATCCTCACCCGCGAGCTGGGCGCGCGGCTCGCCGAATGCCTCGGCGACCGGCCCGCCGTGCTCATGGTCAACCACGGCGTGGCCGTGGCCGCCAAGGACATCCCCACCGCCGTCGTGGCGACGCTGCTGCTGGACGCGGCCTGCGACATGCAGCTACGGGTACTGGCGGCCGGCGGCGCCGCGCACCGCTCCAGCGACGCGGAGGCACTGTCCAAGCGGGAGCACTGCTACGGCGACGCGCTCATCGACGACGCCTGGCGCTACCTCGTCCGGCGGCTCGGCACCGGCTGAGTCACCGGTCAGCGGGGTTCGCGCGTGCGGCGGACGGCGGCTCGGCGCCGGCTGAGCCGCTGGTCAGCGGGGTCGGCGTGTGCGGCGGGCGGCTGCTCGACACCGGCTGGGCCGCTGGTCAGCGGGGTTCGCGCATGCGGCGGATCGCCGGTACGGCCAGGCCCACGAGCACCCGCCGCCGGTGCAGCCACCACATGCCCAGCGCGGCGGCGGCCAGGCCGGCGGCGACCGCGAGGAGGGTCTTCTCCAGGATGGCCGCGCCCGCACCGGTGAGCACGCCGGCGGCGATCAGCAGCGGCAGCGCGCAGCAGGCGGCACAGGCCAGGACGGCGAGCGCGCCGGTGACCTTGCTGCGGGTCGGCGGGGCGGCGTCGATCCGCACCGGGACCGGCCGGGCGGTGACCTCGGCGGGCCGGTGTGTGGGCAGGGTCATCGGTGTGGTCCTTCCAGGTGGCTGAGGTCGATGAACGGGATCGGGCACTCCGGGCAGGTGCAGTTGGTGAGGCTGTCGCAGTTCGCCGAGACGACCTGGGCGAGCGCGTCCCGCATCGCGGTCAGGTCGGCGATCTTCGCGTCGATCTGGTCGATCTTGGCGACGGCTCGCTGGCGCAGGTCGGGCGAGGGGTGGCGGCGCCGCCCGGTCTCCAGCAACTCGGCGACCTCGTCGAGGGTGAAGCCGAGCCGCTGGGCGGTTTTGATCACACCGAGCAGGGCGACCGTGTCGGTGGGATAGATGCGGTGGCCGCCGATGCTGCGCCGTGGTGCGGCCAGCAGGCCCCGCCGCTCGTAGTAGCGCAGGGTCTGGATGTTGACCCCGGCCCGTACGGCGACCTCGCCGGTGCGCAGTCCGGTGGGTTCCGTGCTCATCAGGGATGCCTCCGTGTGCTGGCGGCCCGCTGTCCGGCGCCGTTCCGCTTCGACCGTAAGCCTGTACCTGGGTACCGGATGCAAGCCGGCGCCGGCACGACCGACCGGAACAGCCGCACGCCGTGAGGCGCCGCGTGATGACGCCATACTGACCGCCGCGGCGACCCAGTGCGGGCGGGGCACCGGGCGTCCGCGCGACCACCATCTGCGCCACCTGACCGGCCTGTATCACGTCCCGCCGGCGGGACTCTGAGTAGGCAGGAACGACGCGAGGAGGCCGCCATGGCCAACGCTACAGATGATCTCGCCGCCCAGCCGGCGCCACGGGTTCTCGGCTTCGGCCCCGACAGCGCGGTCGAGGTGCGGCAGCGCGACGACACGAGCTGGACGGTGCTGCGCGCGCTCAGGTACAACGCCCGGCTGCGCGACTTCGAGGTGCCCGTCGACGGGGAGACCGACTTCGCCTCGGTGCCTCGCCTGTTCGTGTGGTTCCTGCCACGCTATGGCCGCTACACCGCGGCGGCGATCCTGCACGACCACCTTTGGCGGGTCGTCGTGCCCGCCTCCGGCGGCGACCTGACCTGGCGGGACGCCGACGGCATCTTCCTCCAGGCGATGCGGGAGCTCGGCGTGCCGTTCCTGCGTCGCTGGATCATGTGGGCGGCCGTGCGGTGGGCGGCCCTGACCAAGCGCGGCGGGCGCGCGGGCTGGTGGCGGGAGGCGTGGCGGGTCGCGCTGGTCACGCTCGTCGCGCTGCCGGTCGTCGCGCCGCCGGCGGTGCTGATCGCCCTCGCCCTGGTGGTCTTTTACCTGATGGAGCTGGTCGCCTGGCTGCCCCTGCGGCTGGCCCGCGCGGTGCGCTCCCGGCTCGGCCGCCGGGCCAAGCGGGTCAACCAGCCACATCTGCGCTGGACGCTCTGACCGTCCGTCCGGAGTGGACAGCCGTGCGGCCGGGGCGGTGGACGCCCCGGCCGCACTGTGATTACGGGTCAGCTGTCGGAGATGATGGCGAAGGCCCGGTTCCAGTTCTTCGCCTCTGTGTCTGGCCGGTAGTTGTTCTCGATGTTGCCGGCGGCGTCGACGGAGAACCAGAAGACCCGCGTGCCGTACGGCACGGTCAGGGTCTCGCCCCCTTCGCGGACACCGGCGGAGGCGTAGAGCGTCGAGTCGAAGGTGGGCTTGCTGCCGTCCAATGTGTAGAAGACGGCGGCCGGCTCGCTCACGTCGAACTTCACGTCGACCATGCCCTCGGTCGCGCTCGGCGCGGTGACCAGCGTGCTGGTCGGCCGCTTCTTGTCCTTGTCGTACGCGCGGGCGACTCGCATGAGCTCGACCAGACCGTTGGCGTACTCCAGGGTCTGCTGGTGCGCCTCGTCCCAGGCCGGCTGGAAGGAGGTGCCGACCTCGAAGTTCCAGGCGTAGATGCCGTACTTGTACCAGAGCATGTCACCGGAGTTGCCGGCCGCGGAGTAGAGCACGTCGGAGATCGGACCGGTGCGGGCGGGGGTGACCGCCATGTTCCGGTGCCGCTTGATGGCGGTCAGGATCTGCGAGGAGGCGCCCCAGAAGAACGACTCCTCGGCCAGGGTCGGGCGCGGCGCGGAGATCCGACCCGGGACCGAGTACGCGCCCGGCGACCACATGAAGTAGTTGCCGGAGGAGTGCAGGTTCATCGAGAACTTGATGTTGGGCCGGCTGGCCAGCCAGTCGAGGTTCTTGTTCTCCGGCTCGGAGAGCTCGCTCGGCCCGGCGTACGTGTCGCCGGTGCAGCTCGTCGAGGCGCCCGAGTACCCGTCGAAGAGGCTGTACTCGCTGTAGTTGCGGTTGTTGTCGACGCCCCACGAGTTGCGGGCGAGCGCGTCGGTCGAACCGCCCTCGGCGCAGTGGTTGGTCATGTTGCGCCGCTGCGAGTTGAAGTCGTAGAACGAGTAGTGCCCGCCGTCGGGGTTGATCGACGGGACGATCCAGATGTCGAGCGTGCGCAGCAGCTCCTGCGTCTTGGGGTCGTGCTTCTGGTTGCGCAGCAGCCGCTCGGCGGTCTCGATCGTCACCAGCGGCGGGACCCACTCGCGGGCGTGCTCCTGGGCGTAGGCGAGGACGCCGGTGCGGGAGCCGTCGCGGAACTTGCCGATCCGGATGGCGTACACCGGATGCGGGTCGCGGGAGACGGAGGCCGGCGCCCGCAGGTTGTCGGTCAGCGGGGTCGCGGCGACGGGGGTGACCACGCCGTCGCCGGCGCTGCCGCGGTACGTGTACGCCTTGACCAGGCTGCCCGCCGCCCCGTTGACGACCGCGGCGACCTGGGCCGCGGTGCTGGTGACCGCGCCGCCGGCGTCGGTGGCCAGGCTGACCCGGATCGCGCTGCCGGTCACGGTCGCGTTGAGCGGCTGGTTGGCGGCACCGGGGTCGGCCAGCTCGACGGTGATGTCGTTGCCGCCCTGGTGGCCCCAGGCGAGCGAGTCGACCGCCACGCGGCTGGCGTTGGCGGTGCCGAGCACGACCTGCGCCTTGCGCCGGTAGCCGTTTGTCTTGTAGGGCAGCTCCACGATCTCGGCGAGCTGCGGGTACTCGGCGGCCAGCCGCTTGATCCGGTCGTACAGCTCGGTCGGCGTGAGGTAGCTGGTGACGAAGTCCTTCTGGTAGCCCGGGCCCTCGGGCGACTCGCCGTCGATCGGGAGCCACTCCTTGACCTGCGCGACCGCGACGTCGCCGGTGGGGCTGGTGATCTGGATCCTGTCGGGCCGGGCGGTGACGGCGGAGGCGCCCCGGTGGTACAGGTACACGCCGGCGTCGACGAACCGGGAGATGCTCTGCGTGCCGCCGGACCCGATCGGGGTGCCGGGGCCGCTGTCCCGGCTCACCGTCAGCGTGCTGGTGGAGGTCTGTCCCTGCGCCCACTTCGCCTCGACCGAGAGCACCTGGTTGGTGCCGGAGGTGTAGTAGTCGGCCCGGATGATCCGCACGTCGGAGGCGGTCGCGTTCTGGGCCAGCGTGGCGGAGAACGCCTGGTTGTCCGCCTTGTGCTCGGCGATGGTCGCCTCGCGCTCGCCGATCCGGTCTTCGCTGTCGTCCGGGTCGAAGAGCGTCTGGCCGACCCGGTAGCCGAGCGCCCTCAGCCCTTCGACCTCGTTGGGCGTGACCACGGCGTGGACCACGATGCCCGCCTCGGTGTGGGAGACGTGGTGGTCCAGGTCGACTCCGGTGGCGACGAGCCGGTCGAGCTCGTCACGATCGGCCACCGTGACCTCCACGACGCTGGCCTGCTCGTCGGCGAAGCGTTCGAGGATGACGGGGGCGTCGCCGGCATCGGCCGGCGCGGCGGGGACCGCGGTGGCCGGACCGGCCAGCAGGACGAAGGCGGACGCCGCGGCGGTGGCCGCGAACAGACCCCTCCGCCACCGTGGCAGGAAGGAAGAAGACATCTCGGTACCTTTCGACTGCGGCGCAACAGAACCGTGAGGTGTGCGGACAGGCGGGTACCGCCATCCACAGTGGATGGACGGTGGGGCGCCGCACGGTCACGCCCGTGCGGCAGCCCGAGCCGCGCCCCCCGCGTGGCGGGGACGTCTGCGGCGGAAAAGTATCGGCGGGGAGAGCGGGGACGGTGGATGGAGGTTCGACCATCCTGGATGCCATCGACTTGATCTGTCAATGACCGGTCGAGGCAGCTCATCGGCTGTAACAGGGCGGCCGTCCACATCGGCCACCGGACGGCTCGGCGGCGGGGCGCGCGTCGCCCGCGGCGCCGGTCACGACTCGCGGATGGCCTCGCCGGCGATCTCGATCCGGACCGTCTTGCCGACCAGCACGCCGCCGCTCTCCAGGGCGACGTTCCAGAGCAGGCCGTACTCCTCGCGGTTGATCTCGGCGGTGGCGCTGAAGCCGAAGATCTCCTTGCCGTACGGGTCGCGCCGCGCGCCCCCGAACTCCACCTGGAGGTCGACCGGGCGCGTCACGTCACGCACGGTCAGCTCGCCGGTGAGCACGAAGCGGCCGGCGGCGCGCTGGGGCGCTGGGGCGACGCCCTCGCGCAGCCCTCGCTGGTGTGCCTTGAGCCGGGCCCAGAAGAAGATCGGGTCCTCGGTCTCCGGGCGCTTGATGCCGGTGCTCCGGTACTCCAGCGTGGGGTACGTCTCCACGTCGAGGAAGTCGGCGCTGCTCAGATGGGCGTCCCGATCGGCGCTGCCGGTGCTGATGCTGGCCGTCTGGATGGTGGCGGTCACCGACGATTCCAGCGGGTCCTCGGCGACGACGATCCGGGCGGTCGCCGTCTCGAACTCGCCCCGCACCGGGCTGACCATCATGTGCCGGGCCAGAAAGCCGACCCGCTTGTGGGCCGGGTCGAGCTCGTAGATCCCGGGCGCCGGGATGATCAAGCCCTCCCAGGACCGGGTGGCGAAACCGCTCACGGTCGGAAATACCCCCATCTTGTACTCGGCATCGGCACGCACCGCACTCGCCGCGCTACGTCCGGGCGCCACCTGCCGTACCCCCTGCTCCAGGATAAAGATGCTGGCCAGGGGCCTGTGAGTGGATCATGGGGGGGCCGAAAGGGGGATGTCGCGCCGGGCGCCGGGAGATTTCCTTGACGGCGCAACGACTTTGGTGCGGGGCGGGACCGCCGGCGATCGACCGGCGTTGACCCGCGACCGCCCGAGCCTCGCCGGCGGGCGTGAAGATTCTCACGGCCGGGCGCCGCTCTGGCATGACCGCGCCGGGGGAGCGTGCGGTGCGGGACCTCCCGGCGGCCGTCGCCGCCCGCCGCCGAGGGGGAGTGGCCAGGGTCATTCCCGAAGTGGTTGACGCATCAACTGTTGCGTTCGAATAATTGACCGGTGATCTCCATGGTGCGCGACGTGATTCCCGGCTGACGCCCACCATGAGCCGCACACGAGAGCGCACGACGGTCGGCATCCTCGGCGCGGGCAGGTTCGGCACCGTGCTCGCCCGGCTCGCGCTCGCCGCGGGCTACCGGGTCCTCGTCGCCGGGTCGGGCGAGCCGGCGCGGATCGCGCTCGCCGTCGAGGTGCTCGCGCCCGGCGCGGTCGCGGTCACCGCCGAGCGGGCGGCCGCCGGCGCCGACATCGTGGTGCTGGCCCTCCCGCTCGGCAGGTACCACACCGTGCCCGTGGACGCGCTCCGCGGCCGGCTCGTCGTCGACACGATGAACTACTGGTGGGAGACCGACGGCGTCCGCGACGACCTCACCGACCCCCGCACCTCGTCGAGCGAGATCGTCCAGGCGTTCCTGCCCGGTTCGCGGGTGGTCAAGACCCTCAACCACATGGGGTACCGCGATGTGGAGGCCGAAGCCCGCCCCGCCGGCTCGCCCGGTCGCAAGGGCATCGCGATCGCCGGCGACGATCCGTCCGATGTGGACGCGGTGGCCGACCTCGTGGACGCGCTCGGCTTCGACCCGGTGGCCGCCGGCCCGCTCGCCGAGGGCGTGCGCTTCGAGCCCGGCACCGACCTCTTCGGAGCCAATGTGGACGCCGAGCGGATGCGCGGGATGCTGCGCCGCTTTCCCGAGTCGGCCCGCGGCTTGGCGCTCGCCCGCGCCCGCTCCGGCGACCCGCTGTGACGGCTACGCCGCGGGCTTCACCGCCCGGGTCGCGAAGTAGCCGGACAGCCAGCCCGCGGTGGCGTCGGAGTGGTGCGGCGCCTCCGCGAAGGCGGTGATCACGAAGCCGGCGGCGAGCTGGCCGCCGATCTGGTCGGCCATCGTGTGGCTGTACTCCAGCGGGGCGTCCGCGCCCCACAGCCGCTCGCGCTCGCCGGCGGGCATGTGGGTCAGGTCGCTGTAGGGGAGCCGGTGGCGGACCACCAGTTCGCCGCGCGTGTCCAGCGTCTCGTGGTCGAAGAGGAAGACGTCCGGGTTGACGAAGCCGCAGAGCAGCGCGCCGCCCGGGCGCAGCACGCGGAAGCACTCGCGCCAGACCGGGGCCAGCTCGGGCACGAAGAGGTTGGAGACCGGGTTGACCACCAGGTCGAAGGAGTCGCCGGCGAACGCGGAGAGGTCGCGCATGTCGCCGAGCACGGTGCGCAGCTCCAGCCCGTCGCGGCCGGCCACCAGCTCGTCCTGCGCGAGCTGCCGGGGCGAGTTGTCGAAGACCGTGACCCGCGCGCCGGCGGCGGCCAGCGTCGGGCCCTGCTGCCCGCCCCCGGAGGCCAGGCAGAGCACGTCGACGCCGGCGAGGTCGGCGGGAAACCAGGAGCGATCGACCGGCTCGTAGCCGATCAGCACGATCGACCAGTCGCCCGCCCGCGCTCGCGCCACCGTCTCCGGCGAGACCGGCCGCGACCACTCGTTGCCCTTTTCGACCTGGAGATCCCAGGCCGCGCGGTTGTGCACCACCGGATCGACGTCCATGCCGCTCAAGGTAGGCCATGCCGCCGCGATCCTCGACGGAATTTGCGGCCGCCGCCGCGCCCGCGGCGCCCCCGCACCGGCGGCTCCGGGTCCCGGCTTGGGGCGTCAGGTCGGTGTGCTGGAGAAGCTGTCGAGCTGGGCGCACCGGTGCGCCCAACCTGGACGGACGCCGGATGCGTGGGTCGTGGGGTGGATCGCGCGGACTGCGAGCTGGCGCTGCCGACCGGGACGCGGGTTCAGGAGTGGTCGAGGCCGCCGGCGCTGATCGATCTCGGTGGGCGGCTCACCGGTTGCCGACCCAGCTCATGTCCGGCCATGGTCCGAAGTCGAACTCCTCCACGACGCGGGTCAACGCGGACATGGTCTGCTCGCCCGCGGGCCCACTGTCGAGCTGCGCGAACACCTCGACGCCGGCGGGCAGGGTCAGGAAGAGCTGATTCATCTCCGGAATTCGCCAGCCCTTCCACTCGCGGATCCGGATCGGCTCGGTGGCGACGGTCGTGTTCTCGAATTTGGTGGCGGCGCCGGCGCCGATGCTGATGAGGAGCTGCCGCCCGCCGGTGCCGTTGACCACAACATCCTGGACCCAGTCCGTGTCCTGGAAACCGTGACGCAGCCGCCACGGCGTGGTCGCCATATCCGCCGGACGCCAGCCGAAGCGGGGGCCGACCCCGATGCGTCCCGGATCGGGCCGCACCGACCGCGCGACCCGCATGGCCAGGTCCCGCTGGGCGTCGGCACCGTCGTCCGTCAGGACACTCACCATCAGTTGGGGCTGGCCGGGGGCCCGCCAGGTGACGTAGGTGGCGAACCGGTCGGCGTCCACCTGGACAAGCTCACCCGGTGCGCCGTTGACCTCGACGTTTTCCGGCGTTCCACCAGGGCGGTCCGCGTCGAGCGACGGATGCCAGCCGACCAGCAGCGAGATCGGCTGTTCAGCCGGCCCTGGTTGCCAGTCCCGGGAAATGACGGGAGCCCGTTCCCCGTCGACGACGACCGTGCGTGCGCTCTCGCCGTACCGCTGGGGCAGCCACGCCGGCCGGTACTGGAGTGGGACGTCAAGCCAGCCGCCGCCGGGTCCGCCGTCGAGCACGGGGAACCCAGGCCCGGACGGGCGGGTGGCTCGCCACACGCCTGCTGTCGCGACGCCGGTGGAGGCCGCGACCACGCCGGCGCCGGCCAGCCGCAGCACGAGCCGGCGCCGGTGGTGCTGACGGACGCGGGCGGCGAGCGCCGCCCGGATCCGGTCCGGTGGCGGTGCCTGGTCGGCCAGGGCGGCGAAGGCAGTACGGATGGCTTCGCTGTCGATCATTCTTCCTCCTGTGGCGGCTGCGTCGCGGCGATCCCGCGGAGCTTGGCCAGCGCGCGCGACGCCTGACTGCGTACCGTCCCCTCGGTGCAGTCCAGCAGCGCGGCGATGTCGCCGTCGGCCATGTCCTCGAAGTAGCGCAGAGCGATCACGATGCGCTGACGGGCGGGAAGGGTACGGATCATCTGGAGGATCGCGGCGCGTTGCACCACGACCACGTCGGCGCCATCCAGGACGGGCGCGGGCGGCTGGGCGCGCTCGCGGCGCAGGGCGGCGGCCACCCGGCGCCGGGCGGACAGCAGCTCGTTCACGATCATCTTGCGCAGGTACGCGTCCGGCACGTCGACCCCGCGGATCTGTTTCCAGCGCGCTTGCGCTTTGATCAACACGTCCTGCACGACGTCCTCGGCCACGTGCGGATCACCGGCCAACGCCGTCGCCTGCCGAAGAAGCGCCGGCAGCCGAGCCGCGACGTACTCCTCGAATGTCAACCGACCCTCCTCGCCTCGCCTCTAACACGAAGCTGCATGGCGTTTCCGTTGCTCGGTCCAGCCCGATGTCCCGACCCGGCGTGTACACCCCACGTGATCGACCAATTCTTGGGCCATGCCCCGATCGCCACGGACGGACCTCTGGTCGCCCCGCGCAAAGGGGGCTTTTGTCAGGGACTTTGCCGCTTGCGGTGGCCTCGAAGGGGCTATGTCCCCGACATTTGCCCGCGGACCTGCCGGGTCCGGCGCCGGCTGGCCCAGCGGACCCGGCACGCACGCCGCGCATCCGGCGTCCGTCCGGGTTGGGCGCGTCGGTGCGCCCAGCTCGACAGCTTCTCCAACACACGACTCCAGGTCCGAACGCGGCCCAGCCCTCGCGACCACCTCATCCCGGGAGCAGGGCCACGCTCCACGGGCATCTGCTGCTAGCCCGACGCGTCTCGATCCAGGGGCTGACTGCCCGGTGGGCGGTCGGACGCCCGCTGCCGGTCACGCCCGCCAAGGGGGGAGGTTGTGGGAGCGCGGAGGGTGCGGCCGCGGGAGCGGCGGTCTGGACCGCGACGGGCGTCGCGGTAGCTCGAATCCTGAAATCGTGGGGCATCCACGACTGTGACTGAGGTGAGTCCTCGGAGCCCTTGCGCGGGCGGCGGAAGGCGTCGATGGTAAGGACCGGCGGGGTCGGTGCCTGACCGGGCGTCCGGGCCGCGCAGCGGGCCACGAGCGCGTCGGGAGCGGCATGAATCTGGAGCTGCAACGCATCGTCGACACGATGGCGGCACGCGTGGGCCGGCCGGCGCTGATCGAGGATCGGCGGCACCGTGTGGTCGTCTACAGCGAGCACACCGGCACGATGGACGACGTCCGCCGCACCTCGATCCTGCGCCGGCACACCACGCCCGAGGTCATCTCCTGGTTTCGCGACATCGGCATCATGAAGGCCCGCGCGCCGGTGCGCACGCCGGCCTGCCCCGAGCTCGACCTGCTGCCCCGGCTCTGCGTGCCGATCGTCCACCGTGACCTGCTGCTCGGGTTCGTGTGGTTCATCGACGTCGAGGGCGGCATGAGCGACGCGGACATCGACGTGGTGACCCGGGCGACCGGTGACCTGTCGTTCGCCCTCTACCGGGAGAACCTGCTCGGCGAGCTGGCCTCCCAGCGCGAGGCGGAGGCGGCCCGCACGCTGCTGGCGGACAATCCGGAGACGCGCGACGAGGTGGCCCGCTCCTTACTCGCCGACGGTGTGGTGACCTTCGACGGCCCGGCTACCGCGGTGGTGGCCCAGCTCGTACCGGCCCGCGGGCAGGTGCTCGACGAGGTCGCCTGGATCGCACTGGAGCAGGTGCTCGTCGCGACCCGGCGGTGGATCGGCGTGCACGAGGCGCTCCACCTGCTCCGCCACGACCAGGGCGTACTGCTGATCCGGGGCGGGCAGGTCGCCGGCCGCCCGTCCGCCGAGGCGGCCGCCGGATACCTGAGCGAGGCGCTGGAGGCCGCGATCCGCAACCTCGCCTCGGTGGCCCGGGTCGTGGTCGGCGTCGGCGCGCCCCGGCCCCGGCTGGCGGACGCCGTGCACTCGTACGACGAGGCGCTCCAGTCGGTCCGCGTGGGGGTGCGGCTGGCCGGGCTGGGGCGCATCGTCGCCTGGGCCGACCTCGGCGTCTACCGCACGCTGTCGCAGATGGACGGTCGTCACCTCGACGTGGCCGGCGTCCACCCCGGGCTGCACCGGCTGCTCGGCGACGAGGCCAACCAGGCGCTGCTGGAGACGTTGGAGGCATACCTCGACCTGGCCGGCAACGCGCACGCGACGGCCGAGCGCCTGCGGCTGCACCGCACCACGCTCTACTACCGCCTGCACCGCGTCGAGCAGCTCGCCGAGACCGACCTGAAGGACGGCAACGAGCGGCTCTGCCTGCACCTGGCGCTCAAGCTCGCCCGGCTCAGCGGCCAGTACGGCCCGGGCTCCTGAGCGCCTGGGGCGGCCGAGGAGAACCCCCGCCAGCGCCGCGATCACTGTTCGCATCGCTTCACCTCATCCCAGGACAAGTTCGCGGAGCCGGGCGTCCAGAGTGGACGCGTCGAGCCCGCCGGGCCAGCCGCGCAGCAGCGCGCCGCCCTTGGCGACGATCACGACGGCGGCGGGCTCGCGGACGGCGTACGACCGGGAGATCGTGCCGTCCGCGTCGACCACCACCGGAAACTCGGCCCGGTGCGCGCGCAGGTACGCGTCCAGCTCCGCCGGCTCGTCGTCGTTGGCCACGCCGACGAAGACGACCCGGTCGCGGTACGCGCGGGCCAGTTCACTGAGCGCGTCCTGGCGTTCGGCGCAGACCGTGCACCAGGACGTGAGGAAGAGGAGCACGACCGGGCGCTGTGCCCACAGGTCGGCGGCGGCGAGGCTGGTCCCGTCGGTCAGCGCGCCGGTGAACGCGGGCGCGCCGGGCGCGTCCGGCGGGGCGGGGCGCGGCGCGAGCCCAGCCGGCACCGGCCCGGGCAGGGCCTCGGCGCCCCCAGCCGGCTTGACCGCCTCGCCGCCGCAGCCGGTCAGGGCGAGCACCACAGCGAGCGCCGTCGCGGCCAGCCTCATGACGGCACCACCGCCACCAGCGAGTCGGCGTCCGCGGTGAGCGGGATCGGCGCGCGGTCGTCGACGACCAGGCTGTACCCCGCCCGCTTGGGCACCGCGACCGGCACCGCGAACTCGCAGTACGTGGGGATCCGCTCGACCTCGAGATCCTCCTCGAAGGTGCGGACCGCCTTGCCGGGCGGGAGGCGGCCGCCGGTCAGCGTCTCCCCGTCGCCGTCGAGCACGCGAAATGGCGCCCGGTTGTGGAAGAACGTGTACGCCCCGGTGCCGGCGCAGTCGACGCCCTCCTCGCGGATGTTGATGTCACGCACCAGCACGCGGACCGTCCTCGCCTCGGCGGCCTCGTCACCGCAGCCGTTCAGGCCGCCCCCGAGGAGCGCCGCGGCGACGACCGCCGCGGCGCGCCCGATGGGTCGCCGCATCGCGGGTCAGTCCTTGTCGACGCGGCAGGGGCTGGTGACCGTCTTGCTCGGGTCGCTCACCGAGGTGGCGGTCAGCTTCACGAAGCCGGAGGGCGCCGCGTTCGCGGTGGCGCCGACCGAGACCTTGACCTTCGTACTCTTGCCGAACCCGACCGAGGCCAGCGCGTTGGGCACCTCGACCCGCCAGCCGATCCCGGCCACGTCGGCGGTGAGGCGGTACACGTCCGACTTGAGGTACGCGGAGACGTTCTCCGGATGCTGCTGGCCGCCGGCCGAGTAGGCGCCGGTGTTGGTCAGCGTGAAGGTGCAGGTGACGCCCTTGTTGGTGGGCTTGGTGCCGGTGCTGACGAAGCCCTGGCCCAGGTCGACTCCGTGCGTGCTCGGGCCGCCGGTGCCGTCCAGCGACCGGACCGCCACCTTGTACGACAGGATGCCGTCCGCGTCGCGCTTGAGGTCGAGCACGTAGAAGTGCAGGCGGTTGGCCGCGTCGACGTACTCGTACTCGCTGCCGGAGCGCGTACCGGCGTGGAAGAGCGCGTCGGAGAGCTGCCGGTAGTCGCCCATCGTGATCTTCTGCGGCGTGCCATCCGGCCGGTAGAAGTCGATCATGTCGATGTCCTGCGGGTTCGCGTCGATGACCCACACGAAGGGCGCGCTGTCCGCGTTCTTGGTCTTGCTGATCAGCACGCCGCTGTCCGGCACGAACGAGTCGGCGCCCATCCGGTCGACGACCTCGACCGTGTAGTTGTTGTAGCCGCCGCCGTCGCAGAGCGGGTCCTCGCTGGTGACACAGGCCGGCGAGTTGTCGCGGTTCATCGCGATGTTGATGCCGGTCAGCCCCTTCGGCCCGGCGTCGACCGCCCGCGCGGTGATCTCGGCGACCACGAGCCCCGACGACGAGAGCGCCTCGCGGGAGAGCCGCAGCAGGTGCTCCTCGCCGAGCAGCCCGATCTTCACCTTGTCGCGCACGGTGTGCAGCGAGCCGATCGCGCCGCCGTTGACCGGCGGGATCTGCCACCGCGTGTGCGGGCCGCCCGGACCGTTGAAGGTGCCGCGCGACATCATGCTCCAAATCCCGCTGTACGCCCGGCGCAGCGGGACGCCGTACGGGTTGTTGTAGTTGTCGCCGATGCTCAGCAGGTGGCTCAGCTCGTGCGCGTACGTGCCCATGCCGGAGCTCTCCGCCTGGGTCGAGGAGCCGCCGCCGGCGTTGGGCCAGATCGCCGAGGCGGCCTTCCAGGAGGTCCACTCGACGTACCTGGTGCGCGCGTAGTTGGGCAGGCTCGGGTCGGGCGGTCCCCACGCGTCCGGCACGTCCTCCTTGGTCTGGAACATCATCTGCCCGAACTCCTGCCAGGTCGACGACTCGTCCTGGCCGGCGGAGAGGATGAAGACCAGCTCGTACTGGTCGGCGACCTCGTCACCGACGGCCGCGCGCCAGGCGCCGAGCCCGTCGGTGCGGATGTTGCGGGCACACTGCTCGCCGGTGGGGCAGGCGCCGGGGTTGAAGCCGTTGTCGATGCCGTACTGGTAGGACTTGGCGGGCATCTGGTACGGCCCGAAGCCGGCCAGGTCGACGCCGTACCGGCCATTGGAGTCCTGCATCCAGTACTCGTGGAGGGTGTGCCCCTTGTTCAGCGTGTTGGGCGTGTTGAGGAACTCCTGGTAGAACCTCGCCACCTGGTCGCGGGGGATGTTCTGGGCGGTCGCCTGGGGGTTGCCGAAGACCGTCGAGCGGGCCCGCTGCGTGACGACGAAGGGCTGGTCCGGATAGTCGAGCGTGACCAGAGCGATCCTGAAGTCGCGCACCGACCCGCTCACCGAGGGATCGGCCCAGTTCTTGCTGGGCACCGGCCGGTAGTCGTTCCAGGTCATCGTGTCCGGGTTCTGCCATGCCTGTGGGTCGAGCACCTCGAAGGGGCCCGTACCGCCGGCGGGGTTGCCGGGCGCCGCGAGGGCCGGCCCGGTGGCCACGGAGACGACCAGCGCGGTCGCGACCGCCGCCGCCAACCCCGTCCGCCAGGTGAGTTGAAGGTGCATCCCATAGCCCTTCGTCGGAGGTGTCGGCGCGCGGACCGCCACGGAGGTGACCGTGAATGTATGGGCGCCGGCCCGAGCGCGTCACTGGACATCTGCCGGTAGATCAACTTCGATCCTTTCGACACCTGACTGAGGTCGGTAAATTTCCATGCCTGGGTATGGCGGCCGGCGGCCCGGGCGCCCTAACGTACGCACCCTCGGGTCCTGCGGGCCCCGGCGGGACGCGCGCGCCGCGAGCGGCTCCCCGGGGCGCATTTGGGAGGGTGCATGAGTCGCATCGGCAGGCTGCTCCGCGTGGCCGCTGCCCTGCTACCGGTGGTGGCGGTCGCCGTCGTGGGCGGCGCGGTGCCCGCGCTGGCCGCGCAAGCCCCGGCGATCGTCGTCTCCGCCGGCGTGACGCAGCCGGTCTTCGGCTACTCGGACGCGATCCGCGAACGGCTGTTCATCGATTCCACGTTCGACAGTGACCGGGACGGGCTGCGCGACATCATCGCGTTCGACGTGATGCGCCCCAGGGCCACGCTCGACGGCCTCAAGGTCCCCGTGATCATGGACGCCAGCCCGTACTACTCGACGCTCTGCCGGGGCAACGAGGGCGAGTGCAAGGCCGACCTCGACGGCGACGGGCTGCTCGACCGGTGGCCGCTCTTCTACGACAACTACTTCGTGCCGCGCGGCTACGCGGTGATCCTGCTCGACATGGTCGGCACCGGCAACTCCACCGGCTGCCCGACCACCAACGCCAACGAGGACAACCTCAGCGCCAAGCAGGCGATCAACTGGCTCAACGGCCGGGCCACCGCCCGGAACGCCGCCGGTGAGGTCGTCCGCGCCGACTGGCACAACGGCAGGACCGGCATGATCGGCAAGTCGTACGACGGGTCGCTGGCCATGGCGACGGCCGTGACCGGCGTGAAGGGCCTGACCACGGTGGTGCCGATCAGCGGGCCGACCGAGTACTACGACTACGTCCGCAGCAACGGCGTGATCACCCGGGGCAACAGCTACGTCGCCTACCTCGCCAACGTCGTCACCAACCCCGAGCGGCGGGCGTACTGCCAGCCGACGCGGGACCGGATCGCCGCCGAGGACGGCGACGAGCACGGTGACTACACCGCGTTCTGGAACGAGCGCAGCTACGTCAAGAAGGTCCCCAACATGACCGCCAGCGTGCTGCTCTACCACGGTCTCAACGACGACAACGTGCGCGCGGACCACTTCAGCAAGTTCTGGTACGCGCTGGCCGAGAACGGCGTCCCGCGCAAGCTGTGGCTGTCGCAGGAGGGGCACGTCGACCCGTTCGACTCCCGCCGCGCGGTGTGGGTCGAGACGCTGCACCGGTGGTTCGACTACTGGCTGCACGCCGTGCCCAACGGCATCATGGACGAGCCGAAGGTCGACATCGAGCGCGCCGCCGACGTCTGGGAGACGCACGCCGACTGGCCGATCCCCGGCACGGCGGGCACCGAGGTCTTCCTCCAGCCCGGCGCGGGCGGTGCCGGCGGGCTCAAGCTGGTGCCGGTGGCGCAGCCGAGGAGCGAGTCCTTCCAGGACAGTCCGACGCAGAGCCAGAACACGATGATCCTCAACCCCGACGCGGTGCAGCCCAACCGCCTCGCGTACCTGTCGGCGCCGCTGACCGCGCCACTGCACATCTCCGGTACGCCCGAGGTGCGGCTGCGCGTCGCGGCCGACCAGACCGACACCAACCTGGGCGCGATCCTGGTCGACTACGGCACCGCCGAGCGGGTCAACCACCGCGCCTCGGGGGAGGGCATCATCACGCTGGAGACCCAGGACTGCTGGGGCGAGAGCAGCCCGACCGACGACGGCTGCTACAGGCAGACCCAGAAGCGCGTGGCGACGTCCGATGTGGAGCTGGTGACCAAGGGCATCATGGACGCCCAGAACCGGCAGTCGATCCGCGTGGCGGTGCCGCTGGTGCCCGGGCAGGCGTACAACTACAGCTTCCCGCTGCTGCCCGAAGACTACGTCTTCCAGCCCGGCCATCGGATCGGCGTCATCATCGTGGGCAGCTATCCGCAGTACTCCAGCCAGGCCGACCAGTCCCGGGCAAACCTCCAGGTGGCGCTGAAGACCAGCAACGTGGTGCTGCCGATCGTGGGCGGTACGGCGGCGGCGCACGCGGCCGGTCTCTGATCTCTTGTCGGTGAAAGGCCGGTGGCGCGTCCGTCCGAGGCGCCACCGGTCCCTGTCCGGGGAGGCCGGGGCGCGCACCCGCAGGCACTCCACACACGGCGGCAGCGCGGCGATCTCGACGCATGTGTCAGTGCGATACATGTCGTACACAAAGTCGATCGCCGACTGATCACTGCCCCTGATCGGACGCTCCGGAGCCGAACACAGCGCGTACCCCCACATCCCGTCGTCCCCGCCGCCCGCTCCGTGGAGATCCACGGACAGATGCCGGAACGTGCCGTCCGTACACGGTTGAGGCGTCATCGGGTCCTCCTCACCACCGGATGCTTCGCCGGTCGCCCGTGACAGCGGAGCCTATCCATGCCCCGCAACGGGCCCCGGCGCACGCCGTGGAGGGATGCTTGGGCTCCTGACGGCGTAGGCTGGAAACGCCCCCTGTCGGAGGCGCCATCGGCTTCCGTTCGAGGGGCCACTGGCCTCCGTTCGAGGCGCCACTGGCCGAAAAGGCAATTCTGCCAAATAGCCGAGTCATGAATCCGTCTTGTCGTCGGCTGGTTTCGTTGATGTCCCGAGTGGATGATGTGGCTATCCAGCACCTCACCCTGGAGCGCGAATGCTCACACCACTCGAGGTCGCCCTCGTCGCGCACAACGAACGCTTCGCCGACGATGATCCACGCTGGCTCGACCAGGTCGCCGATCTTGTCGACGGGCTGCGTCGCGGCACCGATTCCGTGCGATACAGGCGTACCCCCGTGCCCGGCACCAAGGGCACCGTCGACCAGCTGATCCTCTCGCTCGGCTCGGCGGGCGTCTTCACCGCGGCGATCGAGATCGTTCGCGCCTGGCTGGCGCGCGACAAGCGGCGGGCGATCGAGATGACCGTGACCGGCGCGGACGGCCAGCAACGCACCGTCCGCGTCACCGCCGAAAACGCCGGCCCCGAGTCCTTCGCGCACATTCTCGCGGTCGTGTCGACAACCCTGCGGGAACGGCAATGACATACCGGGCCCTGCTGATCGGCAACAGCACGTTCGACGCCGACGCGAGCCTCAATCCGCTCAACGCACCGACGAAAGACGTCGCCCGCCTGCACCGGGCACTGGTCGACTCCGAGACCGGCCTCTTCGCCGACGAAAACGTCCGGTTGGTGACCGAACGCACTACTGACGAACTGCTCGACGAGCTCGACGCTTTCTTTTCCTCGGCCCACCGCGAGGATCTTTTGTTGCTCTATTACAGCGGGCACGGGCTGCTCGACGAGCGCAATCGGCTCTTTCTCTGCGGACGCAACACACGGTCCGACCGGCTCCTGCGCACCGCGGTCAGCAATGTGCGGATCAACGAGTTCATCGGCCAGTCGGTGGCCAAGTGCACCGTTATCGTGCTCGACTGTTGCAGCAGCGGCATGTTCAAGGGCGGCGGCGTGGGGCTCCAGTTGGCCGGCCCCGGGCGATACATCGTCTCCAGCACCCGGGGCAGCGCCCTCGCCAACGACGCGGCGACCGCGACCGGCACGAGCCTGTTCACCGAGTACCTCGTGACCGGCCTGCTCGGCGAGGCGGCCGACCGCAACGGCGACGGTTACGTCGACCTGCGCGAGATCTACGACTACGTGCACGGCCAGCTCACCGCCAGTACCCACCAGGTGCCGCACTGCCGGTTCGACGGTGACGCCGCCGTCTCGCTGGCACGCCGGCGCGTACCCCCGCCCGAGCCGCCCCCGATCAGCAAGGTGCCGCGTACGGGCCAGCGGCGCGAGCCCGTCTTCGCGCTCTCCGAGACCAGCATCACGCTCCGCGACGTCGACCCGGAGGAGCGGCTGGCACCGGAGGTCGTCGAGATCTACCAGCTCGGCGACGAGCCGGTCGACTGCACGGCCGAGACCGAGGCGTCCTGGCTGAGCACGGAGATCCGCGGCGACCGCGTGGTGATCCGCCTCAACCCCCGCGAGGGCCCCAACCGCGGCAAAATCATGATCCGCGACCGCGCCTCGGGGACGGCACAGGCGCTCCGCGTCGAGGTACACGTCAAGCGCCGCAGCCGACCGACCCCGCAGCCGACCGAGCCCATGACGAAGGGCCTCGCGCCGTCTTCGTCGGCTCCACCGCCTCCGCCGCCTCCGGTCGTGCCGCCTTCGCAGGTGGTGCCGCCTTCGCCTGTCGTGCCGCCTCCGGTGGTGGTGCCGCCTGCGGAGGCCGCGGCGCCTTCGGATGCGCCGCCTGCGGAGGCCGCGCCGCCTCGGCCGCAGGCGCGTCCCAAGGTGGTGCCGCCCATCACCTTCGAGCCGCCGCCGCACATCCGTGCCCAGCCTCCCGCCCAGCGACAAGGGACGGCGCCGGCGCAACCACCACAGTGGACGGCACAACCGGTCGCTCCGCAGCGGCCGGCACCGCAGGTCACCTGGCCCTCCCCGCCGGAGCCTCAGCCGGCGCCTCTGCGGGAGCCCGAGCCGGACCCTCCACGGGAGCCGGAGCCGGAGCCGACCAACCGAAAGGCGGTGGCGGCCCTCGTCGTCGCCATCCTGGCGTTCCTGCTGGTCTTGTCGGCCGTCGGTGTGCTCCTTGTCCCGGTGGCACTCGTGCTCGCCCGCAAGGCCAGTGCGCACGACGAGCGCTCCGGCCAGCCGGCGGGTCGAGGGCTGATCAAAGCCGCACGGATCATCTCCTGGCTGGCGGTCGGGGCCTTCGCCCTGGCCGTCACGATCGGACTCATCGCCAGCGCGTCGTAGATGATCTGTGCCGCGGGACAGACCTGGGCTACCGCGATGTCCGCCGAAACTAGGTGCCTGTGGAGCGTGGCCCTGCGTCCGGACCTTGCCGAACCGAACAAACCGATAGAAGGCAGCCATCCGCAGAGGTCATCGTGGACGGGGCCGAAAGCTCTCTGGAGAGATTTCGGTGTCGGGGTGGTCGTGTGGCTGGGCTGCGTTCGGAGCTGGTGTGGTGTGTTGGAGAAGCTGTCGAGCTGGGCGCGCCGGTGCGCCCACTCCCGGGACGGGTCGCCGGATGCGTGGCTGGTGGTGTGGATGCCGGGGCCGGTGGGCCAGCTGCGCCGGACCTCGGCGAGGTGTGTGTGGGCGTTGTCGGGGACATAGCCCTTTCAAACCGGCCGCAAGGGGCTGTGTCCCTGACATAGCCGCTTGTGAAGTGACCAGGCCCGGCGGCGGCGTGGATCTTGATGGCCGTGAGCGTCCCCGCCCCCGAATACGCGGATACGTCTTCGACCAACAGGCTCAGCCGCGCCTAGCCCGGCCCGCGGCCCAAGCGCCCCGCCGCGGGCGCGACGAGAACCCGCGCCGCGAAGCGACACCAAGCCCGACCGCGAAAGCTCTTCAGGGCCGGCACGCCTCCGGTCGAGGCTACGGAGCCGCGTGGCCGTGTGACGCGCGTCGCCCATCGTGGGCGTCACAAAGCGGTGGGGATCGGCGTCCTGTGTGCATGGGGCAGGTTCGAGAGCGGAGAGGTAGGAGCCAGCTATGAGCGAGCGCATGGACCGCGCCACCGAGGCGTACGTCGCCCACCGCAACCTGCTCTTCACCGTCGCCTACGAGATGCTCGGCTCGGCCGCCGACGCGGAGGACGTGCTCCAGGAGACCTGGTTACGGTGGGTGAGCATCGACCTCGACACCGTACGGGACCAGCGTGCGTACCTGGTCCGGATCACCACTCGCCAGGCGCTCGACCGGCTGCGTGCGCTCAGCCGCCGCAAGGAGTCGTACGTCGGGCCCTGGCTGCCCGAGCCGCTGCTGACCGCGCCCGACGTGGCCGAGGACGTCGAGTTGGCCGACAGCGTCTCGATGGCGATGCTGCTGGTGCTGGAGACGCTGGGACCGACCGAGCGGGCGGTGTTCGTGCTGCGCGAGGTGTTCGACCTGGCGTACGAGGAGATCGCGGAGGCGGTCGACAAGAGCCCGGCCGCGGTCCGCCAGATCGCCCACCGGGCGCGGGCGCACGTCGCCGCGCGGAAGCCACGCGGGGTCGTCTCACCGGCAGAGACCCGGGACGCGCTGGAGGCGTTCCGGCGGGCGGTCGTGACCGGCGACCTGCAACGCCTGCTCGACATCCTCGCGCCGGACGTCGTCTTCCTGGGGGACGGTGGCGGAGTCGTGAAGGCGGTCCCGTCGCCCGTCATGGGGGCCGCCAAGGTGGCCCGCCTGCTGGTCGCCGGGCTGGGCCGGATCGCCGACGCGGTGTCGCTCCAGCCGGCACAGGTCAATGGCCACCCCGCGCTGCTGCTCCGGCTCAACGGCGAGATCGACACCGTCCTCGCGCTGCGCATCGACGACGGCCTGATCAGCGGGCTCTACGCCGTACGCAATCCCGAGAAGTTGTCGCACATCGAGCGGGAGACCGCCGTGACCCGCTGAGGGATTTTGGCCGTATCGCGGTGGGTCAGGGGCGGCGCGACCGGCTCGGGGCCGACGCGGTGCGCGGTGCGGCCCGCAACCGGAGGCGGTCAGTCGTCATCGCCGTCGCCGTCGCCGTCGCCGTCGCCGTCGCCGTCGCCGTCGCCGTCGCCGTCGTCATCGTCATCCTGGTCGCCGCCCGGGCAGCCGGTGAGTGCCACCAGGCCGGCGGCGCCAGCGGTCGCCAGCAGGGTCCGGCCGAAGAAGGCTCGCCGACCCATCGTGGGGCCGGGGCGCGGGTCGTCGACCGAACTCTGCCTCGTGTCGTCCATCCCGGCATCCTGCCAGCGTCGTGGCCGGCTGGGAAGCCGCGCGTGGCCGTGCCCGCCTGACCCGCCGATGTCAGCCCGAACGCGTGGCCGCGTCCCGGACCGCGAGACGCCCGCTCCACGCCGACGTCGCGCTAGCGGGTCAGCCACCGCGGGCGTCGGGGCACGACTCACGCTAGCTGGCCGGCGATCGCCCGAAGCGCAGGCGGAAGTCGGGCAGGGCGAGCGTCACCAGCGGCTGCCGGCCGGCGAGATAGGCGAGCGGGCCGTCCGGCGCCGCGTGCCAGGACGCCGTCGCCCGCTGGACGTGCGCGCGGGAGCGCACCGGCGTGACCGCGATCCGGTCGCCCAGCATCTGCGCGACCGAGAACCTGGCGGGCCAGCGCCCCGGCAGCCGCGCGCCCACCGACAGCCGCGCCTCGGCGATCACCGCGCCGTAGCTGGCGGCTCGCGCGACGTCGCTGCCCGCGCGGGGACCGCCCGCTCGCGGGGCGGGGAGGGTCAGGTCGGCGAGTTCCTTGGGGATGCCCCACAGCTCGCGCCCGCCGTCACGGGAGGCGGGGCTGTCGACCCAGATGTCGGTGATCGTCACCAGCGGCCGGGCGGCACGCCGGACGAGTACGGCGGAGAGCAGCTCGCGGTACTCCAGCACGCCGCCCGGGCCGTAGTCGACCCAGGCGGTGCCGACGAGCGCGCGTCCGGCGAGCGTGAGGGGGCGCACGGCCGGAGGCAGGGGCGGGAGCTGGGCGCGTGGCACCGACCAGAGTGACACGTACATCTGGCCGCGCAGGCGCCACGGCTCGGGCGGATAGCTCGCGCTCACCCTCCCATGCTGCCCCAGATCAGTCGCGGTGGCGGGGTGCGGCCGGCGCGGGCGTGGGGTCGAGGTCGGCGAACCACCGCCGGTGGAGGACCCCCGCGACGACCTGGCCATCGGGGCGCACGACGGCGACCGCCGTCAACGCGATCGGCCCCGCGTGCTCGACGGCGCCGTCCCGGGATGGTTCGCTGGTCCGGATGGACGGTGCGGGCGCTAAGGCGGTGGGGCGGGCGTTCCCCGGTCCGGTGGAGCTGGCGGCGTGGCTCGCGGTGACCGTGCCCGCGCCGCTCGTGTTCTTCCAGGCGACCCACCGCTGGGAGGAGGACCAGCCGCTCTCCACCGCCCTCTACTGGGCGCTCGCCCCGCTGCCGGTGCTCGCCGCGACCGCCGCCGCGCGCCTGTCCAGCCCGCGGTCCACCGCTGGCGCCCGGCCCGCCACGCCCGCCGCCGCGCGCCCGCGGTCCACCGCCGTCGGCCGGTTCGCCGCGATCGCCGCCGGCACGGCCGTCGCCGCCGTGTTCCTGGCCGCGTCCACCGTCTGGTACCGCTGGGTCGTCCCGCTCGACGGCGAGGCGAGCTGGCCCCGGTTCTGGTGGACCGGGGCGGCGCTGGCGGTCGCCGGCGCGGTCGCCGGCCACGTGATCGCGCCGCGGCGCTGGCCCGGTGGCCGCGCGTGGGTCCGGCCCGGCTTGGTGCTCGGCGTGGTCGTCGCGCTGCTCGGTGCCGTGCTGGCGACGACCACGGTGCGTCTGGGCGCGGAGGACAGCACGGTCCGGTTCGACGAGGGCGGCGCCGGCGGTGTGGGGCCGGCAGGCGTACCGGAGGGCATGCCCGGGCAGATGGTGCTGCCGAAGGCCGGCCGCTACGCGCTCCTCGCGATGGGCTCCGCGCCGCGGCGGCCCGACTGCCGGTACAGCGTGCCGGGCGTGGCGGAGCGGCGGGCCGAGCCGGTGAGCATCCCACCAGGCAACTACGGCGGCGACTACGCCTCGTACGCGTGGGTCGCCACGATCACCGTGCCCGAGCCCGGCCGGTACGCGCTCGACTGCCAGGACGCCCCGCCGGAGGCCAGCTACCTCGTCGGTGACGTGCCGGAGATCCGCGGTGCCGTGGGCGCGCTGATCCACTGGCCGGTCGCGGTCGTCTGGCTGCTCGGCGCGGTGCCGGGCCTGCTGATCCTCCTCGCGGCGCTACGGCGACGCGGAGGGCAAAACACCTAGACGCGGCGCTCCGTGCCCAGCCGGGTCGCGCACTGGGCCAGCAGCCACGGCAGGTACGTGTGTCGGCCCCGCGCCTCGCCGAGCAGCGTGAGCACCAGCGTGGTGTCGCCGAGGCGGAGGGCGGCCCGGTCGCCGGAGGCGTACGCGCCGTCGCCGATGCCGGGCAGCTCCTGGCCGCGCGAGTTGGCCCGCCACGCCCACCGCGCTGGCGCGCCGGTGACGGTCTGCACCAGCAGCAGCGGCCGGCCCCGCTCGGCGGAGAGGTACTGCGTGCCGCCGATCACGCCGCCCAGCGCCATCGCGTCGCCGGTGCGTACCGGCTGGCCCAGAGCGCGGGTCACCTCCTCGACGGTCAGCAGCTCGACCGTGACCGGAGCGCGCGGCGTGGCCGGCACCGGCCCGGGCGCACCGGTCGGCGGCGTCGGGCCGAGGTCGCCGGTCGCCGGCTCGGTGAGCTGGCGGGAGCGCCCGTGGCCGACCACGGTCAGGTCGACGATCCGGCGGCTCCACGGGCGCACCCGGATCGTGACCGTGTCGCCGTCCTGGCACCTCGACGCCCACTCGCTGGGCAGCCCCCACGCGGTGGTGCGGTCGGCGGTGCCGTCGTCCACCGCGAGGTAGTGCAGCCAGGGCCGGGGCGGGCTGTCGTTCCCCTGCGAGGAGGAGTTCCAGACCTCCAGCCACAGGACCTCGCCGGTGATGGTGCGTTCGGTGGCGAGGTCGGCCAGGGCGCGTACGAGGAGGTAGAGGCCGAAGAGCAGCAGCAGCGCGCCGACCGCGAAGATGCCGTCGCCCACGGGGTCGGGCGCGCGCCGGCCGGTGCCGTCGATGTCGGCCAGCGAGTCCAGCCCGCCCGGCAGCAGCCACACCAGGGCGGCGCCGATGGCCAGGCAGACGAGCGAGCGGACCAGCAGGTTGGAGAGGGGGCGGCCGTACCGGGGCCAGAAGCGCGGATACCGGACGCGTACCCGGTGCCAGGTGCCGCCGAACGACGACCACACCAGCGCGCGGTTGCCCATGCCGAGGTCGAGGACGGCACTGGTGAGGCGGGTCGCGCCGACCGCCGCGCCGTACGCGAGGTAGCGGTCCCACACCGTCACCGAGGCGGGCGGCAGCTCGGCGAACTGCTCGTGGCCGCGCAGCCAGGCCCGTACGCCGAGCCAGCGGGCGGCCACCTGGCGGCCGAGCGGTGTGTCCCGTTCGCCGGGGGAGAGGCCGGCGATCCCGGTCAGCACCATGAACGTGACGAGCGCGACCGGGAAGGCGGCGTTGTCCTCCGAGTCGCTCCACAGCGCATAGTGGAACGCGGCCGCGCCGGTGCCGAGCGCGGCGAGCACCGCCAGGGTGACGAGCACCGCGGTGACGCCGGGGCCGAAGCGGCGCCGCGACAGGCCGGCCGCGCGGGCGTCGGCGACCACCTCGGCGCGCAGCCGCTTGTTCCACGACTTGGCCCGCCCCTCGTCGCGGAAGGTCAGCGCGCTCAGCGGTACGACGCCGCCGACCGCGAGCCCGCGGATCCGGCTGAGCACGCGCCGCTCGTACGGCCGCAGCCCGCTCTCGTCCGGCGCCGTCGACGGCAGGTGCACCGTGGTCCGCATCGGGTCGGCGGCCGGCTGGCGCAGCTCCAGGAAGCGGCGGGCGGCGAGGTCGAGCAGCGTCGACTCGGCCGCGTCCTCGGTGACCTGCCACCGGTTGACCAGCAGGCTCACCACGGCGGGCGGCTCGGCGCCCAGGTCGGGCGTGGCTGGGTCGGGCGGCGGGCTGGCCGGGCGGGTCACCAGCCGGGCCAGGCCGTACGCGAGCAGCCAGCCGGCGACGGCGAGCCCGCCGATGGCCAGGTCGAGCAGGGCGCGGTCGTCCATCCCGTACCGCTAGAACCGGACCTGGACCGGGCCGCGCTCGCCGCCGTCGGCGGCGAAGTAGTCCATCGCGCGGAAGCCTCCGACGCCCGCGATGAGGTTGGTGGGCAGCGTCTGCACGCTGGTGTTGATCGTCTGCACCGCGCTGTTGTAGAACTGCCGGGCGTACGCGATCTTGTCTTCGGTGTTGGCCAGCTCGGCCTGGAGCGCGGCGAAGTTCTGGCTGGCCTTGAGATCCGGGTACGCCTCGACGAGCGCGAAGAGCCGCCCGAGCGTCTGGGTCAGGATGTTCTCCGCCTCCGCCCGCCCCGACACGGTCGTCCCCTGAGCCGCGGTCACCGCGTTGTTGCGCGCCATCACCACGGCGTCGAGCGTGCCGCGCTCGTGGGCCGCGTACCCCTTGACGCTCTCCACCAGGTTGGGGATCAGGTCGTGGCGGCGCTTGAGCTGCACGTCGATCTGCGCCCAGGACGCCTCCACCTGGTTGCGCTGGCGCACCAGCCGGTTGTACGTGACCAGCGCCCAGACCACCACGACCACGGCCAGCAGGCAGACCAGCCCGCCGGCGAGGGCCAGTACGACGCCACCACCGCTCATTCCGACACTCCCGTGAAGATCTTGGTTTCGCCCGATGGTGCGTCCTCGGCGCGGCGAAGTCGCCGGACTGTCGGGCATCGGACGGTGTCGTTGCCGCCCGGGACGGTACCGCGCGCGTCCGCGCTCCGTCTGGCGGGGCGTGCCGGCATGCTATGAACAGGGGTGATGGATGATCAGCAGCCGCCGTCGTACGTGCTCTTCCCGGGCCGGCACCACCTGCTCACGCGCTTCCAGGCTGACTATCTGTGTCGGCTCGCTGACCGTGCGGGGCCGGGCGAGGTGACGGTGGTGTGGGCGGTGACCTCCGCCAACCACGAGAACACGCGCCGCAATCCCGTGCCGTACCACCGGCGGGAGGCGGCGATCGAGCGGTTCAGCCTGCTCGCCGGGCTGCGGTCGGTGGTCGTGCCGGTCTTCGACACCGCGCCCACCGAGCGTTTCGCCGAGGTGACGCTGAAGAGCATCGCGGTGGCCACCGGGCTGGAGCTGACCCCGGCCGACACGCTCGTCGCCTGCTCGACGCCGGGGGTGGCGGTTCTCTACGAGAAGCTGGGGTTCGCGATCGCCGGCGTGGAGGCGGACCCGGAGGCCGCGCTGCCCGGCGGCGCCGGTCCCGAGCGGCCGTGGGACGTGCTGCTGCGCCTCGCGGCCGGCGACGGCACCTGGCGGGAGCTGGCCCATCCGGCGACCGTCGACGTCCTCGACCGGTACCGCCTGGTCGACGTGGTGCGCGCGGTGGCCAACGACCCCGTGGTGGGCGACGAGGGCGGGCTCACCGCGACGCGCGACTACCGCACGTACGTGGAGGCGTTCGCCGACGGGGCGGCCCGCAAGTGGGAGCTGGTGCGCCGGCACGTACGCCCGGGGCGCATCGTCGACATCGGCTGCGGTGCCGGCGCGATCCTCGAGCTGGCCGACCGCGACCCGGCGCTGCGCGAGAGCGACCTCGTCGGCGTGGAGGTCGCCCGCCACCTCTACGAGGAGTGCGTGCACAAGAAGGCGCAGGGCGGCTTCGGCAACCCCAACGTGTACTTCTACCGGCGCAACGTGCTCGGCGGCGCGGTCTTCCCGCCCCGGTCGGTCGACACCACGCTGACCTTCGCGCTGACCCACGAGATCTGGTCGTACGGCGAGCGGTGGGAGTCGCTGCGCCGGTTCGTCCAGGCGATCTACGACCACACCGTACCCGGTGGGGTCTGGATCAACTCGGACGTCTGCGGCCCCGACAACCGGGACCGGCGCGTGGTCCTGCGGCTCGACACCACCGACGGCGCCAACCCGCCCGCGCCCCGCACCGACCTGGCGGGCCTGCCGCCCGGCGACGTCGCGCGGTACGTCGCCGGCCTCTCCACGCGGGCGCGGCTCGACCAGTTCGCGGTCGACTACCGCTTCGGGCTGCCCTTCGAGCCGGTGGAGGGGGACGCGGGCCGGGTCAGCCTCACGCTGGCGGACGCGATGGACTACCTGACCCGCAAGGACTACGCCGACAACTGGCTCTCCGAGGCGCGGGAGCAGTTCTGCGGCATCGAGTTCGCCGACTGGAAGGCGCTGCTCACCGACGTGGGCTTCGAGATCGACTTCGCGTCGGGCACGTTCCGCAACGAGTGGATCGTCGACAACCGGATCGCGCCGGTGGCATCGCTGGCCCGCCCGGACGGGCAACCCCTCGACTGGCCGGTGACCCACGTGCTGCTCGTCGCCCGTCGCCCGCGCAACACGTAACGGATCTCTATTTGGGCTACCGCGATGTCCGCCGTGGCCCAGGCCGCCGCTCCCGCGGCCGCACGCTCCGCCGCACCAAGGGCGGGCCCCGCGGGGGCCGGCCGCGCGCTCTATCATCGGTCGCCATGCCTACCGATGCCGCGCACTCCTGGCTCCTCGACTCCGACCCGGCCCTGCGCTGGCAGGTGGAGCGCGACCTGCTCGGCGAGCCGCCGGAGGTCTGGGAGGCGACCCGGGCGCGGGTCGCCACCGAGGGCTTCGGCGCCCGCCTGCTCGCCCACCAGGACCCGGACGGCCAGTGGGACGGCGGCGCGTTCTTCCCTGGCGACTTCGACTGGCAGGGGCCGGAGGCGGCCGAGCCGGGCGCGCAGCCGTGGACGGCGACCACGTGGACGCTCAACTCGCTGCGCGAGTGGGGCCTCGACCCGGCCGTCCTGCGCGAGCGCCGCACGGTCGAGTTGCTGGCCGAAAACAGCCGCTGGGAGTACGAGAACCGGCCGTACTGGGGCGGCGAGGTCGACTGCTGCGTCAACGCCTGGACGGTGGCGAACGGGGTCTGGCTCGGCGCCGACGTCGACGGCATCGCCGCCTGGTTCGTGGAGCACCGGCTCGCCGACGGCGGCTGGAACTGCGACTGGGTCGAGGGCTCGAAGCGCTCGTCGTTCCACTCGACGCTCAACTCCCTCAAGGGGCTGCTCGCCCACGAGGTCGCGACCGGCGGCACGGCGGAGACCAGGGCGGCGCGGCGCGCCGGCGAGGAGTACCTGCTGGAGCGCGCGCTCGTCCGCCGGCTCTCCACCGGTGAGCCGGTGGGGCCGTGGGTCGACCACTTCGCCTACCCGTTCCGCTGGCGCTACAGCGCGCTCAACGCGGCCGAGTACTTCCGCGCGGCGGCCCTCTTCGACGGCACCGCGCCCGACCCGCGCCTGGCCGAGGCGATCGAGCTGGTCCGGGCCGCCCGGCAGCCGGACGGCCGCTGGCTCCAAGGTGGACGGCAGCCGGGGCGCGTGTGGTTTGAGGTCGACGTGCCGGCCGGGGAGCCGTCGAGGTGGCTGACCCTCTCCGGCACGCGCGTGCTCGACTGGTGGGACGCGCACGCGGGGCGGTAACAGTTTTGGGCGACGGTGCCGCCGCCCACCGCTCGGCGACGATCGGACTAGTGTCCACGGCCCCACCGGCCCTGGAGAAGGAGTCCGAGTTGATCGTACTGGGCTACAGCGGCCTCGGCGCCAGCGCCGCGTACAAGCGGAAGGTGCTTCCCGGCGCGGATCCCCGGACCGCGCGGATGCGTCAAGGGCTGGACTCCGCCGCCGCGCTGCTGGACGAGCACGGCCGGATCGTCGCCTCGGCCCAGGAGCGGCACGACGGCGACAAGGGCACCGGCGCGTTCCCGGCCGGCGCGATCGACGCCTGCCTGCGCGAGGTGGGGGCGGAGCCCGGCGACATCGACGTGGTCGCGCACGGCTTCGACTACGAGCCGTCCCGCGCCTGGGAGGAGAACGCGAACCTCGCCGGCTGGTACAAGAACGTGTACGCGCGGGACGTGCAGCGGGCCATGCTCACCGCCGCGTACCCGAAGCTCCGGGACACGCCGCTCGTGCACGTACGCCACCACCTCGCGCACGCGGCCAGCGCCTACTACCTCAGCGGCTTCGACGAGGCGCTCGTGCTCGTCGCCGACGGGATGGGGGAGAAGGAGGCCATCACGGTCTTCCACGGCGCCGGCGGGCAGCTCACCGAGCGGGCGTCGCTCCCGATCGGCAGCTCGCTCGGCATCCTCTACGGCGCGCTGACCCACCACCTCGGCTTCCTGTTCAGCATGGACGAGTACAAGGTGATGGGCCTCGCCCCGTACGGCGACCCGGCGGCGTACGCCGACGCCTTCCGCGGCCTGGTCCGCCTCGGCCCGGGGGGCACCGTCCACATTCCCGTCATCTACGCCGACCGGACGCACACCGACCGGGAGACCCACGGCGCCATGCTCCGCGTGATCGCGGAACTGCTCGGCCCGGCGCGGCAGCCCGACGCGCCGATCGAGCAACGGCACCTCGACATCGCGGCGGCGTTGCAGCGGCGGCTGGAGGAGGCGCTGCTGCACGTGCTGACCGAGCACATTGGACAGACCGGGCTGCGTCGGCTCTGCATGGCCGGCGGCGTCGCGCTGAACTGCACCGCGAACGGCACGATCACGCGCAGCGGCCTGGTCGACGACCTGTTCGTCCAGCCGGCCGCCGGTGACGACGGCACCGCACTCGGCGCGGCCCTCGTCGCGGCCCGCCGCCAGCGCCCCGCGCCGCCGGTGCGGATGGCGATGCCGTACTGGGGCGAGGGCTGCGACCCGGCGAAGGTGGCCGAGGCCGTGGGGCAGCTCCCGGCCGGCTACACGGTGCTCCGGCTCGGCGAGGCGGCCCTGGTCGAGGCGGTCGCCGACCGGGTCACCGCCGGCCAGGTCGTCGCCTGGTGCCAGGGCCGGATGGAGTTCGGCCCGCGCGCGCTCGGCAACCGCAGCATCCTCGCCGATCCCCGGTCGCCGACGATGCGCCAGCACCTCAACGGCATCGTCAAGCAGCGGGAGGAGTTCCGGCCGTTCGCGCCGGCGGTCGTCGCCGAGGAGGCGACCACCTACTTCGACATCCCCGACCGGTGGCTGCCGGCGTTTCGCCACATGCTGGTCACCGCGCCGGTGCGGGAGCGGTACCGCGCCCAGTTGCCCGCGGTCACGCACGTCGACGGCTCGGCCCGGGTCCAGGTCGTACTCCGCGAGGAGGCGCCGCTCTTCGCCGCGCTGCTCACCGCGGTCGGCGCCCGCACCGGGATGAGCGTGGTGCTCAACACCTCGTTCAACCTCCGGGGCCAGCCGATCGTCCGGACCCCCGAGGACGCGGTGGCGACGTTCGCACGCTCCGAGATGGACGCTCTCGCGCTGGGCGAGTTTCTCGTGCTGGCGCCGGGACGCGCCGAGGGCTGAACGGCCGCACTCCGGCCTGCCGCCCGGATGCGCCGCCGGCCGCCCGCGCCTGGCACCGCTTCATGGGACACGCGGCGGGCACGCGGCGCGGGCTACGTTTCGGGCACAGGAGGACGGTATGACCGTGACGAGTGGCCCGGCGGCGCTCCTGGCGGCCGACCGACTGCGGCGCCTCTTGCGCCAGCAGGCGAACAGCGTCGCCGTCATCACCACCGCGGGCGAGGACCGGCCGGTCGGCATCACCGCCACCTCGTTCACGTCGGTCTCCCTGCGTCCACCGCTGGTCTCGTTCTGCGTCGACCGTGGGTCGTCCAGCTTTCCGGTGTTCGACGCGGCCGCGCACGTGGCCGTGCACCTCCTCGGCGCCGACCAGGAGGACGTGGCCCGGACCTTCGCCACCAGCGGCATCGACCGCTTCGCCGAGACGGCGTGGCGACCCGGCCCGCACGGCGTGCCCCTGCTGGACCGCGCCCTGGCCTGGCTGGTCTGCCGGGTCGCGACCCGGGTCGTGGCCGGTGACCACGTGATCGTGCTGGCCGCACCGGAGACGGCCGGGCACACCGAGGGCAGGCCGCTGGTGTACCACAATGGACAGTACGTGGTGCTGCCCTGACCGACGGGTCGGGGCGCCCCCGGCGTGTTGCCGGGAGCGCCCGTCGCGCCGTCGCTACCGTACGGCCGGCTTGACCACCTCGGGAGTGGTCTCGACGCCCGCCTCGACGTCCTCGGGGGTGACGTCCGGCAGCTCCTCCTCCACGTTCCGCATCCGCGGCGACCGGTAGGCGAGGATCACGCAGGTGGCGACCACCAGGCCGACGACCATCATCTGGAGCGCGTACCCGCGCCCCGGCCCGGCGCCGAGCAGCGCCTCCAGGACGGGGACGCGCACCTCGTCCTCGCCGACCAGCGGCACGAACGCCAGGCCGGCGGCGAAGCCCATCAGGATGTTCGCCAGCATGTAGGGGACGTCGACCAGCAGGTTGCTCAGCGCGGCCGTCCGGCCGAGCAGCTCCGGCCGCACCTTCAGCTGCCACAGGGTCTTGACGGTGCCGATGAGGATCGGCGTGCTCCCCATGAACAGGAACGCGGCGACCGAGAGCAGCAGCACGTTGGGGCGCAGCCCGCTCACCAGCATCGCGCCGGCGAACAGCATCGAGAAGCTGAACAGGCCGGAGCTGAGCCGTTTGGGACCGCCCCATACGAGCATCGCCACGGTGCCGACGGCCAGGCCGAACGCCCCGGAGAGCAGCACGACGCTGAGTGCCTCCTCGGTGGTGAATGAGAGCGTGAGCTGCGTGGTCAGCAGCTCGGCGGAGCCGGTGGCGGCGCTGATCGCGATGAGGCACGCCATCACGGCGACCAGGCCCGGCCGGGCGGTGATGTACCGCCACGCGTCCCGGAACTCGCCGGCGAAGCTCGTGCCGGCCGAGGCGCCGACGCGGTCCCGCTGGATGTCCGGTATCCGCACCAGTCCCAGCGTGACGAGGGAGAGCGCGAAGCTGAGGCTGCCGATCAGGATCACGCCCAGCACGTTGGCGGCGTCGAGCAGCGGGATCGAGACCACCGGACCGACCAGCGCGCCGGCTCCGGTCAGGAACATCCGCAGGCCGTTGGCGCGGGCGAGGCTCCGCTTCGGTACCAGGAACACCGTCGCCGCCTCGAAGGCGGCCAGGTGCATCGCCTTGATGGCGGCCGCCGCCCACAGGAAGAGCAGCACGCGCCCCGCCTCGAACGTGCCGATCGCGTGGAACAGCGCGACGACCAGTACGTTGCCGAGGCCGAGGGCGTTGCTCACCAGGAGGGCACGCTTCGGTCCCCACCGGTCCACCAGTACGCCACCGATCGGGGAGGCCACGATGAACGGGATGATCGGCACCGCGAAGGCGATGCCGAGCGTGGTCGGTGAGTCGGAGAGCCGGTAGACGTAGACGCCCAGGGAGAACATGGCGAGAGCCAGTCCGGTCAGGGCGACGAACTGCCCAATCCAGAAGATCATGAACGTGCGCCGCCACGGCACGGTTGCTGCCATGCCTCCTCCTTCGGCCGCTGTCGATGAAAACCCAATCCAGGGATACGATTCCGGGCCGCGGGCCGCCGATCCTGTCCCCATTTCGGCGGACACACCTGGTCGGACCGCTCGGCCGCGCCCCGGATTCCGGCTCCGGTCGGCCGGTTCGGGGCCGTCCCGTCGCCCTTTCCCGTGACTCCAGACGCCGGGAGATCACCAATAGCGTCGTGGCACGAGTGGCAGACGCTGCCCGAGTCATCCGCTACCGGAGGGCGGCCCCGTCGCCGCCCCGCGGAGCGGCGCCGGGTGCTGCGAAAGGACGCCGGGATGGTGACGAGCCATGACTGATCTGCAACGGCGCATCGCGGCGCTGTCGCCGAAACAGCGGGAGCTGCTCGAGCGGCGCCTCGCGGACCTGACCGCGTCGCGCATCCGCGCGCCGGAGGACCGGATCGACCCGCGGGACGCGACCGGGCCCGCCCCGCTCGCCATCCAGCAGCAGCGGGAGTGGACGTTCGCGCAGTACCGCGCCGCGAACAACATCCCGGGCGCCTTCCGGGTCGAGGGCGAGCTGGACCTGGCCCTGCTCGGCAGCGTCCTCACCGAGGTCGTGGAGCGGCACGAGGTGCTGCGGTCCACTGTGGAGCTTGCCGAGGACGGCGCCCGCGTGCAGGTGGTGCATCCGGCGACCCCGGTGCCGACCCCGGTGGTCGACCTGACCCACCTCTCGCCGGAGGAGCGGCAGGAGGAGGTGCGCCGGCGCTGGGAGGCCGAGGTGGTCGGCCCCTTCGACCCGGCGCAGCCGCAGCGCCTGCGGGTCTCCCTGCTGCGCCTGGACGGCAGTACCCACGTCGTGCTGATCACCACCGACCACGCCGCCGCGGACCTGGGGTCGGTGGGAATCCTGGTCGAGGAGTTCGCCGCGCTGTACGCCATGCGCCGCGGCGGCGGCCCCGGCGAGCTGCCCCCAGTCAAGATCCAGTACGGCGACTACGCCGCCTGGCAGCGCAACGTCGAGCGGGAGCGGAAAGCGGCCGAGCTGGAGCACTGGCGGCGCGTGCTGGACGGCATCCCCGGCGGGCTCGCGCTGCCCAGCGACCGGCCCTATCCGGCCGAGCCCACGTTCGCCGGCGGCGCGTACCGGGCGGACCTGTCGCCGGAGCTCACCGCCGAGCTGCGCCGCTTCACCGAACGGGAGAAGACCGCGATCGGCGTGGTCCTGGTCGCCGCCTGCGCCGTGCTGCTGTACCGCTACCTCGACCAGGACGACGTGGTGATCGGCGAGATCGTCTCCGGGCGCAACCGGTCGGAGATCGAACAGCTCATCGGCTGCTTCGTCGGCGCGCTCCCGCTGCGCATGCGGCTGGCCGACGACCAGACCCTGCGCGAGATCGTGCGGCAGGCCCGGGACACCGTGGTCACCGCGTACGACCACCAGGACCTGCCCTTCGACAGCCTGCTCGAACAGCTCGACCTCGGGCCGGAGGTCAACCAGGCGTCGCTGATGGACATGTGGCTGGACGTCCGGACGCCGGAGCGCACGCTCGCGCTGCCCGGCATGCGGATCACCGCCGAGCCGGTGGAGTCGAGCCTCGCGGCGACCCCGCTCACGCTGGACGCCAACCCCAACACCGACGAGCTGCAACTGCGGTGGCTCTACATGACCGAGCTGTTCGACGAGAGCACGGTGGTCGTGCTCGCCGACCAGTTCCGCCGCATCCTGGCGCGGCTCGTCACCGCGCCGGACACGCCCGTCGGTGAGCTGGAGCTGGCCGTCGCCCCGCCGGTGGCGGCCGAGGTGGCACCGGCGAGCGCCGGCTTCGTCGAGCTGTTCCAGCGCCGGGTCGCCGTCGCCCCGTACGCGCCCGCGGTCGTCTGGGACGGCGTGCCGACCAGCTACGCCGACCTCAACCGGGACGCCAACCGGCTGGCGCACCACCTGCGCGCCCGCGGGGTCGGCCGGGAGTCGCGGGTCGGCATCCTGCTGGACCGTACGCCGTCGCTGACCGTGGCGATCCTGGGCGTGCTCAAGACCGGCGCCGCGTACGTGCCGCTCGACCCCGGCTACCCGCCCGACCGCCTGGCGTTCATGCTCGCCGACGCCGAGGTCACGGTGCTGCTCACGGG
Source organism: Phytohabitans kaempferiae (assembly GCF_042433955.1). Classification (NCBI taxonomy): domain Bacteria; kingdom Bacillati; phylum Actinomycetota; class Actinomycetes; order Micromonosporales; family Micromonosporaceae; genus Phytohabitans; species Phytohabitans kaempferiae. The sequence goes on along the minus strand of NZ_JBHLUH010000009.1, from coordinate 291,072 downwards.
GGAGCGGCTGGCCGGCGCCCTCGCCGGTGTCGAGCCGGCGCCCGCGTACGAGGCGGTGCTCGTGGACGATCCGTCCACACTGGACGGCCAGGCCGAGGACGACCCGGCGGAGGCGCCGGACCTGGACGCGCTGGCCTACGTGGTCTACACGTCCGGCTCCACCGGCCGGCCGAAGGGCGCGATGATCGAGCACGGCTCCCTGGTGACGTTCGCCCGCGACGTGGTGGACCGGCTTGGGCTCGGCACCGGCGACCGGTTCCTCCAGTTCGCCTCGCCCAGCTTCGACGTGCTCGTGGAGGAGCTGTTCCCGACCTGGCTGGCCGGCGGCTGCGTGGTCTTCCCGGCGCGGCCCCTGCTCGGCGGTGGCGACGACCTCGCCGAGCTGATCGAACGCGAGCGGCTGACCGTCATCGAGCTGCCGACCGCGTACTGGCACGAGTGGGTCCGCGAGCTGGAGCGGCTGGACCGCACGCTGCCGGACTGCCTGCGCCTCGTGATCATCGGCGGCGAACGCGTGCTGCCCGAGCGGCTGGCCGGCTGGCGGCGCCGGCTCCCCGTGCCGCTGGCCCACGTGTACGGCCTGACCGAGACCACGGTCAGCTCGACCTTCTTCCGGCTGGACCCGGCCGACCCGGTCACCGACTGGCCCAACCTGCCGATCGGCACGCCCCTGCCCTCGGCCGACCTGCGCGTGCTGGACCGCCGCCTGCGACCGGTGCCCGTCGGCGCCACCGGCGAGCTGTACATCGGCGGCGTCAGCCTGGCCCGCGGCTACCTGGCCCGGCCCGGCCTGACCGCGCAGCGGTTCGTCGCCGACCCCGAGCCGGCCCGGCCCGGCCAGCGGCTGTACCGCACGGGCGACCTGGTCCGCCAGCGGGCCGACGGCAACCTGGAGTTCATCGGCCGCGTGGACACGCAGATCAAGATCCGCGGCTTCCGCGTCGAGCCGATGGAGATCGAGTCGGTCCTGTCCCGGCATCCGCAGGTCGCCGAGTCGGTCGTGGCGGTACACGAGCCGGCGCCCGGAGACCGGCGGCTGGTGGCGTACGTGGTGCCCGGCCCCCGGCCGGACGGCGCCGAGCCCCTTCCCGCCGAGCTGCGCCAGTACCTCGAACGCGAGCTGCCCGCCTACCTGGTGCCGGCCGCGTTCGTCGAGCTGGACGCGCTGCCGCTCACGCCCAACGGCAAGGTGGACCGGCGCCGCCTGCCGGCACCGGACGGCGACCGCCCGGAGGTGGGCGAGGAGTACGTCGAGCCCCGGTCGCCGGTCGAGCGGACGCTGGCCGACATCGTCGCCGCCGTCGTCGGGCTCGCCCGGGTCGGCGCGCACGACAACTTCTTCGAGATCGGCGGCGACTCGATCCTGGCCATCCAGGTGGTCGCCCGCGCACAGGAGGCGGGGCTGCGCCTGACCCCGTTCGACCTGTTCGCGCATCCGACCGTCTCCGCCCTCTCCGGCGTGGCCGCCGCCGGCCCGACCGTCGACGCCGAGCAGAGCGACGTCACCGGGCCGGTCCCGCTGGCGCCCGCGCAGCGCTGGTTCGCCCTCTCGGGCATCGAGGAGCCGCACCACTGGAACCGGTCGGTCCTGCTCGACCTGGCCGCCCCCGGCGACGCGCGGCTGCTCGGTACGGCCGTGTCGCACCTGCTCGCCCACCACGACGGCCTGCGCCAGCGGTTCCTGCTCGCGGGCGAGCGGTCGCAGGTGCGGATCGCCCCGCGCGGCGACGTCACGCCGTTCGCCGTTTACGACCTGGCCGACCTGGCGGAGGCCGACGGGGACCGCCGGAGCGCCGAGCTGGTCGCCGAGGCGCAGGCCAGCCTCGACCTGGCGGTCGGGCCGCTGGTGCGGTTCGCGCTCCTCACCTTCGGCGGGCGGCGGCCGGACCAGCTCGCCGTCGTCGCGCACCGGCTGGTGGCCGACGACGTCTCGATCCGCGTCCTCCTTGAGGACCTGGCGACCGCGCTGGCCCAGCTCGCCGCCGGCCGGCAGGTCAAGCTGCCGGCCAAGACCACCTCGTGGCAGTCGTGGTCCCGGCGGCTGATCGCGTACGCCGCCACGCCGCCGGTGCAGTCGCAGCGCGCGTACTGGTCCGAGCTGGTCGCCGGACCCTCGGCCGGGCTGCCGGTGGACACCGAGGCGGAGCCCGCGGCCAACACGGTGGCGAGCGCCGCCACGGTGACCGCCACGCTGGACGCCGAGACGACCGGCGAGCTGCTGCGCGCGGCGCCCGAGGCGCTCACCTGCACGGTCGACGAGCTGCTGCTGGCGGCGCTGAGCCGTACGCTGAGCGGCTGGACCGGGGCGCCGCGGCACCTGGTCGCGGTCGAACGGCACGACCGCCCGCGGATCTCCGACGAGGTCGACCTGAGTCGGACGGTCGGTTGGTTCAGCGCGACCCATCCGGTGGCCCTGACCGCCGAGCCCGGTTCGGCCGAGGCGACCCTGAAGGCGGTCAAGGAGGCCCTGCGCGCGGTGCCCACCGGCGGGATCGGCTGGCAGATGCTGCGCCAGGAGCCGGATCCGCCTCCGCCGGCGGCGACCGACCTCGCCTTCACCTACCTCGGCGAGGTGGACCAGCCGGCGTCCGGCGCCTTCACCGTGGTGGCGGAGCCGGTCGGGGCCGACGAGAGCCCGCGCGGCCGGCGGCCGTACCTGATCGAGGTCGCGGCCTCGGTCGCCGGCGGCCGGCTCGCGGTCCGCTGGCGGTACAGCGAGCACCTGCACGCCAGGCAGACGCTGGAGGACCTGGCCGCCCGGTACGTCGAGGAGCTGCGCGCGCTGGTCGAGCTGGGCCGGCTCGCCACCGGGCCGGTCTACACGCCGTCCGACTTCCCGCTGGCCCGCGTGGACCCGGCGCAGCTCGACAGCCTGCTCGGCCGGCTGCGATCGGGATAGCCGGCGGCGAGTGGGGGAGCCGGCCGCGGGCGTGAGCCGGAGGAAAGCGGCAGCGGACAGGAGTTTGCGATGGACTTCAGCCTCTTCTTCTTCGCGGACAGCGGCGCGGCCGGCGGCGACGGATATCAGCTGCTGCTGGAGAGCGCGCGCTTCGCCGACGCCAACGGCTTGACGGCGGTGTGGACGCCGGAGCGGCACTTCCACACGTTCGGCGGCCTGTACCCCAACCCCGCCGTCACCGGTGCAGCCGTCGCCGCGGTGACCGAGCGGGTCGGCATCCGGGCGGGCAGCGTGGTCGCGCCGCTGCACCATCCGGCCCGCGTCGCCGAGGAGTGGTCGGTCGTCGACAACCTCTCCGGCGGCCGGGTCGGCGTCTCGTTCGCCTCCGGCTGGCACGCGGTGGACTTCCTGCTCCGGCCGGAGAACTACGCCGACCGCAAGAGCGCCATGGTGGACGTGGTGGAGACCGTACGGCGGCTGTGGCGAGGCGAGGAGGTCGAGTTCTCCGACGGCGCGGGGGAGAAGCAGTCCGTACGCGTCTATCCCGCCCCGGTGCAGCCCGAGCTGCCGATCTGGATCACCAGCGCCGGCTCGCCGGAGACCTTCCGGGCCGCTGGCCGGCTCGGCGCGGGCCTGCTGACCCACCTGCTCGGCCAGGACCGCGAGGCGGTGACCCGCAACATCGCCGTCTACCGCGAGGAGTTGGCGCGTACGCACGGCGAGAACGCGCGGGGCCACGTCGCCCTGATGCTCCACACGATGCTCGGCGCCGACCGCGACCAGGTGCGCGAGCTGGTGCGCGAGCCGTTCTGCGACTACCTGCGCAGCTCCGCCGACCTGGTCGTCAAGGCCGCTTCAAGCCTGCTCCCGGCGGGCTTCGACCTCAGCCGGCTGCCGGACCGGGACAAGGAGTTTCTGATCCGGCACGCCTTCGAGCGGTACTTCACCAGCAGCGGCCTCTTCGGCACCGTGGAGGACGGCGTGGAGACGGTACGCGAGCTGCGCGCGATCGGCGTCGACGAGATCGCCTGCCTCATCGACTTCGGCGTGCCGCACGACCAGGTGCTCGACTCCCTGCGCCACATCGTCGACCTCCGCGGCCGCCTGGCCGCCTGACCGGCCGCCCCGCGTCCGCGGCCTCGCGATCTGATCTTGGCCCACCGCGACGCCCGCCCCTTCTCGCCCAGCGCGTTCGCGTGTGTCCACAGTGGTCTGCCCCGCGCCGAGGGCGATGTCGGGGACATGGCCCCCCGCTGGCGGTTTATACGGGCTGTGTCCCTGGCATCGCCCACTCACGTGTAGGCGAGATCGGCGGTGATCGCCTTCACCACCTGGGCCTCCGCCTCGGCGTCGTGGAAGTGCCCGCCGGGCAGGCGGTACAGCGCGAAGTCGGCCGTGGTCTCGGCCCGCCAGAAGTCCATCCGCTCCGGGCTGCCGATCGGGTCATCGACGCCGGCGAAGGCGCGGATCGGCATGTCCAGCGGTACGGCCGGATGGAAGTTGTGCGTGGTGAGGACGTCAAGGTCGGCGCGGAGCGTGGGGAGCAGGGCCTGGAGAAGTTCCGGCTGCTCCAGCACCTCGGGCGGCGTACCGCCCATCTCGTGCAGGTAGCCCTCCAGACCGTCCGAGCGGTCCTCCCACGGCCAGGTGCCGTCGTCGGTGGCGGGACCGGGGTTGCTGGCCAGGTACAGCCGCACCGGCACCGGCATCGCGCGCTCGCGCAGCGCGTGGGCGACGGCCCAGGCGACCCGGGCGCCCATGCTGACGCCGTAGCAGGCGAAGCGCCGGTCGAGCAGTGGCTTGATGGCGTCCAGGAGGTCGTCCACGAGCGGGCCCATCCGGTCGTGGGTCCGCTCGTTGAAGCGGTCGGCCCGGCCGGGCAGTTGCACGCCGACCGGCTCGATTGAGGGCGGCATGAGCCGGCGCCACTGGCGGTACGCGGACGCGCTGCCGCCGGCGTGGTGGAAGCAGAGCAGCCGTACGTGCGCGGTGTTGTCGGTGCGGCCGAACCGTTTGAACCAGCGGCGGTCGATGTCCTGCGCGTGTCCGTTCATCGTCACTCCGTCCGGGAGTCTTCGGGCGCCGGAGCCGCCGGCGAGTCGGCCACCGCCTCGGCGATGAAGTCGACCGCGACCCGCAACAGGCTGTCGTCGGCGTGGAACAGGGAGGCGTGGTCGCCGTGCGGCATCATCCAGAGGCGCGCGTTGGGCAGGCCGCCGGCCACCTGCCGCGAGCCCTCCGGATGCGCGGTCTCGTCGTCCAGGCTGGTGACCACGAGCGTCGGCTGCTTCACCTTCGTGAGGTACTGCCCGACGTCGGTGCGGGCGAGGCTGTCGTTGAGCCGGCAGTACCGGTAGAAGAGCTCCGGGCCGGTGTACGGGTAGAGCACGAAGTGCGCCACCTGCGCCGGCGTACTGGTGAGCGCCACCTGGCAGAAGGCGGTCTGCACCGAGCGGGCGGCGGCGCGGCTCCGCGCGGCCAGGGCCATCAGCTCGATCAGGTCGTTCTGGAACCTGGTGCGCGGCGAGCCGCTGGCGAACTCGTACGCGCCGTGCCACAGGCTCAGCGAGGAGATCCGGCCGGGCTGGGCGGCCGCGGCCGCGAGCGCCATCACCGCGCCGCCGCAGAGGCCGATCACGTGCGCGCTGGCCACGCCGTGGTGGTCCAGGACGGTGAACAGGTCGGCGGCCTGCGTCGCGAGGTCGACCGCGAAGTCGCCGTGGTGGTCGGCCGCGTCGAAGAGCCCTCGGGTCTCCCACGCCAGGACGCGGCGGTCCCGGGCGAGGTAGCGCATCCAGGACTCGGTGAGCGCGGCGGGCATGCCGCAGGCGGGGATGAGGACGACCGTCTCGCCCTGCCCGGCGCCGTACACGGTCAGCGGAACGCCGTCGGGCGAGCGGATCGTCTCCTTGTGGAAGTACGCGTCGAAGCCGTCCGCCACGGCCGCGGCGGCGACCTCCTCGACCTCGTCCAGCAGCTCGTCCGGGAGCGCGGCCAGCGAGTCCGGCAGCTCGGCGAGGGCCAGGCGGTCGCTGATCACGCGCTCGAAGACCTGGAGGTCGCCGGCGGCGAGGCCGGGCGAGAGCGCGAGCCCTTCGACCCCGGCCGCCCGCGTGACCCGCCGCAGCACCTCGTCCAGGGCGGGGCCGCGCGCGGCGGGCGCGGCGGGGTCGCCCGCGACCGGCATGACCCGTACCGGCGCGGCGATGCCGTCGAGGAGCGGTTTCACCGAGAGGACGGCGGTCACGAGCCGGGCGACCGCCGCCCTCGTACGCGAGTCCAGCATGTGGCGGGGCCCTCTCCGCTCGGCACCGAAAGACCGGTGGCCGGCCTGGTCGCCCCATCCCGACCAGTCCGGCCAAACCGCGTCGCGTTCAACGGACGGGGAACACGTGGCCCCGCGTGGTGGCGGTCACCTTCCGGTTGTGCGTGTAGGTGTCCACACCGGACACCAGCACCGCGCCGTAGTCCTTCAGGCTGACCTTGCCGCCGTACTCGTCCACGTCGTCCGTGTCGGGGTAGATGGCGACCGAGGTCGGCACGTACCGGCCGGCGAAGCCGAGGCGCATGCCCTTCTCCGGAGAGGTGTGCGGCTTGGACGCGTGCATCATCGTCGACCAGAACAGGATCGCCTCGCCCGGCCGCATGATCATCGAGACCGCCCGCTCCTCCGGCGGCCGCCAGTTCGGGTCCTTCTGGAGCTGCCGGTAGTCGTACCCGTAGAAGCCGCGGTTGACGCCGTCCTTGTCCTGAGCGTTGATCTTGTCGGGCTGGTAGTGCATGTTCTTGGTCTCGTCGTAGAACATCGTGCGGTGCGTGCCGGGGATGAACTGGAGGCACGCGGTGTCCTCGCTGGCCTCGGTGAACGCGGTCCACACGGTGATCGTGCCGCCGAACTCCTTCTCCGACTCCGGCCAGAGGATCTGCGGCTTGCCCGAGGCGAACGCGAACGTGTCGGCCTGGTGCCAGTCGGTGCCCTCGTCGCCGGGGTACTTGGGGAAGAACTCGCTGCGCCAGCAGAGCACGTTCGGGCCCAGCACGGCGGTGACCCGGTCGACGATCTCCGGCTTGCAGATGTGGTCGGCGAGGAAGGTCGAGTCGAGGTGGCGGTCGTAGTTGGCGATGTTCGTGTTGCCGGCCTGCGCGTCGCCCTCGTCGTAGACGGCGCCGGTCCGGTCCATCAGCCGCAGCCGCTCGCGCCGCCAGAGGCGCTTCATCTCCTCTTCCTCGTACACCTTGAACGGGCCGAGGTAGCCGCGCTCGTGGAACTGGGCGACCTCTTCCGGGCTGGGGGTGAAGCTCTGCTGAATCGTGTTCGTCATCTCAATCCCTCGCCGTCACCGGTTCCTGACTCTGCACCTGCTGCGCCACGAGCCCCGACAGCGTGTCGATGCTCGCCTCCTCCAGTTCGGCCACATCCACGTTGATGCCGTACTTGTCGTTGACCTGGGCCACGATCCGGATGAACGCCAGCGAGGTGGCGCCCTGGTCGAAGATGTCGATGGAGGGATCGACGTCGCGCTCCAGTTCGGTGCGCATGATGTCCGTGATCGTTTGCCGGACGTCCGCCACCGGGACGCCGGTGTTCGGCAGCGCGGTCATGGCCGTCGCCTCCAGGGGTTACTTTCCCAACGCATCGCGATCCACCTTTCCTTGCAGCGTCATCGGAATCTCCGAGACGACCCTGTAGACGGACGGCCGGAGGTGCCTTGGCAACCGCGCCAGCGCGTGCCGCTCCGCGGCGGTCGCGAGTCGCGCCTCGGCCTGCTCGCCGGTGCCGGATCCGCGCGCCGGCAGCAGGTACGCGACCAGGCGCACGTCGCCGTCACCGAACTCCCGCGGTACGACGACCGCACGCGCGACCTCCGGCAGGCCGGCCAGGCACTGCTCGATCTCGCCCGGCTCGATCCGGAACCCCCGGATCTTCAACTGGTCGTCGACCCGCCCGAGGTACGTCAGCTCGCCGCCGGGCGGCCGCACCGCGCGGTCCCCGGAGCGGTAGAGGCGTTCCTCGCCCCGCTCGGTCAGCGCGGTGACGAACCGGTCCGCGGTCAGCTCCGGCCGGTTCAGGTAGCCCCGCGCCACCCCACCGCCGGCGATGTACATTTCCCCCGGCACGCCGTCCGGCACCGGCTGGCCGTCGCCGTCCATCAGGTACACGCGAAGGTCGGGGATGGGCACGCCGATCGGGCTCGTCCCGCTCGCCCCCAGGTCCGCCGCGGTGATCGGCCGGTAGGTGCAGTGCACGGTGGTCTCGGTGATGCCGTACATGTTGACCAGGGCGGGATGGCGGTCGCCGTGCCGCTCGATCCACGGCGCCAGCATCCGGGGCTCGAGCCGTTCGCCGCCGAAGACGACCAGGCGCAGGGCCGGGCCGAGGAGCGCGCCGTCGCCGTTTCCCGCTGTGGCGAGCACCGTCAGCAGTTGGTGGAACGCCGACGGGGTCTGGTTGAGCACGGTCACCTGCTCGGCGCGCAGGAGCGCGGCCAGCCGCGCCGGCGAGCGGGCGGTGTTCTCGGGGAGCAGGACCAGCCGGCCGCCGTACAGCAGTGCGCCCCAGACCTCCCACACCGAGAAGTCGAAGCTGAGGGAGTGGAACAGCGCCCAGGTGTCCCGCTCGTCGAAGTGGAACCACGGGTCGGTCTGCTCGAAGAGCCGTACCAGGTTGCGGTGTTCGACGGTGACGCCCTTGGGCTTTCCGGTCGAGCCGGAGGTGTAGATGACGTACGCGAGGTTGGCGCCGGTCGCCTCGGCCGGCGCGATCCGCGTGTGGCCCGGGTCGGCGAAGATCCCGTCCCCGTCGATCGTCACGACCGCCGCGTGGCGCCCGGCGAGCACCTCGGCCGTCCCCGGCCCGGCCACGACGATCGGCGCGGCGCAGTCGGCCAGCAGGTAGTCGACGCGCTCGGCGGGGTAGCTGGGGTCGATCGGCACGTAGGCGCCACCGGCCTTGAGGATGCCGAGCATGCCGACGATGGCCTCGGGGCCGCGCCGCGCGCAGAGCGCCACCATGACGTCCGGCCCGACGCCGAGGTCGACCAGGTGGCTGGCGAGCCGGTCGCTGCGCGCGTCCAGCTCGCCGTAGGAGATCCGCTCGTCCACTGTAGACAGGGCGATGCGCTCCGGGTTCTCGCGAGCCCGTACCCGGAAGATCGTGTGCAGGCAGCTACCCGGGAGCACCACGGATTCCTTTCGCCGGCTGTGCACCTCACGCTAGGTACGGCGAGATCGGCGCTGGAGTCACATGAAAGAGCGACCGGCCGACTGTCCTCGATTCACGTGACGCACCGGCGACCACGGGGCTCGATAGCGTGGCTGCCATGTTGGCGGACCGCAGCCTGGAGTCTGAGCGGCATGGAGCCTGAATTCCTGCCCGATACGCTACTGGTCCGGGCCGACCGGTCGCCGGACGTCGTCGCCTACGAGTGCGTCGACCCGCAGGGCCCCGTCACCACCTTGACGTACGCGCAGGTGGCCAGCCGCGCCTCGGCACTCGCCGCGCGGCTCGCCACCGCCGAGGACGGACCGGTCCTGCTCGCCTGCCCCGCCGGGCTCGACTACGTGGTGGCCGTCTTCGGCGGGTTCCTCGCCGGGCGGCCGGTGATCCCGGCCTTCCCGCCCGGCCCGTCGTCGCGGCCCGACCGGGACCGGCTCGCCGGCATCGTCGGCGACGCCCGCCCGCCGGTCGTCGTGGCGCCCGAGCGGTACCCCGAGATCACCACGCCGACCGCGCTGACCGTGCCGGGCGCGGAGGCGGACGGCACCACGCCGGCCCGACCGCGCCGGGTCACCGGCGACGACGTCGCGGTCATCCAGTACACCTCCGGCAGCACCGGGCAGCCGCGGGGCGTGCTGGTACGGCACGGGAGCCTGGCCGCCAACACCGTGTCCATCGCGGAGAAGTTCCGGCTCGGCCCGGAGTCCCGCGCGCTGACCTGGCTGCCGCCCTTCCACGACATGGGCCTCGTCGGGGGCCTGCTGACGCCGATGACCGCCGGCATCCCGATGCGCGTCATGCAGCCCGGCCACTTCCTCAAGTCGCCGCTGTCGTGGCTGCGCCAGATCAGCGAGACCGGCGCCACGCACACCGGCGGCCCCAACTTCGGGTACGACCTGTGCCTGCACCGCGCCCGCGGCGACGAGGACCTGGCCGGGCTGGACCTGTCCCGGTGGCAGGTGGCCTTCAGCGGCGGCGAGACGGTACGGCACCGCACGCTGGCCGCGTTCGCGCGGCGGTTCGCGCCGGCCGGCTTCCGCGCGGAGGCGTTCCTGCCCTGCTACGGCCTGGCCGAGGCGACGCTGATCGTCAGCGCCGGCCACTGGTCCGGTCCCTCCGCCGACGGGGACGCGGTGGTGAGCTGCGGTACGCCGGTGCGCGGCCAGCGGGTCGCCATCGTCGACCCCGAACAGCTCTCCACAGTGGACGAAGGCGCGGAGGGCGAGATCTGGATCGCCGGTCCGAACGTCACGCCCGGCTACCTCTCCGGCGACACCGGCGACCTCTTCGGCGAGCTGGACGGGACGCGCTACCTGCGTACCGGAGACCTCGGCCACCTGCGCGGCGGCGAGCTGTACGTGAGCGGCCGGGTCAAGGACGTCATCGTCTACCGGGGCGTCAACCACCACGCGGTCGACGTGGAGGCGGCGGCGCTGGACGCGGTCGGCCGGGTCGGCCGCACCGCGGCGGCGTTCCTGGTCGAGAGCGGAGCCGAGCCGCTGCCCGTGCTCGTGCTGGAGGCACACGGTACGCGGGACGAGGCGCTCGCGACCGAGGTGCGCTCGGCGGTGCTCTCCCGGACCGGGCTGCGCCTGGGCCTCGTCGCGCTGGTGCCGCCGCGCTCGCTGCCCCGTACGACCAGCGGGAAGATCCGGCGCTCCGCCACGCGCGACGCCTTCCTGGCCGGCGCCTTCGACGGCGCGGTGCTGAGCGACCGGGCCCCGCTCGCGGCGCTGGCCGAGGGGCGTGCGCAGGCCGCCACGGCGACCGAGCTGGCCACGCTGGTCTGCGGGATTCTCGCCGCGATCTGCGAGGTCGGCGACTGCCGCCCCACCGACGACCTGGCCGATCTCGGGGTCGACTCGGTGCGCGCGGCGGAGGCGGCGGCCGTGCTCGAACACGCGCTCGGCCTCACGGTGCCGCTGGAGACCATCCTCGCCGTCTCGACGCCCGAGGAGGCGGCGGACGCCCTCCTGCGAGAGTGGCGCGACCAGGGGCACGAGCCGGCATACGTACGGGATCGCATGGTCATGGCGCAGAGCGGCGCGGGAGTCGTGTGATGGATCTTGTCGTGGGACGCAACCTCGTCCAGCGGTGGCGGGCCGGGAGCGAGAGCGCGCCGACCGCGCCGGGCCCCGCCCCGATGACGAAGGCGCAGCGCGGGGTCATGGTGTTCGAGCGGCTGCGCCCCGGCACCGCCGTCTTCAACCTGCGCTTCGCCGCCCGGCACACCGGCCACCTCGACGAGGACCGGCTGGACGCCGCGCTGGCCCGGCTGCTCCGCCGGCATCCGGCGCTGCGCGGCACGTTCGTCGAGGGGGACGCCGGACCGGTCCGGGTCGTCCGGGACGACCTCACCCTCCGGACACAGTGGACGGACCTGCGGCACCTGCCTCCCGCGGAGCGCACGGCGGCGGCGCTCGACCACGCCGCGCGGGCCGCGGCCCAGCCGTTCGACCACGCGGCCGGGCCGCTGGTGCGTGTACACGGCATCCGGCTCGCGGACGACGAGCGCGTCCTCGTCTTCGTCGCCCACCACCTGGTCTGCGACGGCGGCTCGATGCGGGTCCTGCTGGCCGAGCTGGATCCCGCGTACCGGGGCGAGCTGGACGGTGTGGCCGTCGATCCGGTGCCCGCGACCGCCGACCCGCGGGCGCTCGACTACTGGCTCACGCACCTCGCCGACCTGCCCGAGCTGGACCTGCCGACCGACCGGGCGCGGCCGGTGCTGCCGACCTTCGCGGCCGGCTCGGTGCCGCTGGCGATGCCGCCCGAGCTGGTCGCGGCGGCCGAACGGCTGGCCCGGAGCGAGGGGACGACCCTCTTCACCGTCGTCCTCGCCGCGTTCCAGCTTCTCCTCGCCCAGCACAGTGGACAGACCGACTTCGCGGTCGGTTCGCCCGAGGCGGGCCGGTCGCGGCCGGGCCGGCACAGCGCGGTCGGCCTCATCTCCGACATGCTCGTGCTCCGCGCCGACGTGAGCGGGCGCCCCTCCTTCCGCGACCTGGTCCGCCGGGCCCGGGCCACCTCGCTGGCCGCGCTCGCCCATCGCGGTGTGCCGTTCGAAGACCTGGTCGGCGCCCTCGCGCCGGGGCGCCACGTCGACGGCTCGCTCGTGCGGGCGAGCATCGCGTTCCAGGGCGACTGGGGTACGCCGACGCTGGCCGGGGCGCCCCTGGAGCAGGTCGTCGTCGCCCGCCCCGGCATCCGCTACGACGTCGACCTGCACCTGTGGCGGCACGAGGGCGGGCTCTGGGGCACGTGGGACTACAGCGCGGAGACGTTCGAGCCGGCCACGGCGACCTGGATGGCCGAGCGGCTGCCAGTGCTGCTGTCCCGCGGGCTGGCCGACCCGGACACGCCCGTCGACCGGCTCGACCTGATCACCGACCGGGAGCGCGCGCTGCTCGCCCGCTGGCAGCTCGGCCCGGTGACCGACGACCCGGACGTGAGCCTTGTCGACCTCTTCGCGGCGACGGTGGCCCGGATCCCGGACGCGATCGCCATCGAGGACCCGCGCCGCGTCCTCACGTACCGGCAGTTGGACGAGCGCGCCAACCAGCTCGCGCACCACCTGCGCGGTCGCGCCGTCGAGGCCGGTGACGTGGTCGGCATCCGGCTCGGCCGCTCGGTGGACCTGGCCGTGGCCATGCTCGGCATCATGAAGGCCGGCGCCGCGTACCTGCCGCTGGACCCCGCGTATCCGGCCGACCGCACCGACTACATGCTCGGCGACAGCTCGGCCCGGCTGGTCGTGACCGACGCCGAGCTGGCCGCGCTCGACCGGGAGCCGGTGTCCCCTGTGGACATCGGGCCGGTGCCGCCGGGCCGGCTGGCGTACGTGCTCTACACCTCCGGCTCCACCGGCCGCCCCAAGGGCGTACTGCTCACGCACCGCAACGCGGTGCCGATGGTGCGGTGGGCCGGTTGCACGTTCTCGCCCGAGCAGATGTCCCGCGTGCTGGCGTCCACGTCGATCTCCTTCGACGTGTCGGTCTTCGAGTTCTTCGCGACGCTCTGCGCGGGCGGCACCGTCGTGGTCGTGGACAACGCGCTCTCGCTGCTCGCCGACCCGCCGGACGTGACGCTGGTCAGCGCCGTACCGTCGGCGGCCCGCGCGCTCGTCGCGGCCGGTGCGCTGCCACGGAGCACGCGGATCGTCGGCCTCGGCGGCGAGGCGGTCACCGGCACGCTGGTCGACGACCTGTACGCCACCGGACACGTCGAGGCGGTCTACAACCTGTACGGCCCGACCGAGGACACCACGTACTCGACCCACGCCGTGCTGCTGCCGCGCGAGCAGCCGCCGCCGATCGGGGCGCTGCTGCCGCACGGGCGCGGCTACCTGCTCGACGGGGCGCTGCGGCCGGTCCCGGTCGGCGCGGTCGGCGAGCTGTACCTGGCCGGTCGCGGGCTCAGCCGGGGCTACGTCAACCAGGCCGCGCTCACCGCGTCCCGGTACGTGGCCGACCCGTACGCCGAGACGCCCGGCGAGCGCATGTACCGCACCGGCGACATCGCCCGCTACCGGTCCGACGGGGCGCTGCTCTACCTGGGCCGCCGCGACTTCCAGGTAAAGGTGCGGGGGCAGCGGATCGAGCTGGGGGAGATCGAGACCATCCTGGGGCGGCATCCGCGGGTCGGCGAGGCGGTGGTCTCGCTCCAGGACGGCCGGCTCGTCGGGTACGTGACGGCCAGCCAGCCCGGCGCGCTCGACCTCGACGACGTCCGGGCGTACCTGCGGCGCACGCTGCCGGTCGTGATGATCCCGAGCAGCCTGCTCCTGCTCGACGCGCTGCCGCAGACCCCCAACGGCAAGGTGAACCGGCTGGCGCTGCCGGCACCGGACGCTCCGGTCGCGGTCGGCGGCGAGCCCCCGCGCGGCGGCGACGAGGAGTTGGTCGCCGAGGTCTGGCGGCAGGTCCTCGACCTCGACACGATCGGCCGCGACGACGACTTCTTCGACCTGGGCGGCGACTCGCTCAAGGCCGGCGAGGTGCTCAACCGGCTGCGCGAGCGGGCCGGCCGGAGCCTGCCCCTGCGGATGGTCTTCGAGAACTCGCGGCTGGCCGACCTCGCCGCCGCGCTGCCCACGCCGGAGACCCCGCTCGCCGGGCACGCCGTACCGCCACGGGCGCCGGGCGCGAAGCCGGTCCTCTCCTTCGAGCAGCAGCGCACCTGGCTGGAGTGCCAGTTCAAGGCCGGCGCCGCCTACAACGTGCACGGCCGGCAGTGGCTGCGCGGCCCGCTCGACGTACCGGTGCTGGAGCGCGGAATCCGGGAGATCGTCGCCCGGCACGAGAGCCTGCGGACCACGTTCCCCCTCGTGGGCGGGCTGCCGGTGCAGCGCGTGACCGACCCCGACCCGTCCTGGCGGATCACCGTGGTCGACCTGTCCGGGCTCGGCGCCGGCGCGGCGACCGAGGCCGGGCGCCTCGCCGACGAGCAGGCGGCCACCGTGTTCGACCTGCGGACCGGCCCGCTGTTCCACTGCCTGCTGGTGCGGCTGAGCGACACCGAGCACCTGCTGAGCATGACCGTGCACCACATCGTCTCGGACGGCCGGTCGGTCGGCCTGATCCTGCGCGAGCTCTCCGCCCTCTACCGGGCCGGTGGCGACGCCGAGCGGGCTGGGCTGCCGCCGCTGCCGGTGCAGTACCTGGACTACGCGGTCTGGCAGCGCGAGACGCTGACCGGCGAGCGCCTGGCCGCGCCGCTCGGCTACTGGCGCGACCGGCTCGCCGGGGCGCCGCCCGCGGTGGCGCTGCCGACCGCCCGCCGGCGGCTGCCCTCGCAGGGCGCGGTCGGCGGCAAGGTACGGGCGACGCTCGGCGCCGACGAGGTGGCCGCGCTCCAGAAGCTGTGCCGCGTGCACGGGGTGACCCCGTTCATGGCGATGCTCGCCGCGCTGGCGACCGTGCTGCACCGCTGGTCCGGCCAGGACGACCTGGTCATCGGCGTACCGGTGCACACGCGCGCGGCCGCCGGCACCGACGCGCTGGTCGGGCTCTTCGTCAACACCGTGCCGCTCCGCGTCGAGCTGGCCGGCGCCCCCGCGTTCAGCGAGGTGCTCGACCGGGTCCGGCGGACCGCGGTCGAGGGGTACGTCAACTACGGCGAGACCCCGTTCGAGGTGCTGGTCGGCGAGCTGCGCGCGGTGCGCGACCCGTCCCGGACGCCGCTGTTCCAGGTGCTGCTCAACATGATCGAGGACGCCGACGACGAGTGGCGGCTGCCCGGGATCGCGGTGGAGACGCCGGACCTCCCGCCGCAGCCGAGCAAGTTCGACCTCAACCTGGACGTGCACCACCACGGCGACGACTACCGGCTCGACCTCATGTACCACGCCGAGCGCTACGCCGAGCCGGCGATGCGCGCCCTCCTCGACCAGCTGGCGGCGGTGCTCGCGGCGGCGGCCGACGACCCGTCCCGGGGCGTCCTGGAGTACGAGCTGGAGGCCCCGACCGAGGACGAGGAGCCGGCCGCCGCGCCGGCCGGGAGCTTCGGCCTGACCGCCGCCGACCGGGTCGCCGTCGTGACCGGCGACGCCGGCCTGGCCGCCTGCGCGCACTCGGCCGCGCGGGCCGCGGGCGCCGCCGTGCTCGTGGCCGGCGCGGCGACGGCTGGCGACCCCGGGGCGCTGGTGAGCTGGCTGCGGGAGACGGACGCGACCGCGGTGTACCTCGCCGCGCCGCCCCTGCGGTCGCTGGCGCCGCACGAGGCCGGCGTCGCACTGCCGAGCCTGCGGCACGCGTTCCTCGACAACCGGGGCGACCTGACCGCGCACGACGTGGCGCTGGTGCGCCGGCTGGCGCGGGGCTGCCGCGTGGTCGCCGTCCACCGCACGCCGGGCGGGGACGCGCCGCTGGCCGCCTACGAGGTGCCGGCCGCCTGGTCGCCGTCGACGGCGCCGCTGCGGATACCGGTCGGCCGGGAGCTGGCCGGCGTCCCGGTGGCCCTGCGCAACCAGGCCGGGCAGCCGGCCGCGGTCGGCGAGGTCGCGGAGCTGTTCGCCGGCGCCGCCGGCACCGGTGTGCTCGTCCGCCGCCGGCACGACCGCGTACTCGAGTTCGCCGGGCCGGTCGGCGCGGGCGGCCCCGGCACGCCACCGGGCGACCCGCTGGAGACGGTCGCGGTGCTGCGCGATCTGCCCGACGTGTCGGACGCGGTGGTGACGGTCGCCGGGGACGCCGCCGGCGCGCCGGTGCTGGCCGCGTACGTGACCAGCCGGGGCGGGCCGGTCGACCTCGGCCGGTTGCGCCAGCGCATGGTGACCCACCTGCCGGAGTACCTGATCCCGCGCGACGTGGTGACAGTGGACCGGATCCCGCTCACGCCCGGCGGCGACTACGACCTGGCCGCCCTGCCCCGCCCGGCCGGCGAGCCGGCGGCCTGAGGAGCCTGGCGTGAGCAGCCCGCCCGCCGAGGAGCGGGTCGACCGGATCCTGGCCATCGCGCGCCGGATCCTGGCCGAGCCCGGCATCACCGCCGACGACGAGCTGACCGAGCACGGCGGCACGTCGCTGTCGATCGTCAGGATCGTGGCCGAGACGAGCCGCACCCTTCACCTCGACATCAACCCGCGCGACCTCGACGGGACGGTCACCGTACGCAACCTGGCCCGGGTCGCGACGGCCGCCGCGTAGGCGCCGCTCTGGTGAGGCTCCGCGGAAGGAGAAGGCATGGACCTGCGTACTCGGCGGCCGGCCGGTACGGCGGACCGGGACACCGCCCTGGCCGACCTGGTCGACGCCGTGCGGCAACTGGAAGGGCTGACCGCGCAGGTCGGCCCGTTCGCGCTCGGTTCGGAGGTGTGCGACACCGCGCCGGAGGTCGTCGCCGCCGTGTGCCGCGCGCTGGACGTGCCGCTCACCTTCGACGCGCCGAGCCGGGGCCGGGAGCGGGACCACGCCGTCGTCGCGCTGGGGGCGGAGATCCAGCGGGCCCAGCGCGCGCCCGGGCTGGCCGGCCTGGACCCCGCGGACGCGGCCGCCGAGGCGCGGCGCCGGTACGAGCGGGAGGAGGCCGGCCACCGGTGGCACGCCGTACGCCGGCCGGACGGAACCACGGTCACGGCGGTGGAGGCGGGACCGGCGGACGCCCCCTGCGTACTGCTCTCGGCGCCGTGCGGCATGGGCTACCGGCTCTCGCTGCCGTGGCTGGCCGCGCTCCGCTCGTCGTACCGCTGCGTGATCGTCGAGGCGCGCGGCACCAGCGGGCGGATCGCCGACCCGGCCGACTTCGACCGGCGCGGCTACGGCGTCGGCGACCAGGTCGGCGACCTGCTGGCGACCGTCGACGCGCTCGCCACCGGACCGGTGCACCTGATGGGGCTCTGCGCCGGCGTGGCCGTGGCGCTGGAGGCGGCCGCGCGGGCGCCGGACCGGGTCGGCTCGCTCAGCCTCTGGCACGCCGACCTGGAGCTGGGCGCCGAGGCGGAGAAGACCGACCACCAGGTCAACCTGCGCGCGATGCTAGACCTGGGCGGCGAGTCCCGGGACACCGCGGCCTGGCTCCGCGACAAGCTCACCGCCGGCCAGATGACCGGGGTACCGGAAGGGCTGGGCCCGCTGGTGGTCCGCCCGTACGCGACGGCCGAGCTGTTCTACCGGTACGCCAAGCTCACCGGCGCGACGATGCACTGGGACTCCCGGCCGACCGTGGCCCGCGTGTCGCAGCCGTGCCTCGTCGTCACCAGCGCGGACGACAGCACCGCGCATCCGGCCGGCTCACGGTGGCTGGCCGCGACGGTGCCGGGCGCGCGGCTGGTCGAGGCGGAGCACGGCCACCACCTGGACGCGTTCCGGGCGACGCCGGCGCAGGTCTCCTGGCTCACGTCGTTCCTCGTGTCCTGACGTCGTTCCTCGTGTCCTGACGTCGTTCCTCGTGTCCTGACGTCGTTCCTCGTGTCCTGAGGTCGTTCGCGCCTCGACCGGGGCGGCGGTCGCCGCCCCTCAGCTCCGCTCGATCTCGGCGAGCAGGGCCTCCAGGTCGTCGAGGCCGGCCTGCTCGGCCTGCGCGCGGATCACGAGCCGCGCCAGCTCGTCGACCGTCGGCGACTCGAACACGTCGCGGACCGCGAGCTGTACCCCGAAGGTGTCCCGGACCCGGGTGATCAGCCGGGTCGCGAGCATCGAGAAGCCGCCCAGCTCGAAGAAGCTGTCGTAGATGCCGACCTGGTCGATCTCCAGCAGCTCCTCGAGGATCGTGGTGAGCTGCCGCTCCATCGGCGTGCGCGGCGCGGCGTACGCGTCACCGTCCACCGCGTCGCCGGTCGGCCGGGGCAGGGCCCGCAGGTCGTAGCCGCCCCACGGGGTGCGCGGCAGGGCGTCGAGCACGAACAGGTGGCGCGGCACCAGATAGTCGGGCAGGCGCGCCTTCACGTGATTGTGGACGGTCATCGTGCCCAGCTCCGGGTCCGGCCCGGCCACGTAGCCGATCAGCGTCGTGGTGCCGTCCGGGGCGGCCTGCTCGGTGACGAGCGCGTCCCGGACCCCGGGCACGTCGCGCAGCGCGGAGACGGTCTCGATCGGGTCGACGAGGGTGCCGGTCGCCGCCTCGCCCGCGTACTCGATCCGGCCGTCCGGCCACCGGCGGCCGAGGTCACCGGTGCGGTCCGGGCCGTACCAGATCTCGGCCAGCTCGCCGACCGCCGCCGGCTGCCCGGCGGGGCGCAGGAGCGCGACCGGCACGCCGGGCAGCGGGACGCCGAGCGGGACGCGCAGCGGCGCGTTCCGCACCTCCAGGTCCGGCGGGGCGTCGTAGAAGGCGAGCGGCCGGCCGTCCGCGGTGACCCGGTACACGCTGACGCACCGGCAGCCCGGCACCATCTCCCGTACCGCCTCGACGTCGTGCGGCAGCAGGTCGCCGGCGTTGTCGACGACCACGCACCGCAGCGCCGGCAGGTCCGGTGCCGGGGTCCGCGAGGTCAGCGCGCGCAGGATCGGGGCGTCCACGTACGCGACCGTGATGGCGTTGTCACGCAGCCAGTCGGCGAGCCCGCCGGAGTCGCCGGCGAACGAGCGCTCCGGGATCACCAGCGTCCCGCCGGCACCGAACGCGCTGCCCAGGGCCGAGATCAGGTGGCCTGGACGGCTGCACAGCACCGCGAACCGGTCGTCCCGGCCGAGCCCGAACCGCTCGACCGCCCAGTCGCCGGGCACGGCGCCGGGGTCCGGGGGAGCGGGCGCCTCGTCGCCGGCCGGCAGGATCAGGCTCAGGTCGACCGTGTCGGCGGCCGGCTCGCCCGCCGGGCTGGCGTCCAGCACCGTGGAGAGCCCGAGCGGGCCGGTCAGCGCCGGGTCGTCGGTCTCGATCACCGTGCAGGTGACGCCGGCCTTCGCCGCACCGGTCAGCACGGCGACGAAGCCGGCGGTCGGCCGCCGTACGACGCCGACCCGGTCGGCCGCCGTGACCCCGCGCTCCGCCAGCACCTCGGCGACCCGGTCGGCGGCCTGGCTCAGCCACCGGTAGCTCCACCGGCCGGTGCCGTCGGCGACCGCGACCAGGTCGGGATCGGCGGCGTGCCGCGCGGCGGCGAGGTGCGGCGCCGGGGCGGGGGGCTCGGGAGCGCCGGCCGCGGCGGGCTCCTCGGCCGGCTGTTCGAGCAGGCGCGCCGCCGGGTCCGAGGTCGCGGCGCGCAGCAGCGTACGCAACTGCTCCAGCAGTACCCGTCCGGTCGCCAGGTCGCAGCGGTCGGCGGGGAAGTCGAGCTTGAGCCGCAGCACCCCGCCGGACTCCTGTGCGGTGAAGGTCAGGTCGTACCGGCTGAACAGCGACGGCGTGTCCATCGGCTCGATGGCGAGTTCGTCGACCTCCTCGGCCTCCGGGCTGCCGACGACGTTCAGCACCACCTCGAACAGGGGCGTGCGGCGCGGGTCGCGGGCGATGTTGAGGTCCCGGACCAGCTCGTCCATGGGGGCCTCGGCGTGCGCGTACCCGTCGAGCGCCACGCGGCGGACGCGTTCGAGCAGCGTGGCGAAGGGCGGGTTGCCGGAGAGGTCCACGCGGATCGGCAGCATGTTGATGAAGAAGCCGATCAGCCGGTCGGTGACGCTGTTGGTGCGGCCGGCGACGGGAACGCCGATGACGATGTCGGTCTGGCCGGACCAGCGGCTGAAGATCGTGGCGAGCACCGCGTAGAGCACCATGAACGAGGTGACGCCGTGCGTGCGGCACAGCGCGTGCAGGGCCGCTGTCTCCTCTGTGGACAGTTCGGCCAGCACCTGGCCGGCCTCGGCGCGCATGGCGTTGGTCCGCCGCTGCACGGTGGGGAGCGCGAGGACCCGCGGCGCGTCCCGCAGGTGGCGGCGCCAGTGGCTGACCTGGTGTTCGAGCGCGTCACCGGTGAGCCAGCCGCGCTGCCACACCGCGTAGTCCCGGTACTGCACCGGCAGCGGGGCGAGCCCGGCCCGCTCCGGGTCGCCGCCGGCCCGGTACAGCGCGGTCAGCTCGCGGATGAACAGGCCGATCGACCAGGCGTCGGAGACGACGTGGTGCATGGTGACGCCGAGTGCGTGCTCCCGCTCGCCCATCCGGATCAGCAGGCAGCGGATGAGCGGGCCGGTCGTGAGGTCGAACGGCGTCATCAGCTCCTCGTCGAGCAGGCGCCGGGCGGTCCGGTCGACGAGGTCGTCCGCGCCCTGCCCGCGCAGCCCGGTGAGGTCCCTGACCGGGATGTGCCAGTCGCCGTCCGGGGCGTCGACCACCTGCACCGGTTCGCCGTCGGTGGCCGGGAAGCGCGTCCGCAGCGTCTCGTGCCGGGCGAGGATCGCGCGGATGCTCGCCTCGAAGGTCGGCACGTCCAGCGTCCCGACGATCCGCCGCCGCCCGTGCACGTTGTAGATGACGCCGGGCAGCAGTTGGTTCTCCATCCAGAGCCGCTGCTGGTCGAAGGAGAGCACCGGGCGGGCGTCGGCCGGGCGCGTCCGCAGCGCGTTCGGCCGGGTCGCCGAGCGGGCCGCGAACGACTTCGCGGCGACCGCCGCCGCGAGCCCGGCGACCGTCCGCGACTCGACGTAGTCGGCGACCGGGATGTCGACGCCGATCGTCTTGCGGATCCGCGCGACCACGCGTGGCGCGTGCGCGACGTCGCCGAGCGCCAGCAGGCGGTCCTGCACGTCGATGTCGGTGCGTCCGAGGACGTCGCCGAGGATGCCGACGATCGCGTCCTCGTACGGCGTGCGCGGCGGCAGGGACCGTTCGCCGTACATGTCCGGCAGCTCGTCCGGGCCGCGGTCGTCGGGTTCAGCGGGGGAGGTCACCAGGAAGGGACGCGCCATATCCGAACACTAAGGTCGGGCCATCGCGGGCGGTTGTCACGCAAAAAGGGGTGTTCACCGGCTCAGGCGGGGGTGAACCGGACCGGCAGGCGGGCGTAGCCGTGCAGGAAGTTCGACTGCATCAGCTCCGCCGGG
Organism: Phytohabitans kaempferiae; assembly: GCF_042433955.1. Taxonomy (NCBI): domain Bacteria; kingdom Bacillati; phylum Actinomycetota; class Actinomycetes; order Micromonosporales; family Micromonosporaceae; genus Phytohabitans; species Phytohabitans kaempferiae. Next base: position 269,540 of record NZ_JBHLUH010000009.1, on the reverse strand, counting down.
CCGGCCGCCTCGCAGGCACTGAAGAGATCCAGCGCGTGGCTCAGCGTCGCCCGCATCTGGGCCCGGCCCAGCCCGGTGCCGGGGCAGCTGTGCGTCCCGGCGGCGAAGCCGATGTGCGGGTTCGGATGCCGGTGGATGTCGAACGTGTCCGGCGACGCGAAGACCGCCTCGTCGCGGTTGGCCGAGCGGGGCCAGACCACGACCGGTTCGCCGGCCCGGATCCGCCGGCCGGCCAGCTCGACGTCGCGGCTGGCGACCCGCGCGAGGTGGCGTACCGGGTTGGCCCACCGTACGGCCTCCTCGACCGCCAGCGGCACCGCCTCGGGCTCGGCGCGCAGGGCCTGGAACACGTCCGGGAAGCGTGTGAGCGCGTGCACGAGGTTGGTCAGCAGGCTGCGGGTCGTCGTCGTACCGCCGATGGCCAGGTTGAGCGCGTTGAGGATCGCCTCGCCGATGGTGAGGCTGTCCCGGCTGTCGGTGCCCGCGACCATCCGCTGGACGAGGCTCTCCGCGCCGGAGCCGCGCCGGGCCGTACGCAGCAGCTTGGCGAAGTAGCCGAGCAGCTCGCCGTTCGCCTGTTCGGCCTCGTCCCGCAGCGTGGCCGGCGCGTCGGAGGTCGTGTCGGAGAGGAAGACCCGCGACGTGCGGGACGTGATCCACTCCAGGTCCTCCGGCGGCAGCCCGAGCAGCATGCCGGCGGCGTAGGTCGGTATCCGGGCGGCGACGGCCTCGACGAAGTCGACCGGCTCACCGCGGTCGCGGACGCCGACGAGCAGCTCGCGGACGTACGCGTCGACCATCGGCGCCAGGTCGGCGACCACGCCGTCCGCGAAGAAGGCGCCGATGCCGCGGCGCAGGCGGCGGTGCTCCGGCGGGTCGGTGACCTCGACCATCATGCCGCTGGCCGGATCCTGCTCGGTCCGCAGGCTGTCGAGCGTCATGCCGTGCGTGGCGGAGTAGCTGGCGGAGTCGCGGTAGACCTGCCGGGTCTCGGCGTACCGGATCACCGCCCAGAAGCCGGGGCGGCTCTTCGGGCCGTGCCAGAAGACCGGATGCTCCGGCCGCAGCTCCGCGAAGACCCGGTCGTGCGTGGCCATGCGCGCCGGATCGGGATCGACCAGGTCGATGTCCGGGATCGGGTCGGTGCGGTCGAGCACCGGGCCGGGAGAGGCACTCGTGGCGGTCATCCGGGCACCACCGGGACGCGGCGGCGATCACGCGAGGCGGGAATGACGCTCATGCCCGAAGCATTCCGCCGCGCGTGCCGGTGGGCACCTCCCCGCTTCCGGGGACAGCCCACGTCAGGCGGCGGGCGCGTCCGGATCGGCGCCGGCCTCGGCGAGCAGGCGCACGTACTCGTCCGCGAGCCCGGCGACCGTGGCCTCGTCGAAGAGTTGCGTGGCGTAGTCGAGCCGGCCGTCGACGCCGCCGTCCGGCCGCTCGGTGAGGTGGCAGCAGAGGTCGAACCTGGTCCCCGGCGGGTCCGGCAGCGGGAAGCCGGCCGGGTCGGCGGGGATCCCGTGGAGCGCGAAGAGGACGTCGAAGAGCGGGTTGCGCCCCGGCGCCGGCACGGTCTCGGTCGTCGCGACGATGTCCTCGAAGGGGAGCACGGCGTGGTCGACGGCGGCGAGCGTGGCCTCGCGCACGCGGGCGAGCAGCGTGCCGAAGCTGGGCCGGCCGCCGAGGTCGACCCGGACCACCGCGGTCTCCTCCAGCATGCCCACGACGGCCTCCAGCTCGGGCCGGTCCCGGCCGGCGACCGGCACGCCCACCGCCAGGTCCGTACCGCCGGTGCGGCGGGCCAGCAGGGCGTAGAAGCCGGCCAGCAGCCCCATGAACGGCGTGGCGTCGTGGTCGGCCGCGACCTCCTGGAGCGCGCGTACGGCCGCCGGCGGCACCGCGAACCGGACCGTGCCGGCGCGCCAGTCGCGCGTGGCCGGGCGGGGCCGGTCGGCGGGAAGCTCGGCGGTGTCGAGCCCGGCCAGCGTGGTACGCCAGCGGTCCAGGTGCCGGCGCGCGGCGGGGCTGGCGGACAGCTCGCGCTGCCACTCGGCGAAGTCGCCGTAGCCGAGCGGCGGCGCGGGCACGGTGCGGCCCCGGTACGCGGCCCGCACCTGGCTCGCGATCAGCTCGCCGGAACGGTCGTCGGCGGCGATGCGGTGCGCGACCATCAGCAGCAGCGCGCCGTCGTCGCCGGGCCGGCGCACCAGGCGCACGCGGACCGGCGGCCCGGCCGCGAGGTCGAACGGGCGGGCCAACTCCGCCGCGAGGATGGCTCGCGGGTCGCCCTCCTCGACCGCCAGCCGGATCGGCGCGGGCGGCTCGACGACCGGCACCGGCAGCCCGGACTCGTCCTGGTCGTACCGCGTGTGCAGGATCGCGTGGCGGGCGAGCAGGCCGGTGACCGCCGACTCCAGCGCGGCGAGGTCGAGCGGGCCGGGCAGGCGCACGACCACCGGCGCGTTGTCGGCGGTGCTCTCCGGCGCCGACCGCTGGTGCAGCCACAGCCGCCACTGCGCGGCGGAGAGCCGTGGGCCGCGCCCGCCGGGCAGGGCCAGGGGCTGCGGCTCCGGGGCGGCGTCGGCGTCGAGGAGCGCGGCGAGCCCGTACACGGTGCGGGTCTCGAAGAGCGCGTTGATCGGGACCTCGGTCGCCAGCTCCTCGTTGAGCCGCAGGATGATCTGGACGGCGCGGAGCGAGTCGCCGCCGAGCGCGAAGAAGTCCTCGTGCGCGCCGACGGTCGGCCGCTCCAGCACCTCGGCCACGATCTTGGCGATCCGCTCTGTCATGCCGCCGGCCCGCGCGTCCGCGGCCGGGGGCGCGGCGGGCTCCGCCGTACCGGTCGGGCGGGGCGACTCGGCGGGGGCGGGCAGCGCGGCGCGGTTCAGCTTGCCGTTCGGCGTACGGGGAAACTCGTCCAGGACCACGAACTGGGCCGGGATCATGTACGCCGGCGCGGAGCGGGCCAGGTGCAGCTGGAGCCGCCGCGCGTCGGGCGGGTCCGCCGGGTCGGCCGGGCGGATGTAGCCCACCAGCCGGGTCGCCTCGTCGGTCTCGCCGAACGCGCGCACCGCCGCCTCGGCCACCTGCGGATGCCGGGCCAGCAGGTGCTCGATCTCGCCCGGTTCGATCCGGAAGCCGCGGATCTTGATCTGGTCGTCGCTCCGGCCCAGGATCTCGATCCGCCCGTCCGGATGGCGGCGCGCGACGTCGCCGGTGCGGTACAGGCGGCTCCCCACGACCGCGGCGTAGGGGTCGGCCACGAACCGAGCGGCGGTCAGGGCGGCGCGGCCGAGGTAGCCGGCGGCCAGTCCCGTACCGCCGATGTACAGCTCGCCGACCGTCTCCGGCGGCACCGGCTGGAGGTGCTCGTCGAGCAGCCGCAGCGAGGTCTCCCGGACCGGATGGAACCGGGCCGGCGTGCCGCGCTCGTACCGCGTGACGGAGGACCAGACCGTGGTCTCGGTCGGCCCGTACAGGTCCCAGAGCACGACCTGGTCGCCGAGCAGCCGGTCGGCCAGCTCGGCCGGCAGCCGCTCGCCGCCGCAGAGCACCGTGAAGCCGGGCGGCGGCGACCAGCCGGCCTCCAGCAGCAGCCGCCAGGTGATCGGCGTCGCCTGCATGACCCGCGCGCCGGTGCTGGCCAGCAGGGCGGCCAGCCGGCGCGGGTCGCTCGTCTCGGCCTGCCGCGCGACCACGACCCGGCCGCCGGTGGTCAGCGGCAGGAACAGCTCCAGGCCGGCGATGTCGAAGGAGACCGTGGTCACCGCCGGCAGCACGACGTCGTCGGGCAGCCCGGGCCGCTCGCGCATCGACTGGATGAAGTTGGCGAACGCACCGTGCGTCACCATGACGCCCTTGGGACGCCCGGTCGAGCCGGACGTGTAGATCACGTAGGCGGCGGAGCCGGGGGCGAGCGCGGGGGAGGGGAGCGGGCCGGTGCGCACCGCGACGTCGGTGAGGTGGAGCTGGGTCGCCACGCGCAGGCCACGGGCGCCGGCCGCGTCCGCCGTCACGAGCACGCGGGCCCCGGAGTTCTCCAGGATGTAGTTGAGCCGGTCGGCCGGATGCTCGGGATCCAGCGGCACGTACGCCGCGCCGGCGAGCTGCACGCCGAGCAGCGCCGGGACCAGGTCGACACCGCGCGGCACCGCCACCGCCGCGAGGTCGCCCGGCGCGACGCCGGCCTGGCGCAGGTGCTCGGCCACACCGTGGGCCTCGGCGAGCAGCTGCGCGTACGTCAGCCGGTCGCCCGCCGACTCGACCGCCACCGCCTCCGGCGACCGTTCCGCCTGGGCCCGGACGAGGTCGGGCACGGTGGCCACGACACCGGGCTCCACTGTGGCGACTGGGCTGTGGGCGGGACTCTGGCTGCCGGTCACGGCCGCTCCTCCGATGCGAGGCAGTCGAGTCCTCAGTCAACGAAATCGGTCTGGGCGGGTCAATACGACCGCCTGTCCCGCGTTCAGCGGACAGCTCCGGGTACCGCCCGCGAAGATCCCGACAATATCCCTGCTTTTGCTGCCTCACGCTGCGGCTGAGACAGCAAAGTCGCTGATTTTGCTGTAACGCGCCGCCGATCGCGCGTTGCGGCCGGGGAGAGGTTACGGGCGGGCGGCCAACGCGGTCAGGTCGCGCTCGGCGTAGAGCCGGTGCTCCCACTCCTCGTTGAGGATGAGCAGCAGCACCTCGCGCACCTGGTAGCCGCGCGGGTCGGGCCATCCCGGTGCCTCGACCGGCTCGGTGAGCGCGTCGAGCGACGCGTCGGTGAGGCCGTCGACGACCTCCCGCACCGTCGCCATCCGGTCGCGCCGGAGCGCGAGCACGGTGTCGAGCGAGGGGCGGGCCGCCCGGTCGCGGGGGATGCCCTCGGTGTCGCGCATCTCGTCCCACGGCAGGTCGAGCGGATGCCACGGCGAGGGGTCGCCGAGGATGACCCGCCGGATCCACGAGTCGGTGGCGAAGACCAGGTGCCGCAGCGTCTCGATGAACGACCACTCGCCGTCGACCGACGCGTGCAGCAGCGCGGGATCCAGGCCGCGGGCCCGCTCGACGGTGCCGGTCCACAGCCGCTCGACCACGTCCCACGCGTCGCGGAAGCCGGCGGCGTCCGTCGGGCGCATCCTGGCCCGTTCGGGGTATCGGCGGTCGAGCTCGTCGCTGACGAACTGGCCGACGTCGACGCCGTTGACGGTCAGCGAGCCGATCTCGCCGTGGATCTCCACGCCGTCCAGGGCGACCCCGCGCAGCACGACGCGGCGCAGGTCGACGCCGCGGATCCGGAAGTCGGCCAGCTCGCCGCCATGGATCTCCGCACCGGTCAGGTCGACCTCGGTGAACCGCGCGCCGGCCAGGTTGACCCGCTCGAACCGGGCGCCCTGGAGATCGTCGCCGACGAAGTCCACCACGGCGCAGACAGTAACATTTCGCCCGGTCGGACCTCGCCCGTCGCCGGTCGGCCCGGTCAGTCTCCGGCGCCGCCCTCCTCGGGCAGCGTGTGGGCGGCCAGCGGCGCGTCCGGCTCCGCGGTGAGGCTGGCCAGCAGGTGCAGGAACGAGTCGGCGCAGTGCTGCGCGGTCGGCAGGTCGGCCGAGTCGGTCATGCGCTCGACGTACAGGCGGTCGTGGTCCGGCGAGACCAGGATGGTCAGGTCGACCCGCACCGTCGACATGCGACGCCGCGCGTACCGGGACAGGGCGGCGCGAAAGCTCAGCCCCGGATCCCAGCACTCTGTCGACAGTGGAGCGACCGCCTCCCGAGGGCCGCAGATCACGTGGGCCCAGGTCCGCGCGCCGGGGCGGGACAGCCGCCGCAGAAGCTCGGTGGCGCAGACCGACAACGGGACCACATCGTCCACTGTGGCCGCGTCGGCCAGCGACCGCAGCGCTCGCGCCAGCGCGGGCGAGATCGCCATCGGGCCGACGCACTCCGGTGGTGTCGACGTGTCGCTGTCCCGGTGCGTCGTCGTGGGCACAGACCCTCCTATGGCTAGGGCGTGTCTGGTGGATCTTGTGGGTGCGAGGCGAGGTCCAGGCGGCGGTCCGGTGGTGCCGGGCGGAAGGTCGCATACCGGTGTTGTATGTGGCCTTTCGTCCGGTGCCGCCGGGCGCCGCCTGGGCCCGCCGCAGCCCCGCAAAGATCCACCAGACACGCCCTGGGCTGCTGGAGCTTTCAGTTAACGGACTGGGCGGCCGGCGGGTCAACGGGACGGCCTGTCCCCGGTTCGGCGGACAGGTGGCCGTCGCCGCTTCACGTGACTGCCTCGCCGTCTTAGGTGGACCTAACGTCGCGGTGCGAGCGGATGCCACCGAACGCACGGCTCGCGATCGAAAGGCGGGGTGGACTTTGCGCCGCATCGACGGGGTCGACGCTCCGGTGCGCCTCGCCGGCCTCGACCCGCTGGCCCCGGTACGGGCGACGCTGCGCGCGGCCTTCCAGGAAGGCTCGCCCGGCAGCCTCGCACCGGAACTCGTGGTCGGCGACGCGACTGGCTGGATGTGCGCCACGAGCATCGCCGACGGCACCAGGCTGCCCGAGCTGCTCGCCTCCGTGGCGCGCAGCCGGCGGGCCACGCCGCACGCCGCCGCCGCGCTGGCGTGGAAGGTGTACACGTACGCGCTGGCCCTGCCCGCGGTGGTCGGCTGGGCCTCGGCCCGCCGCGTCCCGCTGGTGCGCCCGGCCGACGTGCTCGTACGCCCCGGGACGCCGGGCGCGGTGCTGACCCTCGCGCTGCGCCCGTCGGTCCGCGTGGCGGTGCTGCCGGCGGATCCGGTCGCGGCCCGCCGTGCCGGCGTCGAGGTCGCGGCGGGCGAGGCGGAGCTGCTCGACGCGTTGCGCGCCGCGCTGCTGGAGGCGCACCTCGACCCCGTGCTGGGGCATCTGCGGGGCACCGCGCGGCTCGGCGCCCGTACGCTGCTCGGGTCGCTCGCCTCGGGCGTGGCGCACGCCGTGCTGGACGCCGCCGACGTGCTCCCCGGCTCCGCGGCCGAGCACGCCGACGTGCTGCTGACCGCGCTCGGCGTGCGCGACCTGGTCGACCTCGTGCCCGGCCCGGACGGCGTCGTGACGGTGCAGCGCCGCACGTGCTGTCTCGCGTTCACGCTCCCCGAGGCGAAGATCTGCCCGAGCTGCTGCATCCGCCTGCGACCACCGAACGGCCGTCGCCCTTTCACGTGACGCCCCAGGAATCGCGGCCGTACCTAGTGTCGGTCCACGGGTGGACTACTTCGGATTGATGGGCCTTCGCGATGACCGAAACCGTGATGCCGACCACGGATGTCGAGACGGCCGCGCCGTTCGTGTACGACCTCGTGCGCGCCCAGGCGCGGACCGAGGGCGACCGGCACGCGCTGGTCGACGCGGCCGCCGGCGGCACCGCGTTGACCTACGCCGAGCTGGTCGGGCGCGTAGACGCGCTCGCCGAGCGGCTGCGCGCCAGTGGCGTCGGGGCGGACCAGCCGGTCGCCGTGATGGTGGACCGCCCGCTCGACCAGATCGTCGCGCTGCTGGCCGCGATGGCGGCGGGCGGCGCGTACTGCCCGCTCGACGCGACCGCGCCGGACGCGCGCCTCACCGCGATCGTGCGCGCGGTCGGTGCCCGCGTCGCGGTCGCCGACCCGGCCAACGCGGCGCGGCTGCCCGCCGGTACCGAGGTCGTGTCGCCGGCGGCCGGGACGGCGAGCGGCTCCGCGGCCGTGGTCGCGCCCTCCCCGGACGCGCTCGCGTACGTCATCCACACCTCCGGCTCGACCGGCGCCCCCAAGGGCGTCGCGATGCCGCACCGCGGCCTGTCCCGGCTGATCGGCTGGCAGGTCGCCAGCGGCTGGCCGGGGCTGCGCACGCTCCAGTTCACCGCGCCGACCTTCGACGTGACGTTCCAGGAGGTGCTCTCGACGCTCGCGACCGGGGGCTGCCTGGTCCTCGCCTCGGAGGAGCTGCGGCGCGACCCGTCCGCGCTGCTCGACGCGATCGTCGAGCACCGCGTGCAGCGGCTGTTCCTGCCGTACGTGGCGCTCCAGATGATGGCGGTCACGGCCGCGCGCCGGGGCGTGGTGCCGGACCCGCTGGAGCACGTCGTCACCGCGGGCGAGCGGCTGATCATCACGTCGGACATCCGCGCGTTCTTCGCCGCCGTACCGCGCTGCCGCCTGGACAACCACTACGGGCCGACCGAGGCGCACCTCGTGACCAGCCTGACGCTCCCCGGCGGCGCGGCGGAGTGGCCGTCCGTACCGTCGATCGGGGCCGCCGTCGGCGGGGTCGGCTGCCGCGTGCTCGACGAGCGGCTCGCGGCGGTGGCCGAGGGCGAGGTCGGCGAGCTGTACGTCGGCGGCTCCGGCCTGGCCCGCGGCTACCTCGGCGCCCCCGCACTGACCGCGGAGCGGTTCGTCGCCGACCCGTTCGCCGCCGTCCCAGGCGAGCGCCTGTACCGCACCGGCGACCTGGTACGCGACTGCGGCGACGGCACGTACGAGTTCATCGGCCGCACGGACACGCAGCTCAAGGTGCGCGGGTTCCGCGTGGAGCCGGCCGAGGTGGAGCTGGCCCTGCTGAGCCATCCCCGGGTCGAGGCGGCCGCGGTGGACCTGCGCCAGGTCGCGGACGGCGTCCCGGTGCTGGTCGCGTACCTGCAGACCGACGGCCCGGTCGCGCACCGCGAGATCACCGACCACGTACGCGGCCTGCTGCCTGCGTACATGGTGCCGGCGCGCACGGTGCCGGTCGAGCGGATGCCGCGCACGTCGAGCGGGAAGGTGGACACGCGGGCGCTGGCCGCGATCGAGCTGCCGGCCGTGGCCGAACCGGCCCCGCCGGCCGACGAGGCCGTCCCGGTGACCGGCGTGATCACGGCGATCTGGGCCCGGGTCCTCGGGCACGACGAGTTCGACGACGACGAGGACTTCTTCGACGTCGGCGGCGACTCGCTGCTCGCGACGTGGGTCGTGGCCGAGCTGAGCCAGGCGCTCGGCCGGCCGGTCGACCTGTCGATGTTCATCGAGTACAGCACGGTCGAGGATCTCGCCGGCGCGCTGGAGTCGGCCACACCGGCCGGCCCGCAGCGGGTCAGCCCGTCGCAGATCGTCACGCTCCGGGCCGGCCCCTCCGGGCGCGGCCTGTACCTGCCGCATCCGCTCGGCGGCGAGCTGCTCGGCTACCGGGAGCTGGCGCGCGCCTCGCGGGCACCGCTGCGGCTGCTCGGCGTCGGCTGGCGGGGCGAGCCGCCGGCGTTCGGCAGCTCGCTCGCCGAGATCGCCCGGGTCCACGTGGAGCAGTTGCGCGTGATCGAGCCGGAGGGCCCGTACCGCCTCGCCGGCTGGTCCTTCGGCGGCGTGCTGGCGTACGAGATGGCCCAGCAGTTGGCCGCCGAGGGCGGCGCGGTGGAGTTCCTGGCGCTGCTGGACGCCAACCCCCTGATCGACCCGATCACCGGCCTGGCGATGGACCAGACGCCGTTCCTCGACATGCTGAACGCCGTGGTCGAGCGCCTCGACGACCCGGACACCACCGAGGCGGACCTCGCCGAGCTGACCACCGGCGAGACGTGGATCCAGCTGATGGGCGCGCCGATCGCGGCCAGCTCCTCCAGCGGCTACCTGCGAAACGCGCTGGAGACCGCGCGGTCGTGCATGAACGCGGCCATGCGGTACCGGCCGGCGCCGTACGCCGGGCCGGTCCACCTCTTCCAGGCGGCGGGTTCCGGCGCCGAACGCCAGGAGCGGCTTGTCGAGGCCATGCGCGGCCTCTGCACCGGCACGCTCACCGTCACCTCCATCCAGGGCGACCACTGGGGGTTCATCAGGGGAGAACACGTCACCGAGGCGGCAAGGGAACTGGACGCGGCGCTGGAGCTCGTCGGGCGGTAGGGAGCAGCAGATGGACCTCGAAATTGACCGGAAGACCTTCGCCGAGCAGGGCTACATCGGCCCGTTCACCCTCTGGGAGCCGGAGGAGATGACGGCCTGGTGGAAGGCGCAGCGCAAGGCCCTGCTGGACCCGGCCAACAACGCGCGCAAGGCATTCGACAACCCGGTGAACTACGACCGTCACCTCGACATACCGGGCCTGAGCCGGCTCATCGTAGAGCCGGAGATCGTACGGCGGATGCAGGCCATCATCGGCTCGGACATCCTCTGCTGGCGCACCGAGTTCTTCCCCAAGAACCCCGGGGACTCCGGCACCGGCTGGCACCAGGTCGAGACGTACGCGATCGGCGAGACGAGCGAGGGGATGCTCGAGGCCACCGAGCACTCGCCGGCAGCGCCGATGGAGCTGACCTGCTGGGTCGCGTTCACCGAGGCGGCCAGGGACAACGGCTGCATGAAGGTGATCCCGGGCAGCCACCGCCAGTGGCGGTACGACGAGCACGCCCCGATGAAGTGGAACGGCTCGGCGCGGGACAACTCCTTCTTCGGGTACAACTACGAGGACATCAAGATCGACAAGAACTGGGACCCGGACCAGGAGGACGTGCGGCACCTGGAGATGCGGGCGGGACAGTTCTTCATCTTCACCGCGCGCTGCATCCACGGATCGAACCCCAACGTCAGCAAGCGCCAGCGGATGGGGTACGCGATCCGGGTGGTGCCGACCCACGTGCGGGTCTACGGCGGGATGACCGAGTTCGACGAGTTCGGTCACCACTTCGATCTCGACCGGCACGGCTGCGTGCTCGTCGCCGGGGAGGACGAGTACGGGCACAACCGGCTGCGGCGCGAGAACGCGTGGGGGGAGCCGTTCACCCCACTCGACCGGCAAGGCGCCTGAGCCGGGCCGAGTCTCCACACTGGAGCAACCTGCGAAGGAGCAGAAAATGACCGGGACGTTGACGTTCGGCGATCGGCTGGCCGAGAGCCCTGTCTACAAGAATTTCCGCGACCATCCCTTCTTCGCGGCGGTACATTCCGCCGCCCTCACGAAGGAGCAGGCCGCCACGCTCATCGAGCAGTGGTGGCACCCCCTGCACTACTTCCCGACGTTCCTGGCACGCTGCGTCGCCGTACTGCCGGACATCGCGGCCAAGTCGGCGATCACGCGGATCCTCAACCAGGAGGCCGGCGGCGGCGACGTGACCATGGCGCACGAGGTCATCTACGTCGACTCGATGGACAAGTGCGGGTTCGACCGCGACCGGGTCGTCGGCACCGACCCGTACCCGGAGACGGCGGCCCTCGTGGAGGGCTACCGGAAGGCGTCGGAGACGCCGGAGGCCGCGCTCGGCTTCATCTTCGCGACCGAGACCACCGACCTGCTGATGGTCTCCAGCATCGGCAAGGCGATCGAGCGGACCACGGGCGTCACCGACAACGAGTGGGTCTCGATCCACGTCCAGCAGGAGCCGGACCACGTGGAAGAGGCCAACCACGCGCTGATGGCGGACTTCGGCACCGAGCAGGAGAACGCGGTCGTCGCGGCCGCCGACGAGATGTGGCGGCTGTGGACGGCCTTCTTCGACCGTCTCGCCCTGGAGGCCGACGTCAAGGCAACCGCCCCGGCTCGGTGAGTTTCGTGGAAGACGTACGGGCGACCTACCTGCGGTTTCCGGCGTGGACGCAGCACTTCTGGACCTGGCAGACCGGCAAGGCCCTGCCAGGCCAGAAGCCGCTGCTGCGGCACACCTGGGCCTCGTACCTGGCGGTCACGCTGGCGCTGTTCCTCGCCGGCCTCGCGGTGTCGACCGCGGCCGTGGCCGCCATGTTCCCCTTCTGGTACCTCGCCCTCCCGCTGGGCTGGGTGCTGACGGTGACCGGCGAGCGGATGATGGTGCTGGTCATCGCCCACCAGGCGCTGCACCGGCGCTTCTCCGGCAGGTCCCGGCTCGACTGGTTCTGGGGCGAGGTGGTGACGGTCCTGAGCGTCTTCCACACCTTCCGGGACTTCAAAGAAGAGCACTTCGACAACCACCACCGGCGCGAGATATTCGCCACCGAGGCCGACCCGCCGGTGCAGTTCCTGCTCGACCTCGGGTTCCGGCCCGGGCTGTCGCGGCGGCAACTGTGGCGGCGGGCCTGGACGGTCTTCCTCTCGCCGCTGTTCTACTGGCGCGGGTTCCTGGGGCGCGTGGGCAGCAACCTCAGGTCGCGCTCGTGGCGGCTGGCCGGCTTCGGCGTGTGGCTGGGCTGGTGGCTGTCGCTGCCGTTCTGGCTGCCGAACGGCGCGCTCGTGCTGCTGCTCGCGTTCGTCCTGCCGGTGATCCTCTTCGCGCAGCTCAGCGCGTTGCTGGACCGGCTCGGTGAGCACGAGTGGCTGGGGCCGCGCAACCCCGAGTTCGGCCACCGCTTCTACACGGCCGCCAACACCGCGGCACGGTACTGCGGGGCGCCGGTCCCGGCGCGCTCGATGCCGGCCGGCGCGCAGGTCGTGGCGTGGCTGCGCTGGACCGCGGCGACGATCTTCTACCACATCCCGTGCCGGCTCCTGGTCGTGGTCGGAGACCTGCCCAGCCACGACTACCACCACCGCTACCCCTCGACGCCGGAGTGGACCACCGCCGCCTACGCGCGGCAGCGGGACATCGACTCCGGGCCGGAGGGGCCGCCGTACGAGGAGGTCTGGGGGATGGGCGCGGCGATCGACCGCGTCTTCCGGGCCTGGGAGGGGAGCACCGCCGGTGCGCTTTCACATCGTTGACACGTTCGCGGACGACCGGTTCGCGGGCAACCCGGCCGCGGTGGTCTCCGCGCCGGAGTTCCCGGCCGACGCGGCGATGCAGAGCGTCGCGCACCGGATCGGCCTGCCCACCACGGCCTTCGTCGTGGCGGCCGGGCCGGGGGAGTACCGCGTGCGGTGGTTCACGCCGTACAAGGAGATCAACCTCTGCGGCCACGCGACGATCGCGAGCGCGCGGTACCTGTTCGGCCAGGCGGCGGACGCGGGGCGGTCGCGGCTGCGGTTCGTCTCGGACAACGGCGTCCTGTACGCCGAGCGGGTCGGCGACCTCGTGGCGATCGACCTGCCGTCCGCCGCGCTGACCCCGGCCGCCCCGCCGCCGGGGCTGCTGGAGGCGCTCGGCGTGGCCGCCGCCTCGTGCGCGGTCTCCAGCGACGACGTCCTCGTCGAGGTCGAGTCGGCGGAGGCGGTGGCCGCGATCCGCCCGGACTTCGCCGCACTGGCCCGGCAGCCCTTCCGCGGGCACATCGTCACCGCGCCGGCCACCGGCGGTGCCGACTTCGTCTCCCGCACCTTCTTCCCGTCCCTCGGGGTCGACGAGGACCAGGTGTGCGTCAGCGCGCACTGCAAGCTCGCGCCGTTCTGGGCGCGGCGGCTGGGCCGGACCGCCCTCACCGCGCTCCAGCTCTCCGAGCGCGGCGGGCGGCTCGAGGTCGAGGACCGCGGCGACCGCGTCCGCGTACTGGGCGCGGCGGTGAGCCGAGGCGGCGTCCAGGAGCTTGTGTTCCACGCGCTGACCACCACATAGGACAACGGCACGACGCACCGACCAGAAGGGACGGACACGGGGTGGAGCTGGAACTGGTACCGAGATTTCTCCTCGCCATCTTGGTGATCGTCGTCGTCGCGCGGATCTTCGGCATGCTGGCCCGCAAGGTGGGACAGCCCCCGGTGATCGGCGAGATCCTCGGCGGCATCCTGCTCGGGCCGACGCTCTTCAGCGGCGTCGTCACCGACGCGGTCTTCCCCACCGACGTGCGGCCGTCGCTGGCGACGATCGCCTCCATCGGTGTCTGCGTCTTCATGTTCCTGGTGGGGCTGCACTTCGACCATCGCCTGCTGCAGGGGCAGAGCCGCATCGCGACGACCGTGTCACTCAGCTCGATCGCGCTCCCGTTCGGCCTCGGCGCGCTGCTGGCGCTCTACCTCTTCACCAACCATCCGACCGACAACAAGCTGGCCTTCATACTCTTCATGGGTACCGCGATGTCGATCACCGCGTTTCCCGTGCTGGCCCGGATTCTCACCGACAAGGGCCTGATCGACACGCCCATCGGTGGGCTGGCGCTGGCCTGCGCCGCCGTCGACGACGTGCTCGCCTGGTCACTGCTGGCCGTGGTGACGGCCCTCGCCGACGGCGGCGGCGACCCGTGGCGGGTCCTGCTCGTGGTGCCGTTCGCCGCGCTCATGCTCAGGGTCGTCCGGCCACTGCTGGCCCGGCTGGCCGCGCGGCACGCGGCGAACGGCGCGTGGGCCGGCGTCGGCGTGCTCGCCGCCGTGGCGGTCGGCCTCTACCTCTCGGCCAGCGCGACCGAGTGGATGGGGCTGCACGCGATCTTCGGCGCGTTCCTGTTCGGCGTCGTGATGCCACGCGAGGGCGCGGTCGCCCTGCGGGAGCGGGCGCTGCCGTGGATCGAGAAGACGAGCGCGTGGCTGCTGCTGCCGGTCTTCTTCGTGGTCGCCGGCATCAAGGTCGACCTCTCCGCCCTGAACGGCACCGCCCTCGGCGAGTTGGCGCTCATCATGCTGGTCGCGGTCGGCGGCAAGTGCGTCGGCGCCTTCGCCAGCGCGCGGGTCAACGGCGTACGCCCTCGGCACTCGACCGTCCTCGCCCTCCTCATCAACACGCGCGGCCTCACCGAGCTGATCGTGCTCACGGTCGGCCTGCAACTCGGCATGCTGGACCGCGGCCTGTACTCCCTGATGGTCGTGATGGCTCTGGTCACCACGGCGATGGCCGGGCTGCTGCTGCCGTTCGTGTATCCGCCGGAGCGGGTCCGCCGCGACGCCGCCGAGCCCGACGCCGCCGCCCTGTACGCCCGCGAGCGGTGACCGTCGTGGAGACGACGACTCCCTGGCTCCAGCGCCCGCCGTCGCCCGCGGCGGCGGGCCGCGTCTTCTGCATCCCGCACGCCGGCTGCGGTGCCACCGTGTTCGCGAACTGGCCCGAGGAGAAGGACGGCGTCGAGTTCCTCGCGGTGGAGCTGCCCGGGCGGCTGACCCGCTTCGGGGAGCGCATCCCGGACACCTTCGAGGAGCTGGCCCGCGCGCTGATCGCCGGCGTCGCGCCGTACCTGGACGTGCCGTTCACGTTCTTCGGCCACTGCTGGTCGGCCCTCGCCGCGTACGAGGTGGCCGTGCAGCTCGACCGCGCCGGCCTGCCCGCCCCGGCCAGGCTCTTCGTGTCGTCGCAGCCCGGCCCGCAGGAGGAGCTGACCGGCCGCATGATCGGCATGACCGAGGAGCAGCTGGCGGGGGAGCTGGAGAAGACCGTACGCGCGATGGGCCACAAGCCCCATCCCGAGCTGGTCTCCATCTACGTCGACGTGCTGCGCGCCGACATCGACGTGAGCCTGCGCTACCACGTGCCCGACCCGCCCCGGCTGAGCTGCCCGATCACCGCCGTCGGCTGGACCGACGACACCGAGGTACGCCCCGACGAGATGTCCGGCTGGGCGGTCTGCGGCGACACCGAGTTCGTGGTCTTCCCGGGCGTCCACCACCGCTTCATCGACGCCCCGCCGGAGCTGCTGGCGGTGCTGCACGCCGCCGTCGCACCACGCGCGGCCTGACCCCCCGACGCTCGAACCCCGCCGGCGGCCGCCTGCTTGGCAGCGGTCGCCGGCGTGCGGGGCGAGGGTCAGGCGCGCGGACGCAGGGCGACCGGCACGGCCCGGTAGCCGCGCAGGAAGTTGGACTCCATGCGTCGCGGGGGCGCGCTCAGCTCGGCGTCGGCCACTTCCTCGGCCAGTGCGCGGATCAGTGACCGGATCTCCAGGCGGGCCAGGTACGCGGCGATGCAGTAGTGCGGGCCGTGGCCGAAGGTGAGGTGGGCGTGGCGGCGTCCGGTGGCGCGCATCGTGTCGGGGTCGTCGAAGATGTCGGCGTCGCGGTTGGCGGAGCGGAGCCAGAGCGTGACCAGCTCGCCGGCGCGCATCCGTACGCCCTCGACCTCCACGTCGCCGGTGAGCGTGCGCATCAGGTGGTTGACCGGTGCCTCGAAGCGCAGCAGCTCCTCGGTGGCGACGTCGAAGTCGGCGCGGCCGGTGCGCAGCTCTGTCCAGAAGGGACGGTGGCGTACCAGCGTCACCGGGATGGAGGTGAGGATGAACCTCGCCGAGGCGTTGCCGCCCAGGATGAAGTCGTGGCAGTTCATGACGGCGATGTGGGTCGGCATGGGGCGGCCGTTCATGCGGGCCTGGGCCAGCAGCGATGCCACGTCGTCGCCGGGGGCACGGCGCTTGCTCGCGATCAGCTCGGCGCAGTACTCGAGCAGTTGCGTGTGCGCGCCGATCTGGGCCGTGGCGGACGCGGTGGCGTGGCCCGAGCCGCTGAAGGCCGTGCTGGTCAGGCTGGCCACGTGCGGCCGGTCGCTCTCCGGTACGCCGAGCAGGTCGCAGGCCACGGTGGTGAGCAGCGGCGTGGCGACCGAGGCCACGAAGTCGACCGACGGCTGCGCGGCCGCCTCGACGACGAGCCGCCGCGCGAGGGCCTCGGTGCCGCCGGCGAGGCGGCGCATCTGTCGGGGGGTGAACGCCGACTCCAGCGCCTTGCGCATCTCGCCGTGTGCCGGGTCGTCGGTGACCAGCATCGACATGCCGCCGGCCGCCTCGCCGGCCTGCCCGTCGCTCGCCTTCTCGCCCAGCCGCATGCCCCTCTCCGAGGAGAGCAGGTGGCTCTGCCCGAGCACGTCGCGGACCTGCCGGTAGCGCGTGACGGCCCAGTGCTCCCGCGGCCCGGGCATGCGCAGCGGCAGGCCGGCGCCCCGCATCGTCCGCCAGATCCGCTCCGGCCGGTCGGTCGCGTACAGCCGGGGGTCGGCCAGGTCGACCTTGAGCACCTCGGCCAGTACGTCGTCCGCGTGGACCGTCCCGTCGGGGCGCGCCGGCGCGCCGAGCCCGGCCTCCGTCGTCATGCCGCTCGACCTCCCGTGGCGGTGCGTGTGGTGATCAGCGCGGCCAGTTGCCGTGCGGAGAGCGCGCCCAGCACGTCCTTGACCGCGAGCGTCACGCCGAACTCGGCCTCGCACATCTCGATGAGCGTGAAGACCAGCAGCGAGTGCCCGCCGAGCGTGAAGAAGCTGTCGGTGACGCTCACCGAGTCGCGCCGCAGCACCTCGGCGTAGATGGCGGCCACCTTGGCCTCGGTGCCGTCCCGGGGCGCGACCACCGCCCGCGGCTCGGCCGGCGTGCGTTCGAGGCGGAGCAGCGTACCGAAGTCGATTTTGCCGTGGACGAACGTCGGGATCTCGCCCACCAGCGTGAGCGTCGGCGGCACCATGTGGGCGGGGAGCAGCCGGCGGGCGTGCGCGACCAGCTCCGCCACCGGGACCGGCCGCCCGGCCGCCGGCACCACGAAGGCGGCGATCTCCCCGCCCTTGTCGGGCACGACGGTGACCACGGCCTGGGCGACGTCCTCGTGCTCGGCGAGGACCGCCTCGATCTCGGCCAGCTCGATGCGCATCCCGCGGATCTTCACCTGCCGCCCGATCCGGCCGAGGTGCTCCAGGACCCCGTCGGCGCGGTAGCGGCACAGGTCGCCGGTGCGGTACATGCGGCCGCCGGGAAGCCCGTACGGGTCGGGCAGGAACTTCTCCGCGGTCAGCCCCGGCCGGCGGTGGTAGCTCTGCGCGATGCCCACCTCGCCGCCGACGAACAGCTCGCCGGGCACGCCGACCGGCGCCGGCTCCAGGTTGTCGTCGAGTACGTACGCGCGGCGGTGGGCCGGCGGCGGGCCGACCATCACCGGCGCGTCCGGTTCGACCGGGAGCACGGTCTCGGCCACGCAGCCCAGCTCGGTCGGGCCGTAGCAGTTGACGATCGCGGCCGCGAAGCGCTCGTGGAAGCCGTCGCGGACCCGGGGCGTCACCGCCTCGCCGCCGCAGAAGACCCACCGCAGCGAGGGGCAGCTGCCCGGCGGCGTGTGGTCGTAGAACGGCTGCATCATCGACGGCACCATGAACATGGCGGTCACCTGGTACTCGTCGACGAGGTCACGGAGCCGGGCCGGGTCGCGGTGCGCGCCCGGCGGGCAGATGAGGACCCGGCTGCCGTGGTAGAGCGGCCAGAAGATCTCCCAGATCGACACGTCGAAGCCGTACGAGGTCTTCAGGATCGCCGTGTCGCCGGGCCGGTAGGGGTACGCGCCGTGCAGCCAGAAGATGTCGGCGAGCGCGCCGTCGACCGGGTACGCCACCGCCTTGGGACGGCCCGTCGTGCCCGAGGTGTAGAGCATGTGGATGAGGTGGTTGCCGGGCTCCGGCGGTACGTCACGCGCCGGCTCGCCGGCCCACCGCGCCGCGTCCTCGTCGACCGCGAGCACCTGCCACGGCCCGGCCGGTACCCGCGCGCGGGCCCGTCCGTCCACGAGCACGGCGACCGGCGCGGAGTCCTCCAGCATGAAGGCCATCCGGGCGTCCGGCAGCTCGGGGTCGATCGGCACGTACGCGGCGCCGCTCTTGGCCACCGCGTACAGCGCCACCATCAGGTCCAGGCCGCGCTCCATGCTGACCACGACGAACGCCCCCGGCCGGGCCCCCGCTCCGCGCAGGTGCCAGGCGAGCTGGTTGGCGCGGGCGTTCAGCTCGGCGTACGTGAGGCTGCCCGCCTCGCTCACCAGCGCCACCGCTTCCGGGGTACGGCGGACCTGCTCCTCGAAGGGCTGGGCCATCGTCGTGTACGCGATGTCGGGACGCTCGTACCGGTTGAGCCCGTACAGGATCCGCTCGCGCTCGCCCGGCGGCAGCGGCGAGTGCGCGAAGACCGGCGTGTCCGGCGCGGCGGCCAGCCGCCCCAGCAGGTGCTGGAGGATGGCGGCGTACCGGGTCGTGGTCGACTCGTCGAAGAGGTCCGCCGGGCCGGCGAGCAGACCGGCCAGCTCGCCTCCGGCCTCGCGGAGCGCGACCTCCACGTCCACGCGCCCGGCCCGTTCCCCGATCCGTCCATGGTGGAACGCGGCCTGGAAGAGCGGCGGGACGCCGGGGATGCGCGGCACGCACAGTTCGGCCGCCAGGTCGTCGAGCGGGCCGGCACCGTGCGCCTCCGCCTCCCGTACCGTCTGGCGCACGCGGCGGACCACCTCACGGAACGTCGGCGTGCCGTCGAGCGCGGTCCGCAGCGGCGTGGGGCTCGCGCCGCCGGCCAGCCGCGCCCCCACCACGATGTCCCGCTGCCGGCTCAGGTGGGCGAGGAAGACCTGGTATCCGGCGAGCGTCACGACGAAGGGCGTCGTCTGCTCGGCGCGGGCGAGGTGGCCGAACGCGCGTACCGCCGCCGCGTCCACGCGCAGCGGCGCGGTGCGCACGGCCGAGTCCATCGTGGACGGTCGAGGGCGGTCCCTGGGCAGGTCCAGCACGGGCGGGTCGCCGCCGAGCTTGCGCTTCCAGTACTCCAGGTCGGCGACGGCGGAAGCGGGCGCGTTCTCGACGGTGGTCATGGCGCCGACCGGGTACTGGCGGCCTGCGCCGGCGCGGGCTCAGCGGGCACGGATGGCTCCTCTCCTGTCACGTCCGGCAGCTCGTCCTCCAGGTGGCGCAGCCGCGGATGCGCGTAGCCGACCACCACGCAGACGACGATGAGTACGCCCATCACCATGAGCAGCAGCGCGATGCCACGGCCGGGTCCGTCGCCGACCAGCGCGGCGACGACCGGCGAGCGGACCTCGTCGCGGCCGACCAGCGGCTGGAACACGCGGTCGGCGGTCACGCCGGCCAGCGCGTAGGCGACGAGCTGGGGGGCCGACGCGACCATGTTCATCATCGCCATCGTGCGGCCCAGCAGCTGGGGTTCGACCTTGCTCTGCCAGATGGTCAGGTTGTTGCCGACGACGATGGCCAGCGCGCCGAGGAAGAGGAACGCGCCGACGGCGACCAGCGGGACGCTCGGCCGGAACGAGCCGATGACGGTGGCGACGCCGAGTACGAGCGAGAAGCCGAGCACGCCGTTGACCCGGTGGCGCGGCCCGCCCCACGCGCTCATCGCCAGGCTCGCCGCGATCATGCCGATGCCACCGATCGACAGTACGGTGCCGAGCGCGTCCGAGGACTCGAAGGCGAGGACGAGCGGGGTGAAGAGCAGGTCGACGAAGCCGGCGCAGAAGTTCAGCGCGCCGAGGAAGTAGATCAACGCGAGCAGCCCGCGGCGCATGACGACGTACCGCCACGCCACCGCGAAGTCGGCCAGCAGCGACGCCACGCTGGGCGACCCGGCCGCCTCCCCGCCGGGGCGCGGGATGCGGATGAGCGCGAGCGTGATCAGGGCGACGGCGTACGACGCGCAGTCGACCAGGATGATGCCGCCGATGCCGATGCTGATCAGCAGGAACCCAGCGGCCACCGGGGCCATCACCTGGCTCGTCGCCAGCGCCACCATCCGCATGCCGTTCGCCCGACCGAGGTGCCGCTTCGGGACCAGCAGCGGCACCGACGCCTCGAAGGCGGGGGTCTGCAACGCCCCGATCACCGAGATGACGGCGACCAGGACGTAGATGTGCCACGTGACGAACGTGTCGGTGATCAGCAGCCCGGCCAGGGTCAGCATCACCACCAGGTTGCCGATGTTGCTCACCACGAGCGAGCGCTGGACGCCCCACCGGTCCACCAGCGAGCCGGTGAACGGGGACGCCAGGATCACCGGCAGGTAGGCCAGCGCGTAGACGATCCCGAGCGTCGTCACCGAGCCGGTGAGCTGGTAGGCGTACACGCCCAGCGCGAAGCCGGAGACGGACGATCCGGTCAGGGAGACGAACTGTCCGCACCAGAGGATCACGAACGTGCGGAGCCCGGCGGTTGGCGCTGCCATGGGTCCTCTTCGGGTCGGTGAGTCGACGGCACGGCGGCCGTTCGGCTGCGGCGTACCGAATCTATGGGCCCGCCTCGGGGAGCGTCTTGTCACACGAACCAGGGAGGCCGGATCAGCGCCCCTCCCAGCGCGGCTCCCGCCGTTCCGCGAAGGCGCGCGGGCCCTCCACCGCGTCGCGGCTGGCCATCCGGCGGCGCTCGGCCGGATGGTCCGCCGTGAACGCCTCCGGCAGCGGCATGTCCAGCGAGCGGAGCGTGGCCTCCTTGACCGCGCGTACGGCCAGGGGCGCCGCCCGGACCAGGTCGTCCGTCCAGCCGGCGACGCACGCGTCCAGCTCGGCGTAGGGGACGACGTCGTTGACCAGGCCGAGCCGGTACGCCGCCGCGGCGCCCATCCGCCGGCCGGTGAGCAGGTGGCCCATGGCGGTCTTCAGCGGGATCTGGCGGGCCAGCCGGAACGCCCCGCCCGCCCCCGGTACGAGGCCGAGCCGCACCTCCGGCAGCCCGAACTCGGCGTGCTCCGCCGCCACCACGATGTCGCAGGCGAGGGCGAGTTCGAAGCCGCCGCCCAGCGCGTACCCGTTGACCCGCGCGAGCACCGGCTTGGTGAGACCGAAGCGCTCGGTGAGGCGCGGCCAGCCCGGCTGCCCCCGGCTGCCGAACGTGGTGGGCGCCGCGCCGGCCCGGTCGAGCGCGGCCCGCTCGCGCAGGTCCTGGCCAACCGAGAAGGCGCGGTCGCCGGCGCCGGTGAGCACCGCGACCCGTACGCCGTCGTCGGCCTCGACGTCGTCCCAGACCTCGGCCAGCTCCTCGTGGGTCCGCAGGTCGAGCGCGTTGAGCACGGCCGGCCGGTCGAGGGTCACGTACGCGACGTGCTCCTTCTTGAGGTAGCGGACCCGGGTCACCACCGGATCAGCGCGGTCTCGATCGTGGAGCCCGGACCCATCGTCATCAGCACGCCGTAGTCGCCCTCGGCCGCCACGCCCTCGCGGAGCAGCCGCTGGTACGAGAAGAGGAACGAGCCGCTGGAGAGGTTGCCGTAGTCGCGCAACACCTCGATCGTGTGCCGTACGTCGTGCCGGGTCAGGCCGAGGTTGACCCGTACGGCGTCGATGACCTTCTTGCCGCCGGAGTGGACCAGCCAGTGCCGGACCCCGCCCCGGCGTAGCCCGGCCGCGACGAGCAGGCGGTCGACGACCCCCTCGGCGTGCGCGCCGACCACGTACGGGATCTCCGGGTCGAGGTGGAAGCTGAACTTGCCCTGCTCCTCGTCCCAGTCGTACCGCATCGCGTCGAAGGCGTCGGTGATGATGTGGCTGGCGAACGCGAGCACGCTCGGACCCGCCGGCGGATGCTCCCCGCCATCGCCGCGCGCGGGGGTGACCAGCGCGATCGCGGCGGCGCCGTCGCCGAAGAGGCTGTTCACCACGACGGTGCCCATCGTCCCGTCCACGACGTACGCGGCCGAGCAGACCTCGACGCAGAGCAGTACCGCGAGGCGGCCGGGGTTGGCGCGCGACCAGGCGGCGGTGGCGTTGAGCGCGTTGAGGCCGGCGTTGCAGCCCATCCCGACCACGTCCACGCGCCCGCATCCGGGGTCGAGGCCCAGCTCCCGGATGACCAGGGCGCTCACGCCCGGGGTGAGGAAGCCGGTGGAGGTGACGCAGCACAGGTAGTCCACATCGGAGAGTGCGGCGCCGGCGTCGGCCACGCAGGCGCGCAGCGCCCGGCCGCCCATGTCGACGCCGAGCCGGGCGTGCTTGCGCAGCAACGCTCCCTGCGTCTCGGGCTGGATCGCGCCGCTCGCGTCGCGCGGCGGGACGGAGAGGAAGCGCCGCTCGATCGCGCTGTTGAGGAAGACCGACCGCACCTTCGGGTCGGTGATGCCGAAGAGGGCGAGCACCTCCTGCTGCGAGTACGACTCGGCGGTCACGGCGGTGCCCACACCGGTGATCCGCGGCGCGGGCGCCGGCGGCCGCGCCGCGGACACCTCCCGGACGCGTTCCAGGGTCTCGTGCGTACGCGACATCCCTCACCCCTCCCCGGCGAAGCGGCCGACCTTGGCGACGACGTCGGCACTGTGGATCCGGAGCGCCTGGCGGAGCGCGAACTCGGCGACGTACCGGCGGAACGCGTCCGGCGGCTCCTCGGCGAGCGCGAGCATGTGCCGGTTGGTCGGCACCGCCGGGCCGCTCAGGCGCTCCAGGCTCGCGGCCACGGCGGCGTCCAACTCGCCCGGCTCGCACACCTCGTCGACCAGCGGCCGGGCGTCCGGCTCGGCCGCGCGCAGCCGCCGCCCCTGGAGGAGGACCTGCCGGGCGAGGCGGGCGCCGGCGGCCCGGGTCAGCCGCAGGTTCGCCGCGCCGGGCACGATCCCCTCCTGGGCGGCGGGCAGGCTGAGGTAGGCGTCGGCCGAGGCGATGACGTGGTCGGCGGTCAGCAGCAGCTGCGCCGCGCCGCCGATGGCGAAGCCGTCCACCACCATCACCCAGGGCTTGGTCACCGTCGCGGGCGGCCAGCCCTCAGCGCCGGTACCCAGGCCGCGGACGAGCTTGTGCACGTAGCCGAGTTCGCGGCGCAGGAGGAAGTCGACTAGCCCGATCCGGCCATGGTGCAGGGCCCTGAGGTCGATTCCGGCGCCGAAGACGCGGCGGCCGAGGTGGCGGGGGTGCGTCATCTCCCCGCCCCGGATCAGCCCGACCCGCGCGTCCGGGTCGAGCAGCACCAGGTCGACCGCGGTCTCCATGTCGTCGACCTGCCGCTCGTCCTCGGCGTTGAGGCGGTCGCCCCGGCACATGGTCAGGTGGCCGGCGCCGTCCCGCCGCGCCAGCCGTACCGTGCCGAGGTCGGCGGCGCCGGTGCGGAGGTAGTCGGCCAGCAGCCGGGCGGCCCGGTCGGTGGGGCGGAGCATCGCGTCGACCAGGTGCGGCCCGGCCACCGGGGAGTCGAGCACGAAGCGCAGGAAGATCCCCTGGTCGACCTCGTACCCCTCCTTCTCCGCCTGCGGCCGGGACCGGTCGGCGGCGAGCCGGTCCGCCGCCGGTACGAGCCCGGGAAAGGCGACCGCCGCCGCCTCGACCAGCGCGGCCAGGCGCAACGACCGGGCACGGCCGGCGGTCAGCTCGTCGTAGACCGCGTCGGCGTGCGCGGCCAGGAACGCCCAGCGGGCCGCCCGCCCCCGCTCCTTGGCGGCGGTGGCGGTCGCCACCTGCTCCGGTGCCCGGCCGGCCGGCTCGGGCAGGGCGTCGAGCACCGCCTCGACCTCCCCGGCCGCGCGCGCGAGCCGGTCCCGCGCCGCCGCGAGGTCACCTCCCGGCATGCCGGTCACGCCGCCGGCCAGGCGCCCGCCCGGCGCAGCGCCCGGTCGCAGGCGGCCAGGTGGGCGCCGAGCGCGTCCTCGAAGCTGACCGTCGGCGCGTCGAACATCAGTTGCCGCCGCACCGCCAGTTCGGTGCCGGAGACCGCGGCGGCGAGCCGGGCCGCGCGGGCGAGCGCGCCGGCCACGTCGTCGGTCACCTCGTGCACCAGGTGCGCGGCGAGCGCGTCGGCGACCTCCAGCGGTACGCCGAACAGCACCGCCCGGCGGATCGCGGCGGCGTTCGCGGCCTGGCGGGCGAGCCGGTACACCGCCATGCCCGGCCAGGTGCCGCCGCCGCTGACCGGCAGCAGCAGGCGGGTCGAGGTGGCGGCGACGCGGTGGTCGGTGGCGAGCAGCGCGTCCAGCGCCGGGCCGCCGCAGTCGCCGGTGGCCACGGCGACGGTGGCCATCGGGAGGCGCTCCAGCCGGCGCAGCGCGCGTTCCCACTTGCTGACCAGCCCGACCGTCAGCTCGGCGGCCCAGGCCGGCCCGGGCGTGCCGGAGACGTGCACGACCACGTGGGCGTCCGCGGCGCCGTACCGGGACGCGTCCTCGGCCGCGTCGCACGCCGCGGCGACCACCGCGACCGCCTCGGCCGACAGCGGCCGCTCGCCGTCGACGCTGACGACGAACTCGTCCCGCCGCGTCATCGGAACGTCCATCCCCACATGCGGGGCTTGCTGCGTGGCCGGACCACGACCGTCGTCATCACTGCGACCCACTCCCTCGCGTATCGGCGATCTCCGCTTCGATGAACCGGGCCAGCCGGCCGACCCCTTCGGCGATCTCCGCCTCGTTCAGGTAGCTGACCGACAGCCGGATGCCGGTGTCCCCGCCGCCCTCGGGATAGAAGTACGACATCGGGGTCCAGATCACGCCGTACTCCCGCGCCGAGCGGCGCAGCGCGGCGTTGTCCGCCACGAAGGGGACGGAGACGGCGAGGAAGAAGCCGCCGGTCGGCGCGTTCCAGCGCACGCCGAGGGCGGTCCGGCGCCGGGCGGGGAAGGCCGCGTCGAGGTGCCGGAGCGTGGTGCGCATCGCGTCGCCGTAGTACGCGGACGTCGCCACGTTGAGCGCGGACGCACGGCCGCCGGCGCGGAGGAGCATGCCGGCGACGGCCGCCTGGCTCAGCGGCGACGTGTTCACCGTGATCATGCTCTTGACCTTGGTGAGCGCGTCGGCGAGGAACGCGGTGCCGCCCGCGCCGTCCTCCACCAGTTGGTCGGCGACGGCGAACCCGACCCGGGCCCCGGGGAAGAGCGTCTTGGAGAACGAGCCCAGGTGCACGACCGCGCGGTGCCGGTCCAGCGCCTTCAGCGTGGGCAGCCGTGGGCCGGGGCTGACCAGCCGGTACGGGCTGTCCTCCAGCACCAGCAGGCCGAGGCGGTCGGCGACGTCGAGCAGCTCGCGGCGGGCCGCCAGGGGCATCGTGCTGCCGGAGGGGTTGGCGTGGTCGGGAATCACGTACAGCGCCCGCGGCCGCCGGCCCCGCGCCCGCTCGGCCGCCACCGCCGCTTCGAGGTCGGCGCGGCGCAGCCCGTCCGGCCCCTCCTCGACCGCGCGCACCTCGATGTCGAGCAGGCGTGCCGCGCCGGTGATCCCCACGTAGCAGGGGCTGGAGACGAGCAGGACGTCGTCCGGCCCGGCGATCAGCACGCGCAGCGCGAGCACCATCGCCTCCTGCGCGCCGACCGTGACGACGATCGACCCGGCCGGTACGTCCACGCCCTCGTCCGCGCGCAGCCAGTCGGCGATCAGCTCGCGGATCTGGCCGCTGGCCGGGCCGTACTGGAAGAGCACGTCGCGGACCCGCTGCGCCCCGCCGCCCTGGGCGAGCAGGTGGTCGATGTACCGGCGGATGTCGACGAGCATCTGCTCGACGTCGAAGAACCCGTCGTACGGCCGGCCCGGGGCGAACGAGATCGCGTCGGGGTAGCGGAACGTGACCTCGTTGAGGAAGTTCATCGTGTCCAGGACCGGGTCGGCGACGCTGGCGTGCAGGTCGCCCAGGCGCAACCGGGCCCCGGAGGCCACCGTCACCGGTCGCCGGTCCCGGACAGCACGTCACGCAGGACGGCGGCGAGGCCGGTCAGATGCGGCGGCTGCACCATCGTGAAGTGGTTGCCGGGCGCGGTCCGGTACTCGATGTCCGGCGAGACCGCGGGCCACCGCTCGAACTCCGCCGGCGCCAGGCACTCGGCCGCGCGCACCAGCACGAACCGGCCGCCGTACGCCCGCGGCTCGTGCGCGTGGAGCGCGCGCATGTTGGCGACGTAAACGCGCATCCGCACGCGCATCTCGTCGCGCAGCCCGCTCGGCGCCAGGCCGGCCTTGTCCAGCACGTCCAGCACGCGCTCCTCCAGCGCCTCCCGGTCGAGCCGGCCGTACGTCTCCGCGTCGAGGTCCGGCGCCGTGATGCCGGCCCGCCCGGCCAGGTCGCGGACGAACCCGACCAGCGCGTCGACATCGCCGACCTCCTCCCGCTGCCGAGGCAGGCCGGAGTCGATCGCCACGACGAGGTCGACGCGCGCGCCCGCCTCGGTGAGCTGCCGGGCCATCTCCAGCCCGATGATCCCGCCGATCGACCAGCCGCCGAGGTGGTACGGACCGTCCGGTCGCAGGCGCCGGACCAGCTCCACGTACTGCCGGGCCCGCTCGACCAGCCCGCCCTCCGGCACCGCGCCGCGCAGGCCGGGATCCTCGATGGCGTGTACCGGCAGGTCGTCGCCGAGCATCGGGGCGAGCTGCGCGTACGGCGTGACCGCCCCGCCGACCGGATGCACCAGGAACAGCGGCGGCCGCGTACCCGAGGCGCGCAGCGTCACGACGCCGGTGTCGGACCGCGTGTCGCCGTCGTCGCGGATCTGGTCCAGCCGGGCGGCCAGGTCTTCGAGCGTGGGGTTGGTGAACAGGTGCTGCGGATGGAACTCCACGCCGAGCTGGTCGCGGACCCGCGCGGTGAGCCGCGTGGCGTGCAGCGAGTTGCCGCCGAGGTCGAAGAAGTTGTCGGTGGCGCCGATCTGGTCGGTGTCGAGGAGGTCCTGCCAGGCGGTGGCGAGCCAGCGTTCGGTGCCGGTGCGGGGCGCCACGTAGTCGGCCGCCACCGAGCCCGGGTCGGGCAGGCGCGCGGTGTCGAGCTTGCCGTTCGGCGTGATCGGCAGTTCGGCCAGCGGCACGAGCGCGGTCGGGATCATGTACGTGGGCAGCCGCTCGGTGAGGAACCGGCGCAGCTCGTCGAGGTCGGCGTCGCCGACGATGTACCCGGCGAGCGTGCTGCCGCGGAGCACCACCGCGCTCTGCCGGATCCGGGGATGCCGCACCAGCGCGTACTCGATCTCGCCGAGCTCGACCCGCTGGCCGCGGATCTTGACCTGCCGGTCGATCCGGCCGAGAAACTCGATCAGCCCGTCGGAACGCCAGCGGACCAGGTCGCCGGTGCCGTACATGCGCTCGCCGGGCGCGCCGCCGTACGGGTCGGCGAGGAAGCTCTGCGCGGTGAGCGCCGGCCGGTTCAGGTAGCCGAGCGTGACGCCGCTGCCGCCCACGTAGAGGTGCCCAGGCACGCCGATCGGCACCGGCTGGAGCCGCTTGTCGAGCACGTACGTGCGGTGGTTGGGCAGCGGCGCGCCGATCGGTGGCGGGCTGAGCAGGGGCGTGTCCGGGAGCGGGTAGTTGGTGCAGATGACCGTGGTCTCGGTCGGCCCGTACGAGTTGTGCATCGCGAAACCGGGTCGGTACCACCGGTTGGCCTGCTCGGTGGGGAGGGCCTCGCCGGCGCTGAACGCCCCGCGCAGCGCGCTGCCGGTGAGCCTGGCCGGGTCGAGCAGACCCAGGATGGCCGGCGGCAGGTAGGCGAGCGTGACGGCCTCGGCGTGCAGCAGCGCGGTGAACGCCTCCGGGTCGGTGACCGTCTCCCGCGCCGTGCCGACCAGCGTGGCGCCGGCCAGCCAGACCGCGTAGATCTCGAAGATGCTGGCGTCGAAGGCGGGATTGGAGACCTGCACGACCCGGTCGTCCGGGGTCATGTCGAAGATCTCCACGGCGTTTTGGCAGTAGGCGTACACGGACCGGTGCGTCACCATGACGCCCTTGGGCCGGCCGGTCGAGCCGGAGGTGTAGAGCAGGTACGCGGGGTCGTCCGGCCGCACCTCGACCTCGGGCGGCGTCTCCGGGCCGGCGAGGTCCATCTCGTCCAGGCGCCACAGCGGCGGGCCGTCCGGGGCCAGCTCGGCCAGGTCGGTGGTGGCCAGCACGAGCGCCGCCGCCGCGTCGGCGACCTGGAAGGCGAGCCGGGCCGCCGGGAGCTGCGGGTCGAGCATGGTCCAGGCGGCGCCGGCCTTCAGCACGGCGAGCTGGGCCACCGGGAGGTGCGGGCCGCGTTCCAGCAGCAGGGCCACGATCCGGCCGGTACCGGCGCCGGCGTCGAGCAGCGCCCGGGCCAGCCGGTTGGCCCGGCGTTCCAGGTCGCCGTAGGTCAGCTCGGCGTCGCCGAACCGCACGGCCGGGCGGTCCGGGTCGTGCCGGCCGGGCATCTCGTGCAGCAGTCCGGTGTCCCGGGGCACCGGCGGCGGGTTCCAGGTGCGCAGGACCCGCTCGCGTTCGGCGGGGGAGAGCAGGTCGATCTCGGCGATGGCGGTCTCCGGCGCGGCGAGCCCGGCGGCGAGCGCGGCGAGGAGGTGGTCGGTCAGCCGGTCGATGCGGTCGGCGTCGAAAAGCTCGGTGGAGTACTCGACGGCCAGCTCGAGCGTGCCGTCCGGGCTCTCCGCCAGGTCGATGCCGAGGTCGAAGCGGGCGTAGCCGGTGGGGACGTTCACCGACTCGGTGGTGAGCCCGCCCAGGTCGAGCCGGCCCTCGCCACCACCGCCCCGCCCCGGCTGGAGCGTGAGGCTGATCTGGAAGAGCGGGTTCCGGCCGGCGGTCCGCTCCGGCTGCAAGGTCTCGACCACCAGCCCGAACGGCACGTCCTGGTGCACGGTCGCGTCCAGCACGCTGTGGTGGCAGCGGCGCACCACCTCGGCGAAGCTGGGGTCGCCGCCGACGTCGGTACGGAGCACGAGCGTGTTGGCGAAGAAGCCGACCAGCGGCTCGATCTCGGCCCGCGTGCGGCCGGAGAAGATCGAGCCGATCGGCAGGTCGGTCTGGCCGGTGTAGCGGTGCAGCACGGTCAGCAGCGCGGCCTGCACCACCGCCAGAAACGACACGCGATGGGTACGGGCGTAGGCGCTGGCCACCGTCGACAGCGCGCCGGGGAGCCGCCGCTGCCGGTTGGCGCCGGCGCCGGTGGGCTGGGCCGGGCGCGGCCGGTCGGTCGGGAAGTCCACAGTGGGCAGATCGGCCAGCGCCGTCCGCCAGTAGCCGAGCTGCCGCGAAAGCTCCGCGCCGTCGAGCCAGCCGCGCTGCCAGGCGGCGTGGTCGGCGGGCTGCGTCGACAGCTCCGGGAGCCCTGGGTCGACGCCGCGCACCGCGGCCCCGTACAGCAGCGACAGCTCGCCGGCCAGGAGGCCGACCGACCAGCCGTCGGCCACGATGTGGTGCACCACGAGCGCGAGCACGTGGTCGTCGGGCGCGACCCGGCCCAGCGCGGCCCGGAAGAGCGGCCCGGCGGCGAGGTCCATCGGCCGGGCGATCTCGTCGGCGACCCACCGCTCGACGTCGGCGCCGTCGAGGTCCACCGTGGACAGTGGCGGCGGCGTGTCCGGCGCCGGGTCCACCACCTGCCGGGGTACGCCGTCGTCGGCGACGAACCGCGTGCGCAGCGCCTCGTGGCGAAGTACGAGGGCGTGCAGGGCCCCCTCCAGCGCCGCGCGCACCGGTACGCCGCGCAGCCGCAGCCCGAAGCCGATGTGGTACACCGGCGACGAGCGGTCCATCTGCTGGACGAACCAGAGCCCTTCCTGCTGGAGCGTGCACGGCAGCTTCCCGTCCCGGGAGACGGCCCGGGGCCGCTGCGCCTGGGCGCGCCGGGCCTTCGCGGCCCGCTTCTCGGCCAGCATCCGCTCCAGCGCGGCGATCTCGTCGTCGAGCTCCTCCTCCGGCGCGTCGGGAGGCGGATCGCCGGCCGTGGTGGCGCGGGCCTCGTCGATGCGAGTGGCGAGCTGTTCCAGGGTGGGGTTGGCGAACAGGTCCCGCGGGTCCAACTGGACCTCCAGATGGTTGCGCGTCCGGGCGGTGAGCTGCGTGGTGTGCAGGGAGTTGGCGCCGAGGTCGAAGAAGGTGTCGCCGGTGCCGACCCGGTCGACGCCGAGCAGGTCCCGCCAGGTGTCGGCGAGCCAGCGTTCGGTGTCGGTGCGGGGCTCGCGGTACTCCACCGCGGCCGGGCGGGGGTCGGGCAGCCGGGCGGTGTCCACCTTGCCGTTCGGGTTCAGCGGCAGCTCGGGCAGCGTGACGTACGCGGCCGGGAGCATGTACGTGGGCAGCCGCTCGGCGAGGTGCGTGCGGATCTCGGCCGGGCCGGCGTCGCCGACGACGTACGCCGCGAGGTAGCTGCCGTCGCGGAGCACGACCGCGCACTGGCGGACGCCGGGGTGCTGGGTCAGGGCGTGTTCGATCTCGCCGAGTTCGATGCGCTGGCCGCGGAGCTTGACCTGCCGGTCGATCCGGCCGAGGTATTCGAGCACGCCGTCCGAGCGCCACCGGGCCAGGTCGCCGGTGGCGTACATGCGCCGGCCCGGCTCGCCGTACGGATCGGGGAGGAATCGCTGGGCGGTGAGCCCGGGCCGGTTGTGGTAGCCGTGCGCGACGCCGGTGCCGGCGACGAAGAGCTGCCCGGGCACGCCGACCGGTACCGGCCGCAGCCGCTGGTCGAGCACGTACGCGCGCTGGTGGGCCAGCGGCGCGCCGATCGGCGGCGGGGCGGCCAGCGGGCCGGCCGGGCAGACGTGGTGCGTGCAGAAGACGGTGGTCTCGGTCGGGCCGTACGTGTTGTGCAGCTCCAGCCCTGGCCGCGACCAGCGGCCGACCTGCTCGGCGCCGAGCGTCTCCCCGCCGCTGTAGAGGATTCGCAGGTCGCTGCCGGCCAGCGCGTCCGGGTCGAGCAGCGCCAGGATCGCCGGCGGGACGAAGGAGAAGGTGACCCGCTCCGCGCGCAGCAGCGCCGTGTACGCGGCCGGGTCGGCGATGGTCTCGTGCGGCGCGCTGACCATCGTGGCGCCGGCCAGCAGCGTCGCGAAGCAGTCGAAGACGCTGCCGTCGAAGGCGGGGTTGGCGAGCTGCCCGACCCGGTCGGCCGGGCCGAGGGCGAAGACGTCCGCCGCGGCACGGCAGAACGCGTAGGCGGAGCGGTGCGAGACGAGCACGCCCTTGGGGGTACCGGTGGAGCCGGAGGTGTACATCAGGTAGGCCGGGTCGTCCGGGCGGACGTCGTTTGCCGGCGCGGTCTCCGGGCAGCCCTCCAGCCGGGCGGCGTGCGCCGGCTCGTCGAGGCACCAGTGTGGCGTCCCGGCGGGGGCGTGGCCGGCCAGCTCGGCCAGGTCGGTGGTGGTGAGCACGAGCGGCGCGGCGGCGTCGCCGACCTGGAAGGCCAGCCGCGCCGCGGGATACCGGGGGTCGAGGGGCGTCCAGGCGGCGCCCGCCTTCATCACGGCGAGCTGCGCCACCGGCAGGTGTGGCCCGCGTTCGAGCAGCAGGCCGACCACGTGCCCGGCGCCGACACCGGCCCGGTTGAGGGCGTGGGCGAGCCGGTTGGCCCGCCGCTCCAGCTCGCCGTAGGTCAGCTCCTCGGCGGCCCGGCCGCGAAACCGCAGCGCGAGCCGGTCGGCGTCGTGCCCGGCGGTCACCTCGTGCAGCAGCGCGGTGGCGTGCGCCGGGCGCGGTACGGCGATGTCCACCATCACGCGCCTCCCGGGCCCGGGCCGGCGACGGCGTCGGCGACCGGATCGGGCGGCGCCGGATTCCAGGCGTGCAGGATCTGCCGGCGCTCGGCGGCGGTCATGATCTCGATGTCGGCGGCGGGGCGGCCGGGCTCGGCCAGCCCGTGGGCGAGCGCGGTGGTGTAGTGGTCGATCAGCCGTTCGACGCGGTCCCGGTCGAACAGCTCGGTGGAGTACTCCACCGACAGGTCAAGCCCGCCGCCCGGGGCGTCGTCCACGTTGATGGCGACGTCGAAGCGGGCGTGGCCGGTGGTGGCGTCGACCGGCTCGGCGGTCAGGTCGCCGAGGCGCGGCCCGTCGCCGGCCCCCTGCGCCGGCAGCAGCGAGAGGGCGATCTGGAAGAGGGGGTTGCGGCCGGCGGTGCGGTCCGGCTGGAGCGTGTCGACGATGAGGCCGAAGGGGACGTCCTGGTGCGCGGTGGCGTCCAGGACGGTGTCGTGGCACCGGCGGACGAGGTCGGCGAAGGTGGGCTCGCCGTCGAGCCCGGTACGCAGGACGACCGCGTTGACGAAGTAGCCGACCAGCGGCTCCAGCTCGGCGCGCGTACGGCCGGAGAAGACCGAGCCGATCGGCAGGTCGCTCTGGCCGGTGTACCGGTGCAGCACGGGCAGCAGGGCGGCGTGCAGGACGGCGAGGAAAGACACCTGGTTCGCCCGGGCGTACGCGCGGGCGGTGGCGGCCAGCTCGTCGGGGAGGCGGCGCCAGACGGTCGCGCCGTCGCCGGTCGGCTGGGCCGGGCGGGGCCGGTCGGTGGGGAAGTCCACTGTGGGCAGATCGGCAAGCCGCTCGCGCCAGTGGTCGAGCTGCCGGTCCAGCTCCGCGCCGCTGAGCCGGTCGCGTTGCCAGGCGGCGTGGTCGGCCGGCTGGATCGGCAGGTCGGGCAGGTGCGCCTCGGCGCCGGTGGTCTCGGCGGCGTACAGCCGGGACAGCTCCTCGATCAGGATCCGGGCCGACAGGCCGTCGGAGACGATGTGGTGGACGACCACGACCAGGACGTGCTCCTGGGGGCCGACCCGCCCCAGCGCGGTGCGGAACATCGGGCCGGCGGCGAGGTCGAGCGGCCGGCGGATCTCGCCGGTGGACCACCGCTCGACCTCGTCCGCGGGGACCTCGGTCACCGGCAGCGCCGAGACCGCCGGCGGCGGGTCGACGACCTGCCGGGGCAGCCCGTCCTGGGCCACGAACCGGGTCCGCAGCGCCTCGTGCCGCACCACCAGCGCGTGCAGCGCCCGCTCCAGCGCCGGTACGTCCAGCTCGCCGTGGAGCCGCGTGCCGAAGCCGATGTGGTACGCGGTCGACGCGGGGTCGAGCTGCTGCACGAGCCACAGGCTCTCCTGCTGGTACGTGCAGAGCAGCGCGCCGTCCCGGGGCACCGGCGCGATCGGCGCCTCGGGCGGGGTCGCCTCGCTCTCGTCCAGCAGGGCGGCGAGCTGGTCGAGGCCGGAGCTGATGAAAAGGTGGTGCGGGGCCAGCTCGATGTGGAGGTGGTCGCGGATGCGGGCGGTGAGCTGGGTCGCGTGCAGCGAGTTGGCGCCGAGGCCGAAGAAGTCGTCGCTCGCGCCAACCCGGTCCACGCCGAGGAGGTCCTGCCAGGTCTCGGCGAGCCAGCGTTCGGTGTCGGTGCGGGGCGGGACGTGGTCCGCCGCCGGGCGCGGCGGCTCGGGCAGGCGGGCGGTGTCCAGCTTGCCGCTCGGCGTGGTCGGCAGCTCGGGCAGGCTGACCCACGCGGTCGGCGTCATGTACGTGGGCAGGCGCTCGGCGGCGTACCGGCGGATCTCGCCCAGCTCCGCGTCGCCGACGACGTACGCGGCCAGGTGGTCGCCGTCCCGGACGACCACGGTGCACTGGCGCACGCCGGGGTGCCCCACCAGCACGTGCTCGACCTCGGCCAGCTCGATGCGCTGGCCGCGGAGCTTGACCTGGCGGTCCCGCCGGCCGAGAAACTCGAGCGCGCCGTCGGAGCGCCAGCGGGCGAGGTCGCCGGTGGCGTACATGCGCTGGCCCGGCTCGCCGGCGTACGGGTCGGCGACGAACGACTGGGCGGTCAGCCCGGGCCGGTTGTGGTAGCCGTCGGCCAGTCCCGTGCCGGCGACGAAGAGCTGCCCGGGAACCCCGATCGGCATGAGTCGCTGGCGGGAGTCGAGCACGTACGCGCGCGTGTTGGCGATCGGGCGTCCGATGGGGACGGTCGGCGCGTCCGGCTCGCAGCGCCAGGCGGTGACGTCGACGGACGCCTCGGTCGGCCCGTACAGGTTGTGCAGCTCGGCGCCGGGCCAGAGCGCGAGCACGCGCCGGGCGGTGCCGGCGCTCAGCGCCTCGCCGCTGCAGAAGACCCGCCGCAGGCTGGGCAGCGGGCCCTCGGCCGCGTCGAGGAAGCCGTTCAGCACGGTCGGTACGAAGTGGACGGTGGTGACGGCCTGGCTGGCGATCAGGCGGTGCAGGTAGCCCGGGTCGCCGTGCCCGCCCGGGGCGGCCACGACGATCGTCGCACCGGTGACCAGCGGCCAGAAGAACTCCCACACCGAGACGTCGAAGCTGTACGGCGTCTTCTGCAGGACCCGGTCGTCCGGCCGCAGCCCGTACGCCTCCTGCATCCAGGCGATCCGGTTGTGGATGGCGCGGTGGGAGACGCGGACGCCCTTGGGCGTACCGGTGGATCCGGAGGTGTGGATCAGGTAGGCGAGGTCGTCGAGGGCGGCCCCGCCGTCCGGCGCGGTGGCCGGCTCGGCGGCCAGCGCCTCCCGCTCGGTGTCCAGGCGGATCGCCGTGGGGAAGGCCGGCGCGTACGCGGCGTGCGTGACGAGGGTGGCCGGCGCGGCGTCGGCGAGCACGAGCGCCAGCCGGTCCGCGGGCAGGTCGGGGTCGAGCGGCACGTAGCCGCCGCCCGCCTTCCAGGTGGCCAGCAGGGCGGTGACCAGGTCGGCACCGCGGCGCAGACAGATCCCGACCGGGGCGCCGGGGCCGACCCCGTCCCGCCGGAGCCGGTGGGCGAGCCGGTTGGCGGCGGCGTCCAGCTCCCGGTACGTGTGCGCGGTGCCGTCGTGGTCGACCACGGCCACCGCGTCGGGGGCGGCGGCGACGGCGGCCTCGACCATCCGGTGCAGCGGCTCGGCCGGACGCGCCACCGCCGTGTCGTTCCAGGTGCGCAGGAGCCGGTGCCGTTCGGCCGCCGGCAGGATCTCGATCCCGGTGGCGGGGCGCTCCGGCGCGGCCAGCCCGTTGGCGAGCGCGTTGACGTAGTGGTCGAGCAGCCGGTCGATCCGGTCCGGGTCGGACAGCTCGGTGGCGTACTCCACCAGCACCTCCATCGAGCCGTCGGTGCCCTCGTAGATGACGAAGTTGATGTCGGTGGGCACGTAGTCGCCGGTGACGTCGAGCAGCTCGGTGGTGACCTCGCCGAGCGAAGGGCTGCCGATCGCGGTCCCCTTCGGTTGCAGGGTGATGGCGATCTGGTACAGCGGGCTGCGCCCCGCGACCCGGTCCGGCTGGAGCGTGTCGACCACCAGGCCGAACGGGATGTCCTGGTGGGCGGTGGCCTCCAGGACCGTGTCGTGGCATCGGCGCACGACGTCGGTGAACGTGGGGTCGCCGTCGAGGTTTGTGCGGAGCACGACCGCGTTGGCGAAGTTGCCGACCAGCGACTCGATCTGGGCCCGCGTACGGCCGGAGAAGACCGAGCCGATCGGCAGGTCGGTCTCGCCGGTGTACCGGTACAGCACGGTGAGCAGGGTCGCGTGCAGCACGGCGAGCAGCGACACCTGGTTGGCCCGGGCGTACGCGCGGGCGGTCGCGGCGAGGTCGTCGGGGAGGCGGCGGGCGAGGTCGGCGCCGGCGCCGGTGGGATCGGCCGGGCGCGGCCGGTCGGTGGGGAAGTCCACTGTGGGCAGGCCGGCGAGGCGGTCGCGCCAGTAGCCGAGCTGCCGGTCCAGCTCGGCGCCGCTCAGCCAGCCGCGCTGCCAGGCGGCGTGGTCGGCCGGCTGGATCGGCAGCTCGGGCAGGCGCGCCGGTGGCCCGCCGGTCTCGGCGGCGTAGAGCTGGGACAGCTCGCCGGCGAGGATGCGCACCGACCAGCCGTCCGCGACGATGTGGTGCACGACCAGCACGAGTACGTGGTCCCGGCGCGTGACCCGGGCCAGGGCGGTGCGAAACACCGGGCCGGTCTCCAGGTCGGTCGGCCGGCGCACCTCGTCGAGGGCCCACCGCTCGACCTCGCCGGGCGCGATGTCGGCGACGGGCAGCGGCAGCGCCGCCGGCGGCGGCGGGTCGATCACCTGCCGGGGCTGGCCCTCCTCCTCCACGAAGCGGGTCCGCAGCCCTTCGTGCCGCTCCACCAGCGCGCGCAGCGACCGCTGGAGCGCCGGCACGTCCAGCTCGCCGTGCAGCCGCAGCGCGAACGGGATGTGGAACGTCGCCGCCGCCGACGGGTCCAGCCGCTTGACCAGCCAGGCCGCTTCCTGCTGGAACGTGCACACCAGCGACCCGTCCCGCGGCACCGGTACGACCGTGCGCGCCTGGGCGAGCTGCTCCTTGGCGGCCCGCTTCTCGGCCAGCCGCCGCTCCAGGTCGGCCCGCTCAGCCACCAGCCGTTCGAGTTCGGCCCGCTCGGCGACCTGCCGCTCCAGCTCGGCGATCTCGTCGTCCAGCGCGGCGTCCGGCTGGTCGGCGGCGGAGGTCGCGAGGGCCAGGGCGAGGCCCCGCACGCTCGGGTTCGCGGCGAGCATGGCGACGGTGGCGCCCTCGATGCGGCCGATGGCGCGTACCGCGTCGAACGAGTCGCCGCCCAGCTCGAAGAAGCTCTTCTCGACGTCGACCTCCGCCGCGCCGAGGATGTCCCGGTAGATCGCGGCGATCGCCTCCTCCTCCGGCGTCGCGGGGGGCGTGGGCGGCCCGGCCTCCGGTGCCGCGGGGGCGGTGGCCGGCGCGGTCGCGAGCACGGGGCCGGCGGCGGCGGTGACCTCCTCGACCCGGTCGGCCCGGGCCAGCGCGTCGAGCGTCGGGCGCAGGCAGTCCAGCAGCTCGGCGGCGAAGCCGGCCGCGAAGCGGTCCCGGTGCACAAGCACTTGGAGTTCGGATACCGGCTGCGGCGTGACGATCAGCGACAGCGGCACGCTCACCTTGTCGTACAGGACCTCGGCGCGGCCGGTCAGCGCGTCGCCGTCGCCGCCCGCCGCCACCGTCAGCGCGTAGTTGTCCAGCACGACGAGGCTCTCGAAGAGGTGCTGTCCGGGCGTACCGGCCCACTTCTTGATGTCGGCGAGCGGGCTGAACTCGTACCGGCGGATCTCGGCGTGCCGGGCCTGGAGGTCGCGGAGCCAGTCGCCGAGGTCGCCCTCCTCTGGCACGGTCACCGGTACCGGCAGCGTGTTGGCGAACAGGCCGACCATCCGGTCGACCTCGGGCAGCTCGGCCGGGCGGCCGGAGGTGACCGCGCCGAAGGAGACGGTGTCCGAGCCGGTGTAGCGGCGCAGCACGACCGCCCACGCGGCGTGCAGCAGGGCGCTGAGCGCGACGCGGTGGCGCGCGGCGGCCGCGCGCAGGCCCTGCTCGGTCTCGGCCGCGATCGTCATGGTGTGCCGGTCGACGGCGCCGGTGCCGTCGCGCGGGTCGGCGGGGCGCAGCGGCGCCAGGTGCGCGGGCGTGAAGCCGGCGAGCGTCTCGGTCCAGAAGCGCTCCGCCGCCGCGACGTCCTGCCGTTGCAGCCAGGCGATGTAGTCGCGGTACGGCGGGGCGGCCGGCGGCGGCGGCCCGCCGACGGTCAGGCCGCGGTAGCGCTCCATGACCTCGTTCATGAAGACCGGCACCGACCAGCCGTCGAGCAGCAGGTGGTGGTGTGACCAGGCCAGCCCGTGCCGGTCGGGGCCGAGGTGGATCAGGTGCAGCCGTTGCAGCGGCGGCGTGGTGAGGTCGAAGCCCTGGGCGCGGTCGTCGGCCAGCAGCCGGTCGAGGCGCTCGCGCTGCTCGGTCTCGCCGAGGCCGGACCAGTCGTGCTGGCGCGCCACCGGGGTCACGTCGCGGTGGACCACCTGGAGCGGCTTGTCCAGGCCCTCCCAGTGGAAGGAGGTGCGCAGCGCGGGATGCGCGGTGAAGACAAGCTGCCAGGCGCGTACCAGGGCGTCCGCGTCCAGTGGACCGTCCAATGTGTACACGTGCTGGCCGAGGTACATGTCGGCGGCACCGTCGTGCACGCTGTGCAGCAGCATTCCCCGCTGGAGCGGAGTGAGTTCGTAGATGTCCTCGACACTGCTCGTGGTCACGGACGCAATCTATGAGCCCCCGTTGGGCCTGTCGTGTCGCCGGAACCGGGGGCCGCCCGCGCGGGGTCGAGGTCACCGGTGATCGCCCGGATGACCTGGCGTTCGGCCGCCTCGTCGAAGAAGTGTCCACTGGGGACGGCCAGTCGCCGTCGTCGACAAGGGGCTCCATCCGCTCGAAGGCGGGCTCGGCGAACCGGTCCGCGCGCCCGGGAAGCTGCACCGCGACCGGCTCGATGGACGGCGGCAGCAGGTGCGACCGCTGCCGGTACACCGAGGCCGTGCCGCCGGCGTGGTGGAAGCAGAGCAGCCGGATCCGCGCGGAGCCGTCGCGGCGACCGAACCGCTTGAGCCAGCGGCGGTCGCCGACCTGTGCTTGGGCCATCGTCGGCTCCGCGACCCGGGTCAGTTTGTCGGTACGGCGTCGCGGCGTGCGCTGCGCGGGCGGATGTCGGTCCAGTTCGCCTCGATGTGGTCCAGGCACGCCTGCCGGCCGTCGGGGCCGTACGTGACCTGCCAGCCGGCCGGTACGGCCAGCGCCTGCGGCCACAGCGAGTGCTGCTCCTCGTCGTTGACCAGCACCACGAAGGTGCCGTCGGGATCATCGAACGGGTTCATGGGCCGACGGTAGCCACGCCGGCCCGCTTCCGGATGTCACGTGAATCGAGGACGGCCCCGAAATCGCGCCGCCCGTCCTGGCTTCACGTGACACCTGCGCGGCTTCCGGTCCGCATACCGTGGGACCGGACAAACCCCTCCGCGGACCTGATGGAGCTGGACATGGACATCGCCGTCGCCCGGCTCGAAGCCTGGATGCGCGACTACTACCACAAGGTCGACCACGACATCGGCAGCAGCGGCGTGCGTGACCTCTCGATGGCCGAGTTTCGCGGTCTGTGCGGGTTCGAGCTGTCCGAGCTGGATCCGATGATGTTCCACGACAGCGAGAGCTACGGCGGCGAGCGGCTGCGCGCCGCGCTGGCCGACCGGTGGACCGGTGGCGACATCGACCGGATGATGGTCACGCATGGCTCCAGCGAGGCGATCTACCTGGTCATGCATCTGGCGTTGGAGCCCGGCGACGAGATCATCGTGCTCGACCCCGCGTACCAGCAGCTGCACGACATCGCGGCCGCGCGCGGCTGCCGCGTGACCCGGTGGCCGCTCGACCCGGCCGCCGGTTTCGCCGCCGACCTGTCGGTGCTGCGCGAGCTGGCGGCGAGCCGGCCACGGATGATCGTGGTGAACTTCCCGCACAACCCCACCGGGGTCTCGATCACCGCGGCCGAGCAGAAGGAGATCGTCGCCATCGCCGCGGAGGCGGGCGCCTGGCTGGTGTGGGACCACGCGTTCGGGGAGCTGACATACACGGCCGAGCCGCTGCCGATCCCGCTGGGGTACGAGCGGTCCATCGTGTTCGGCACGTTCTCCAAGAGCTACGGCCTGGCCGGACTGCGGGTCGGCTGGTGCGTGGCGCCGCCCGAGCTGATGGCCCGGATGGCGCTGCTGCGCGACTACATCGCGCTGTACGTCTCGCCGATCCTGGAGTTCTTCGCCGAGCAGGCCGTACGCAACGCGGACCGCATCGTGGCGCTCCAGCGCGAGCACGCCGTGCGCAACCGGCGGCTGCTGGTCGACTGGGCGGCGGCCCGGCCGGAGCTGGTGCGGCTGACCCCGCCCGACGGCGGCGTGACCGCCTTCGTGGAGTTTCCCGGCCAGCCGGACGTGGTGCGCTCCTGCCGCCGCCTCGCCGAGCGGCACCGCGTGCTGCTGGTGCCGGGCGCGTGCTTCGGCGACGCCTACCGCGACCACGCCCGGCTCGGCTTCGGCGGTACGACCGCGGAGCTGACCGCCGGCCTCACGCTGCTGGAGCGCGTGCTGCGCGAGGACGCCGCCGGCGCGTGAGGCCCAGCCTGGCACGCCAGAGCCCGCCGGCTCGACCGGCGGGCTCTGGCGTCTGGCTCAGCAGACCTTGTGGACCCAGCCGAACGGGTCGGGGCGCGTGCCGTACTGGATGCCGAGCAGCTCGTCGCGGAG
Organism: Phytohabitans kaempferiae; assembly: GCF_042433955.1. NCBI lineage: Bacteria > Bacillati > Actinomycetota > Actinomycetes > Micromonosporales > Micromonosporaceae > Phytohabitans > Phytohabitans kaempferiae. The sequence continues at coordinate 229,343 of NZ_JBHLUH010000009.1, read as the reverse complement.
GCGGCCGGTGACCGGTCCCGGAAGGCCGGCGCCGATCCGCCACTGGCCGTCGACGCCCCGCACCGTGCCGATCGACGCCATCACGGCCGCCGTGCCGCAGGCGAACGCCTCGGTCAGCGCGCCGGACGCGCACTCCTCGCGCCACTGGTCGGTGGAAATCCGGCCCTCCTCCGCGTCGAAGCCGAGGAGCGCCGCCAGGGTCAGCACCGAGTCGCGCGTGATGCCGGGCAGCAGCGTGCCGGTCAGCGCCGGCGTCATCAGCCGCGGCCGGGCGCCGGCGGGCGCGTACACGAAGAACATGTTCATGCCGCCCATCTCCTCGACCCAGCGGCGCTCGGCCGAGTCGAGCCAGACCACCTGGTCGCATCCGCGTTCGGCGGCCAGCCGGCCGGCCACGAACGCCCCGCCGTAGTTTCCGCCGGCCTTGGCGAAGCCGGTGCCACCGGGCGCGGCCCGCGTGTACTCCTCGCTGAGCCACACGGTCAGCGCGCGTGGGGCGGCCCCGAAGTAGGCGGTCGCGGGGCAGGCGATGACGCAGAACAGGTAGCTGTCCGAGGGGTGCGTGAAGCCGAGCCCCCGCTGCGTGGCGATCATCATCGGGCGGAGGTAGAGACTGTTGCCGATCCCCTCGGGTACCCAGGCGCCGTCCTGCGTGACGAGCAGCTCCAGGGCGTGCAGGAAGGTCTCCTCGTCGATCTCCGGCATCGCCATCCGCCGGGCCGACCGGTTGAACCGGGCCGCGTTCGCCTCCGGCCGGAACAGCGCGATCGACCCGCCCGCTTGGCGGTAGGCCTTCATCCCCTCGAAGATCTCCTGGCCGTAGTGGAACACGGCGGTGGCCGGGTCGAGCGTGAAGGGCCCGTACGGCTCGAGGCGCCCGTCGTGCCAGCCGCTCCCGGCCGACCAGCGGAGCGTGACCATGTGGTCGGTGAAGACCTGGCCGAAGCCGGGCGCGGCGAGCGCAGCGGCCCGCTGGGCCGGCGACGCGGGCAGGGGAGACGGGCGGATCTCGAAGTCGACCATGCGTCCGTCTCCCCTCACCTCTCGTCGTGAACGCCCGCGCGGGCTAGCAGGCCGCCGACAGCTCCAGATAGGACTGTGTCAGCGTGCGCGCGGCCGTCTCGACCGTGGCGTACGGCCGGGCCAGCGAAAGCCGGATGTACTTCAGCCCGCTCGCCGGGTCGGCCCAGTGGAACGGCGCGCAGGGCAGGACGTGCACGCCCCGGGCCACCATGTCCTTGTAGAGCAGCGACGAGTCGGGGCCGTCCGGGGGCAGCTCGATCCGGGCGACGCTGATCTGCGACGTGGGGTCGGCCAGGTGCAGGCCGATCTCCGCGAGCGTGCTCCGGACCACCTCCCGGTTGCGCTCGACCAGCGCCCGCGCCCGCTCGTGGCCGCCGTCGATCCAGTCGTCGGTCAGCGCCTTGACGAGCAGCAGGACGACCGGTGACGCGGAGAGCAGCGACTCGGAGAACGCCCGTTCGATCGGGAGCTTGGTGCGCGCGCTGTACGCCAGCATGCCGATCTTGAGTTCGTGCGTCGGCCACAGCTTGCCGGTGTCCTCGATCGTGATCCAGTCGGCGCCCGCCTCGTCGAGGATCGCGTACGTGTCGTACTGCGCGTCCTTGACCTGGCCCCGGAAGCTGGCGTCGATGATGACCGTCTGTCCATTTCGGACAGCGTGCTCGGCGAGCGACCGGAGGTGGTCAGGAGGCGTCACGAGCCCGGTGGGGTTGTTGGGGTGCGTCACGACGATCGCGTTGACCGGCGGCCCCGGCCAGTCCCGGGCGAGCAGGGCCGACTCGGAGAGCGGCACCAGCGACAGCCCTCGCGTGACGAAGAGGTCGGCGATGTTGTCGAACGTGGGGTGCAGCACCGCGATCCGTGCCCCGTGCGGCAGTGCGCGGGCCACGATGTCGGTGGCTAGTGTGGACGAGTAGCAGCTGAGAATCCGGCCGGTGCCGACCGGGGCGCTGTGCTGTCCGATGGCGGTGAGGTAGGCGTGGTGCGCTTCACGCTCGATGTCGGGGAAGGCGCGACGTGACGCTTCCGCGAACATCTCAGGGATCCGGGCGACGATCGCAGCCTGTTCCGCGGAGAGTTCGAGACGTGCATGTCCGTCGGTCAGGTTGAGGCCGCCGTCCAGGTCGGTAAGCGCATCAACCTCCATTGTGGTCAGGTTGGCAAGCTCGCTCATCTCTCGGTCCCCTGCATGGTCGCATGTCGGCCTGGATCGGTTGGGCAGCTTTTGCCTTCCAGCACACTAGGCGGCTGGATCGCCGGGATACCTGTCCCCTCTAACTGGGACCGGGCACGCGGCGCATCAGCCATAGACTTCAATCGTGGTCAAGGCCGCGGCGGCTCTGCCGGCGCCGTCCGCGCACAGCGGGAGGAGACGCGCCAATGCAGCGCCTGACCCTGACGCCGGGCGACAACCTGATACTCGCGCCGATGTTGGCCGAGCTCGCCAAGGCGTACGACACCATCGAGGACCCGGAGCTGATCGCGCGGGCGCCGGTGCTCGCCCGGTCGCTGCCGGCGCACCTCCTGGAGTTCCTGGAGGAGTTCCGCCTCGGCGAGCCCTCCGCCCTGTGCATGATCTCCGGCCTGGACGTCGACGAGATCCAGCTCGGCCCCACGCCGACCCACTGGCGCGACAGTCAGTACGACTCGCCGGCGTTCCCGCAGGAGATCTTCTTCCTGCTCTGCGCGACCCGGCTCGGCGACGTCTTCGGCTGGGCGACCCAGCAGGACGGCCGCATCATGCACGACGTACTGCCGATCCGCGGGCACGAGCACTACGAGATCGGCTCCAACAGCCTGCAACACCTGTCGTGGCACACCGAGGACGCGTTCCATCCCTGCCGCGGCGACTACGTCTCGTTGATGTGCCTCAAAAACCCGGACCTGGTCGAGACGATGGTGTGCGACGCGGCCGACCTGGATTGGTCCACATTGGATGTTGAGGCGCTGTTCGAGCCGGCGTTCACCCAGATGCCGGACAACTCGCACCAGCCGCAGAACACCGGGCAGTCCACCGGCGACCCGACCGTCGACCGGCTGCGGGCCCGCAGCTTCGCGCTCATCCAGTCGTGGAACGACGATCCGGTCAAGCGACCGGTCCTCTTCGGCGACAGCCAGAGCCCGTACATGGCGCTCGATCCGTACCACATGAAGACCGAGGGCTGGCCGGAGCGGTCGCTGCGGGCCTTCCGCGGGCTGTGCGACCAGATCGAGGCGAAGATGAAGGACGTGGGCCTGCGCCCCGGCGACTGCGTGTTCATCGACAACTTCCGCGCGGTGCACGGGCGGCGGTCGTTCCGGCCGCGCTACGACGGCACCGACCGGTGGCTCAAGCGGCTGAACATCACGCGCAACATCCGCGGCTCGCGGGCCTGGCGGCGGGCCGCCGACGACCGCGTCATCTACTGACGGTCCGCTGGTCCGCCGTCCTTCCCGCCGTTCCCCCCACGCACGCGACGCCGCCCCGGTCGAGGTCAGGCGGCCTCGACCGCGGCGGCGTGACGCGCGGTGTGGTCTCATGTGGACGCTCTGCGGGAGCGGCCCGGCCGGTGCGTGCCCGGAAGGCGCGGCGCCCTTCTCGGCCGCCGGGCGGTCTGTGCGGAGCCGGTGGACCGGGCGGGTCCACAGCGGACGGTGGCCGCTCCGGCTCAGGCGGCCGACTCGGCGGACGACCCGGAGGTGTCCGGCCGGCCACGGGCCTCCCTGGCCGCCCTGCCGAGCAGGGCCGCCCGGGTCAGCTCGGCCTTGTTGCCCACGCCGAGCTTCGCGCGGATGCGCTTGACGTACGTGTCGACGGTGTGCGGGCTGATGCCCAGGCGGGTCGCGATCTGCCCGTGGGTCAGCCCTCGGGAGATCTGACCCAGCACCTGCTCCTCGCGCTCGGAGAGGTGGTGGTCGGGAAGCTCGGTCCGCTCGACGGCCGGAGGGCCGTTCCACTCCTCCGGGCAGACCCGCGTGCCGGAGGTGATCGCCCGCACGGCGCGGACGATGCGCTCACCGGATTCGCGCCTGCTGATCACTCCGGACGCGCCGGCGCGGAAGAACGCCGCCGCCTCGGCCGGGGCGTCGTGCAGTACGAGTACCGCCGTGCTCCGCGCCGCCTCGGTGATCGGATCCAGGTCGGAGTGGGAGGGAAGGGCGTCGACGTCGATGAGGACGGCGTCGGCGAGCCAGGACGGTTCCTCGTCGGGCGACGTTCTCGCCGCGACTACTTTGATCCCGGCATCGGTCAGAGTGTGGACGAGGCCTACGAGAAAAATTGGTGAACTTGCCAGAACATCGATACGAATCACGAGGCCCCCGCAATGGTGTCTCGGCCGCAATTGTCCTGCCGCCCTGCGGATGGGCGACCAACAACCCCCTACCTACTGATCTGATCAGCTATTCGATTCCCCGACGCTGACCAGCTGTTTGTACCCTCCCCAAGCGCTGCTACGCGGCATCGCCGAGAGAGCATCGATGGATGGACTTCACTGGCTGTAACCCATTCGCGACGCTAGCAGTACGTCTCGGGCAGCCACCGGTCCCGCCTTTTGGGGACGGTTAGGGACACCGGTGACGCCGATCCTGGTGACCCGCTGGTCGCCGCAATCGGGGACGTGTCGGGGTGCGGCGGATGATCCAGAATCGTCGCATATGGCGCAGGAAGCAGTACGCCCCGCGGCACCCCTCGGAGGGCTGGCCTTCGCGTGCGGCACCGACTGTTCACCGCATCGATTCCAGTAGATCGTCCACTGTAGACCTGGTGCGAGTCCGGTGACACGGCGTGCCAGGGCCGGTTCGACGAGAGGATGGCGACCGCCGTGGGCGGGGCTCATCACGACGGGGCTGCCGTCGCCAACCACGGTCGCCCGGTACCGATGTTCGACGACGGGCTGGCCGTGCCGCGGTATCCGGCCGGGTCCGGTACGGGCGCGCCCGTGGCACCGCTGCCGCTTTCCGGACACGTGGCGCTGGTCAGCGGCGGCAGCCAGGGCCTCGGCCTGCGGATCGTGCGGATGCTGGCCGAGCGTGGTATGCGCGTGGTGCTGGCGAGCCGCTCGGCGCACCGCGGCCGGGCCGCGGTCGAGCTGCTCGGTGACCTGGCCGACCGGGTCGCGGTGCGCGAGCTGGACATCCGCGACCCCGGCAGCGTCGCGCGGCTGGCGTCGTGGCTGGACCGGCGGCTGGGCCGCTGCGACGTGCTGGTCAACAACGCCGCCGTACTGATCGATGACGACCGGGACGGCGTGGCCACGGTCGACCTGGAGGTCGTACGCTCCACATTGGAGACCAACCTGCTCGGCACCTGGCGGCTGACCCAGGCGATCGTCCCGCTCATGTACGCGCGGCGGTACGGCCGGATCGTCAACGTCTCCAGCGGCCTGGCCAGCCTCGCCGGCATGCGGCGCGGCCTGCCGGCCTACCGGGCCTCCAAGTGCGCCGTCAACGCGCTGACCCGGATGCTCGCCGACGAGCTGGCATCGGCCGGCATCCTGGTCAACGCCTGCTGCCCGGGACCGGTGCACGGCGATCCCAACGGCGCCCGCCTCTCCGCCTCGGCGGACGCGCCGGTGTGGCTGGCGACGCTGCCGGACGACGGGCCGACGGGCGGTTTCTACCGCGGTCGTACCCCGCTGGACTGGTGACGAACCACAACGATTCAGGGTCTGTTCGCGAGGGTCTGCTACGCCGCGTGATGATGAAATATTGGATGTTGACAGCGGAGCCACCCCACGGCCTACCATCGTTACAGTTCCATGGATCGACATTCTCCCTCGTCACACGAGAGGTCGGGAGGCATTCGGGGACCGATCGTGGGCGGATGTCCACGGGCGTCGTTCCCCGGACGGCGCTCCCGTTCTGTTGCGGGACATCGGCAGGCCGAGGTATCTGGATGAGTGATACGAGACAAGTCGATTCGCTGGCGGCGGGTTAGCCCGGGGCGCTCCTTCCCAACCCACCTGGAAGGCCATCTCCCGCTTTTTCATTTGGTGCCGTCGACGAGGTTCGCGTCGGCGGGACCACCGTTCGCTGCCTCATGAGTGTCTTGGACGTGGTCCGACGATATTCGCGCGCGGGAAACCCGCTAGGGCAGCGGGGCGCCGGTTCGTGCTCGCGTGCGAAAAGGCAACGGGGGAGGGGGGAGGCACAGGAGGTGACTCGGGCAACAGATCCGGGCGCTGTACACGTGCTGGGCGCGCCGGAGGCGTGGCTCGGCGACCGACCCGCGGGCGCGCAGGGGGGCAGGGACGCCTGGGCGGGGAGCCAGTTCGGCCAGGTTCTCCGGACCTATCGCACGCGGCGGCGGATGACACAGCGCCAGTTGGCGGACCTCTCGACGGTCAGCGTCCGGGCGATCCGCGACATCGAGCAGGGCAGGTCGGCGCGGCCTCGGCCGGAGACCGTGCGGCTGATCGCCACGGGGCTCGGCCTGACCGGGCGTGGCCGGGCCGACTTCGAGGCGGCGTGCGGGTTTCCGGCGGTGGGCGAGCCGTTCCGGCAGGTGTACGAGCCGCAGCCGATGCCGCCACCGGTGCCGCTGGACGGCCTCGTCGGTCGCGACCTGGAGGTCCGCGCCATCCAGCAGCTGCTCACTCCCGGACACCAGCGCTTCCTGACCATCGCCGGCCTGGCCGCGGTGGGGAAGACCCGGGTCGCGCTGGAGGTGGCCGGCGCGCTGTACCACTCCGAGGGGGTACCCGTGCTGTGGATGAGCGCCGCCGGCGCGCAGCCCGCCGACCGCGGGCCGTCCGACCGGTGGCGCGAGCCGCTGCGGCTGGCCTTCGACGAGCTGGTCGCCCCGCCGGACGACACCGGCGGCGAGCTCTGCGCGCTGATCGGCGACCGCCCGACGCTCCTCGTCCTCGACGGCTACCGGCCGGGGCAGCTGCGGGCGGGGCGGCTCAGCCGCCTCCTCCAGGAGTGCCGGGGGCTGCGCGTCCTGGCCACCGCCCGCGTACCCGTGGGGATCCTCGGCGAGCGGGCCTTTCCGCTCCTGCCGCTCGCGGTGCCGAAGGCGGAGGAGGAGCGGGACGCGGAGACGCTGGCGCGCGTACCGTCGGTGCGGCTGCTGATCCGCGGGGCCCGCCACGTACGGCCGGAGATCGAGTTGACCGGCGCCGACCTGCGGGCCGTGGCGGAGCTGTGCCGGCGGCTGGACGGCCTTCCGCTCGCGCTGGAGGCCGTGGCGAAGTGGCTGCTGGTGTACGAGCCGGAGGTGCTGCTCCAGCTCGTCGAGGCCGATCCGTTCGACCTCACCGACCGGTCGCCGATGGGGGAGGACTCGGCCGGGATGCGGTGCCTGCTCGGTGAGGCGGTCGAGTCGCTGGAGCCGTCGGAGCGCCTGCTGCTGGCAAGGCTCGCGGAGACCGGCGACGGCTGGACGGTGCGCGGCGCGGCCGACGCGACCGGCATCCCCGGCTCGGCGTGCGCCTCGGTCGTGGGGCGGCTGCTGACCCGCGGCGTCGTGCGGTACGCCAACGGCACCGACCGGTCCCGCTTCGTGGTGCTCAACCTGGTGCGGCACCTGCTCCGCCAGCAGCCCGAGCGGTCGCGGACGAGGGTCGACGAGGTGGTGCAGCGCGTCGCCCGGATCCGGGGCGGGGCCGCCCGTCCAGGCCGCGGCTGGCCCGAGGTGGTGGCCGAGCAGGGGCGCGAGGTCACCGGTCACCACGGCCACCTCGGGCTGGCTCCGCGCCGGGAGTTGCGGATGACGGCGATCGCGTCGTAGGGCGGTTGCGCGGTCCTCGCCGGCGGGAGGCTCCGTACCGAAACTGGTATGGGGCCTTTCGTCCGCTGCTTCGGCGACACCGCCGCCGCCGGCTGCCGGAAGCTTCCGCCGTTCTGCCGCTTCGCCTGCCGCTCCCGCCGTGAGGACGCACTACAGTCCCCGTAGAGCCACGCACCAGTACCACGCCGGTCGTACTGGTCACGGCACGCGCGAGCGCGCCAGCGCTACGGTTCCACATGCCGCCGGGGAGCCCGCATGATTCGAGTCGACGTACTTGTCAGCTCACCTGTCTACCTCCTCGGACTGGTGCAGGTGATGTCCGCCGCCCGGATCAAGGTGGTCTCGACCCGCACCTCGTACGACCCGGACCCGCCCTGGCTGGGCGACGCCGCGCTCGTCGAGGCCGACTCGCTGGGGCCGCGGCACGCGCTCAACCAGGTGACCGAGATGGCGAGGACGACCGCGGTGCTGGTGCTGCACCGCGACCAGGCGACGCAGGGCGCGCCGTACCTGGAGGCGGGCGCCGCGGACGTCATCGACATGCGCGAGTCGGGGGAGCAGATCGTCAGCGCGATCCACGCGGTGACCGGCGGGGCGCACCTCGTACCGCAGGCGTGCGCGGCGCCCATCCCGCCGCCGGCCGACGCCTCCGGCTCCCGGCTCTCGCGGCGCGAGTCGCAGGTGCTGAGGCAGCTCGCGCACGGCCTGACCCACGGGCAGATCGCGCGGCGCCTGGGCATCAGCCCGCACACCGTCGACACGTACGTCAAGCGGATCAAGGCGAAGCTCGGCGTCGGCAACAAGGCGGAGCTGACCCGGGCCGCCCTGCTCGGCTGGCTGCCGGGCGAGTCCGGCCCCCGCGACGCCGACCCCGGCGAGCCGGGCCGCGCGCCGCTGGCCGGTGCGCTGGCCTGACCCGCGACGCCGCCCGGTCGCGACGCCGCCCTGCTGTGCTTCGGGTGAGGCGGTGCCCCGGTAAAGAGGGAGGTGCCCCGGTAAAGAGGGAGGTGCCCCGGTAAAGAGGGACAGGTAGGCCGGGAGCGGGTACGCGTACGGTTTGCGAAAGCGGCATGTGGCGTCGCGGTGGAGGACTGGAATGACCGATACCGTCAACCCGGCCAGGGCGGCTGCGAACGCGTCACCGATCGCGGGGCAGGAGACCCGGATCCACTACGACCCGTTCGACTACCGGGTCCAGGAGGACCCCTATCCGGTGTACGCGCTGATGCGCGAGCACGCCCCGGTCTACCGGAACGAGGAGCGCGACTTCTGGGCGCTGACCCGGCACGCCGACGTCCTCGCCGGCCTGAGCGACCCGGCGCGGTTCTCCAGCCGCAACGGGATCTCGCTGGAGCCGGAGTTGTGGGGGCCGAACGCGCGGCAGACGAGCTTCTTCCTCTCCATGGATCCCCCCGAGCACGGGCTCTACCGCGGGCTCATCTCCAGCGCCTTCACGCCCCGCAAGATCGCCGCGCTCGAGCCCCGCATCCGCGAGCTGGCCCGGGCGCGGCTCGCGGCCCTGCGCGACCAGCCGCGGTTCGACTTCGCCGCCGACTACGCGGCCGCCGTCCCCAACGACGTGCTCTGCGAGATGCTCGGCATCCCGGCCGCGGACTGGGACCGGATCCGCGCCGACACCGACGACCTCAACCGCCGCAGCGACGGCTCCGACGACCGCGGCCCGGCCTCGATGGCCGCCGCCCTGCGCCTCGCGAGCTACTTCGCCGACCTGGTCAGCGGCCTGCGCCGCCGGCCCGGCCAGGATCTCGTGTCCACGCTGATCGCCGCGGAGGTCAAGGGGCGGAAGCTCACCGACGCGGAGCTGATGGGCTTCCTGTTCATCACGATCAGTGCGGGCAACGAGTCGACCGGCAAGACGCTCGGCAACGCCTGGTACCACGCGTCGCGCCATCCGGACGTGCGGCGGGCCGGGCTGGACAGCCGCCCGGAGGCGTGGGCGCTGGAGACGCTCCGCTACGACTCGTCGAGCCAGATGGGGGCGCGGCTGCTCACCGAGACCATCGTCCTGCACGGCACGACGATCCCGGCGAACTCCCGGGTCGCGCTGATCCACGCCGCCGCCAACCGGGATCGGCGCGTCTTCCCCGACCCGGAGCGGTACGACCTCGACCGCGACACGACCCGGATGCTCAGCTTCGGGCACGGCCCGCACTTCTGCCTCGGCGCGGCGCTCGGGAAGCTCGAGATGCGGATCGCGCTCGACGAGATCGGGGCGCTGATCTCCGACTACGAGATCGACCTGCCCTCGGTCCGGCGGTTCCACTCGCCGCACCAGCACGGCTTCGAGACCCTGCCCTGCGAGGTCACATATCGGCGGACGCCGCGCGCACCGGTCGGCTGAGGACCGGCGCGCGCTCAGGCGCCGCGGCGGCGCGTGACCCGCGTGGGGAGCGAGGCGAAGCCGCGCTGGTGCGGCGAGTGGATGTACTCCGCGCCGGACATGTCCACCTCGTAGTCCGACACGGCCGCGCCCAGCTCCTGCAACGCCACCGTGATCTCCAGGTTGGCGAGCGAGGCGCCGAGGCAGAAGTGCGGGCCGTGGCCGTAGCTGATGTGCCGGCTCGTGTCCCGGTCGAGGTCGAAGGTGTCCGGGTCGGGGAAGACCTCCCGGTCGCGGTTGGCCGAGGCGGGCAGGAGCGCCACGCGGGCGCCGGCCGGGACGGGCGTGTCGTGGATGACCGTGTCGCGGGTGAGCGTGCGTGCCATCATCTGACTTGGCGAGTCGTAACGCAACGCCTCGTTGCCCCACTCCACGGCCCGCCCGTCGAGCCCCGCGCGCTTGACGTCCGGGAGGCGCCAGCCGTGATACCAGGCATTGCCGATCAATTTTCCGGTCGACTCGTTCGTGGCGCTCACGAGCAGGAAGAGCAGTGCCACGACCTGCGAGTCGGTGAGCGGTTCGCCGCCGGGCCGGGCGTCGAGCACCGTGGAGAGGAGATCGTGGCCAGGACGTCCGCGTCGCTCTTTGATCAAGTCGACGTAGTAGGCGGCCAGGCGGAACCCCGCGGCGACCGTGTCGCCCGACCGGATCTCGGTGCCGTCCTCGCAGTGGTTCAGCAGGTCGTTGTCGGCGCGGATCTGGTCGCGGTCGGCGGCGGGTATCCCGAGCAGCTCGCACATCACGTCGTTGGGCAGGGCGGCGGCGAACTCGCCGGCGAAGTCGAAGCTGCCCCACTCCAGCAGCGGCTCCAGCCGCTCCCGGGCCAGCGCGCGCACGCGGGGTTCGAGCGCCGCCACCTGGCGCGGCTTGAACACGCTCGCCACGAGGCGGCGGATCTGGCCGTGCTGGGGCGGGTCCATGGCGAGGAAGGAGCTGGTCTTGACGGCGTGCGGCCCCCACAGGTCGGGCTCCAGCGAGATGCCGTTGCGGTTGGAGAACAGCCCTGGGTCGCGCAGCGCCGCCAGTACGTCCTCGTAGCGGGAGAGCGCGTAGAAGTCGCGCTCCGCGTTGTGGTACAGCGGTGCGTGCTCGCGCATCCAGGCGTACACGGGGTAGGGGTCCTCGTGTACGCGGTAGGAGAACGGGTCGTAGACGGGCTCTGCCGTGCCGTCAGCACCGTTGGTCCGCATGGCGTCCGCGCTACTGGTCCGCATAGCCAGAAGCTACGTACTCCGGCCAGGCCCGTCCCGTCCCGCGAACCGGGGGCGCGCGCCCTCTACTGAGGACGGTGGGACGTGGCGAGCGCGGCGAGGCGCCCGGCGAAGTCGGTGATCGCCGCGCGGTCGACATTGCTGAAGCTGACCCGGAAGGTGCCCCGGTCGTCGGGGAGGAACGCGGTGCCGGGGATCACCAGTGTGTCGTACTCGACGGCGAGCTCGCGCACCACGTCGGCGGTGGGGCGGCCGGTGAAGGGGTGGCGGACCCAGCCGAAGAAGCCACCGGCGGAGAGCAGCGTGAAGCCGCCCGGGCGCTCGGCCATCGCCGAGAGGAACCACCGGCGCTTCTCGTCGACCTCCCGGGCCCGCGCCAGCCGCCACTCGCCGGCCGCGGTCAGCCCGGCCCAGGCCGCCTCCTGCCCGATCCGGGGCGCGCAGATCGCCACGCAGTCGAGCAGCTTGGTCACCTCGCGGTTGAGCGCCGCCGACGCCACCACCGCGCCCACGCGGTAGCCGGGGATCGCCAGATCCTTGGAGAAGCTGTGCAGGCTCACCAGCGTGCGGCCCCACTCTGGGTCGGCGAAGAGCCCGTGCGCCGGCTCGGCGGTGCCGCGAAACGAGCGGTAGGTCTCGTCGAGCACCAGCGCGATGCCGTGCCGCGCGGCGACCTCGGCCAGGGCGGCGATCCCGTCCGGCGGCACCGTGACGCCGCTCGGGTTGCCGGGCGAGACCAGCACGATCGCCCGGGTCCGCGGCGTCACCAGCGCCGCGGCGGCCTCCGGCGTGGGGACCAGGTCGGCCCCCGGTTCGAGGTAGACGGGGACGATGCCGGCCATGCGCAGCCACATGTCGTGGTTGAAGTAGTAGGGCAGCGTCAGGATGACCTCGTCGCCGGGGCCGGCGAGCGCCGACGCCACGAGGCAGAACGCCTGGTTGCAGCCGGCGGTGACGACGACGTGCTCGTCCCGCACACGCCCCTGGTAAGCCTCGGACAGCTCGGCGGCGAACGTCTCCCGCAGGCGCGGAAGCCCGGCGATCTCCACGTAGTCGCCGCCGTGGGCGTCCCGGCTGGCGGCGGCGACGTGCGCGACCACCTCCGGCGCGGCGGGGTACTGCGGGGCGGCCTGCGCCAGGTCGAGCAGCTCGCGCTCCTTGCGGCGCTCCTCCAGCAACGCGTACGCCACGCAGATCGGCGAGTCCGCCGTGCCGACCGCCCGCTCGTTGAGCCGCATGTGGATGCTCCCTTCAGCCCCGGTAGCGCCGAGCCTCCCGGGCCGGGGACGGCGCGACCATCCCCGATTTCACGGGACACCACCGCGATGCCGCTCCCGGTGCCGCGAAGGCTAGCTGGCGCGGTAGTGGTCGAGGTCGATGACGCGCGGGCCCCGGTCGTGCTCGGCCTGGCCGGGGACCTGGACGTCGGCGGCCACCGCGAGCCGCTCGTGCGCCTCGGCCGTCAGCTCCCGCAGCGGCCCGGCCAGCGCGTCGTCGGTGGCGAGCAGGTCGAGCAGCCGGGCCCGCCAGATGCCCGCCTCGACCTGGGGCGCGTCGGCCCTCGGGCTGGCGAACAGCCGCCGCCGGGACTCGGCCAGCGCCGCCGCCGAGGCCGGGCCCAGCTGGGCCGCCATCTGCCCGTGCAGCCAGCCGGTGACCTGGGCGGACCCGAGCACGCGCACGAGAGCCCGCGCACTGTCCCACGCCAGCCGCTCGCGATTGATCATCTGCGTCGTCATGTCCGGCCGCCCGTCGCCAGCGAGGAGAGTCGAAGTGCCCGGAGCCTACCATCGGGCGGCGCGGCCAGGGCTCCACCGGCGGGGCAGGCTTCCGCCGGTCCATAGTGGACGGCCCCGGAGGGTCGCCGAGCGTCGGCCACGGTCGCTCGCTGTCGCGGCCGGCGTTTCGTACCTCATCGTGGGACGAGGACGACCACGGCGGCGGTGGCCGCCGGTGCGGGGCGTTACCGGATGGTGGCGGCGACCGCCGCGTCGATGGCGGTGTCGCCGCCGACCAGCTCCAGCGTGAGGCCGGCGCTCGCCGGCGCGTCGAGGAGGGCGACCAGCACGGCGGCGACGTCGTCGCGGGTGACCGCGCCGCGATCTTGCCGTGCCCTCCGGCGATCACCACTCGCATGCCCCCAACCCCACGGCCTGTTTCACGAGGGCGTGGCTGGCCCGCGGCGGACCCAGACGGCTCCCGGCGGCATCGGGTGAGCGGTCAGGGCTCGACCAGGTCGGCGACCACGCAGGCGATGTTGTCCGGGGCGCCGGCGGCGTACGCGAGCGCGACAAGCCGGTCCGCCACCTGCTCCGGCCCGGCGCCCGGCTCGGCGAGCGCGGACCGCAGCGCCTCGGGCTCGACCACGGCGCAGAGCCCGTCGGAGCAGAGCAGGTACCGGTCGCCGGGGAGCCCGGTCCGCAGCGCCAGATCGGCCTCCACGCGGTCGCCGGCCCCGAGCGCGCGCACCAGCAGCGCCCGCTGCGGATGCGTGGCCGCCTCGGCGTGGTCAAGCCGGCCCTGGTCGACAAGCGACCGCACGTACGTGTGGTCCTGCGTCAGCGGGAAGAGGTCGCCGCCGCGCAGCAGGTATGCCCTGGTGTCGCCGACGTGCACCAGCGCGAGCTGCGAGCCGGCGCGCAGGATCGCGGTCAGCGTCGTCACCGGCTGGTGCGAGCGTGGTCGATGGTTCCCATGGTGGGAGAACGGGCAAGCTGCGTTTTCGAGGTAGTGACCGCGCTCCGCGGCTAGTCTTTGGGGACCCGCCGGCGGAGGTGCGACCGTGTCATCATCGGCAGCCGTGGTCCACCACGACGAGCTCCGCACCCGCGACCGTGACCTCGCCGTGGAGGCCATCAACGGCATCGTCGCCCATCAGGCCAAGGTCACCTTCGAGGATCCGGCCGCCGTCGACCTGCGCGTGCGGTCGAGCACCTACGGCGCCTTCGGCGCGCACCTGATCCGGGCGGCCGGCGTGCGGTACGTCGCGGCCACCGACCCGATGGACTTCCTCGCGTGCGGCTTCGTCGCCGAGGGCGGTGCGCTGGTCCGCATGCGCGGCCGGGAGGTGGCCCTGCCGCGCGACGAGGGCTTCCTGCATCCGGTGGGCGAGCCGTCCGACGGGGAGTACGGCAACACCTCCGTCGCCCTCGTCCGCCTGCCGGTCGGCCTGACCGCCGAGGTGGCGGAGGCGGCCACCGGCGTGCCCGCCGCCGACCTCCGGTTCGAGTCGATGACGCCGGTGTCCGCGTCGATGCGGCGATACTGGGCCGCCACCGCGGCGTACGTGTGCCGGCAGTTGACTACGTCCGAGCTCGACGTGCCGCCGCTCATGGCCGACCAGTTGGTGCGGCTGACCGTCTCCGCGCTGCTCACCGTCTTTCCCAACACCACCATGACGATGGCCCACCTGCCGGGCACCGGCCGGGTCGCGCCCGCGGTGGTCCGCCGGGCCGTCGCGTTCGTCGACGGGCACGCCGACAAGCCGATGACCGTGGCCGACATCGCGGCCGCCGCCGGGATCGGCCCGCGCGCCCTCCAGGAGGCCTTCCGCCGCCACCTCGACATCACGCCGATGGCCTACCTGCGGCGGGTCCGCCTCGAGCGCGTCCACCGCGACCTCCAGACCGCCAACCCCGCCGCCGGCGCGACGGTGGCCGCCATCGCCCGCCGCTGGGGATTCGGCAGCCTCAGCCGATTCGCCGGCGACTACCGCACCAGCTACGGCCAGTCGCCCAGCCGCACGCTGCACACGTAGACCCTCATTCCCCCGGAGGTGACCCGTATTCCCCCGGAGGTGACCCGTATTCCCCCGGAGGTGACCCGTATTCCCCCGGAGGTGACCCGTATTCCCCCGGAGGTGACCCGTATTCCCCCGGAGGTGACCCGTGGCGACCCGGTTCGAGACGACCGACCTCGAAGTGGCGCACCACCTGCTGGTCAACACGTACGGCAAGCCGCGGCTCACCGTCGACGGCGATCGGCACTTCGTGCGGGTCAGCAAGCACCGCTGACCGAGGCTCAGTCGATGCGGCCGATGGGCTCGCGCTTCTCGGCCTGGAACACGTCCTCGGTGCGGCCGCGGGCCCAGTAGCCGGAGATCGAGATCCGCTCCCGCGGGATGCCGCGCTCGTGCAGCACCTTGCGGATCGCCTTGATCGACTCGCGCTCGCCGTGCGCGAAGACCTGCACCGGCCCCGCCGCGCCGGCCGCCGGCCACTGCCCGCCGTCGACCGCCCGGGCCAGGAACGCGGTGTCGGCCGGGTCGGGGTTGATCAGCCAGTGCGCCGTGACCTGCTCGGGGCACTTCAGGTCGAGGATGTCGGCCTGGTCGCCCACCTCCAGGTACGCCACGCCGGACGCGCGCCCCGGCAGGGCCTCCAGCGCCGCGGCGATGGCCGGCAGCGCGGAGAGGTCGCCGGCGAGCAGGTGCCAGGCATCCGGATCCGGTGTGTACGCGCCTCCCGGACCGGAGACGACCAGCCGGTCACCGGGCACGGCCCGCGCGGCCCACACCGCGGCGACGCCGGTGTCACCGTGGGTCACGAAGTCGATGGCCAGCCGCCCGGCGCTGCGGTCGACCCACCGCACCGTGTACGTGCGCACCACCGGCTGCCGCTCGGGCGGGAGGGTGGCGCGCAGCGCGGCGAGGTCGTACGGCGGCTCGCCGCCCACCTCGGGGTCGACGAAGAGCAGCTTCACGTACGCGTCGGTGTGCCCGTTGTCGGCGAACCCGGCCAGCGAGTCGCCCGCGGCGATCACGCGCACCAGGTGCGGCGTCAACCACTCGGTCGCCTCCACCGCGAGTACGTACTGACTGGGAGCCTGCCGCCGAGGTTTAGACATGGCCGTCCTTCGCGTCGCTCGCCCGTGCCATTAGGTTAGGCAATCCTAGTCGGGTGTTGGATCCACCACACGTGCCACATGGTCGTTCCTCGGTCCACTGTGGCCCACCAGGTTTCCTCTCCCCGGTGCGGGCGAGGATCTCGGCGTCCGGGCGGGCCGCGGTCGCGCACCGGCGCGATGTCCGAGATGTGACGGATCGGGAGATCGGAGCGGCGGTTTCCGGGCCGGCGGGGGGAGGACGCCGAAAATTCGACGCGTGAGCAAGGACACGTCTGCTCGGGGTTTGGCGGGCGAAACGAGTACGCCGTGTGATCATCGATCCGGAAGACTGGCGGCCGGTGGATACGGGGGCCGCCCAGTGGCGCGACCCAACGTAGTCGTCCCACCCTGCGTCGACACTGGCCTACCGGCCGCCTGACCTGGAGAGTTACGTGACCCATCAAGCCGCAGCAGTGCCCGACAAGCTCGACGCGAACGTACTGAAAGTCGCCGGCGTCGTCGTGCTGGGCGCGATCATGTCGATCCTCGACGTCACCGTCGTGAGCGTCGCGTTGCCGACATTCCAATCCGAGTTCGACGCCACCTATGCCCAGGTCGCCTGGACCATGACGGGCTACACGCTCGCCCTGGCCACGGTGATCCCGCTCAGCGGCTGGGCCGCCGACCGGTTCGGCACCAAACGGCTGTACATGCTGGCCCTGCTCCTCTTCACGCTCGGCTCCGTACTCTGTGCCACGGCTGACACGATCGGCCAGCTCATCGCGTACCGGGTCGTGCAGGGCCTGGGCGGTGGCATGCTCATGCCGCTCGGCATGACGATCATGACGCGTGCGGCCGGGCCCGAGCGGATCGGCCGGCTGATGGCGGTACTCGGTATCCCGATGCTGCTCGGCCCGATCGGCGGCCCGATCCTCGGCGGCTGGCTCATCGAGGCGGCGAGCTGGCACTGGATCTTCCTGATCAACCTGCCGATCGGCATCATCGCGCTCGCGTACGCCCAGTTCGCCCTGCCGAAGGACGCGGCCGAGCCGTCCGAGTCGTTCGACTTCATCGGCATGCTGATGCTCTCGCCGGGTCTCGCGCTCTTCCTCTTCGGCGTCTCGTCGCTGCCCGAGACCGGCACCATCACGGCCGCCCGGGTCTGGGCGACGATGCTGGTCGGCGGCGTGCTGGTGATCGGCTTCGTGCTGTACTCCTTCCGGCCCCGCCATCCGCTGCTCGACCTCCGACTCTTCCGCAACCGCAACCTGACGATCGCGTCGGTGTCACTCTTCGTGTTCGTCATCGCGTTCATGGGCGCGGGCCTGCTGTTCCCGAGCTACTTCCTGCAGGTGCGCGGTGAGTCCACGCTCCACGCCGGTCTGCTGATGGCGCCACAGGGCATCGGCGCGATGCTGACCATGCCGATCGCGGGCATGCTGGCCGACAAGATCCCGGTCGGCCGCACCGTGCCGTTCGCCATGGCGCTCATCGCCGCCGGCTTCTTCACCTTCACGCAGGTCGGCACCGACACGTCGTACCTGCTGCTGTGCGGCTCGCTGTTCGTGATGGGCCTCGGCATGGGCGGCACGATGATGCCGATCATGACCTCGGCGCTGCGGACGCTGACCGCCCACGACACGGCGCGCGGCTCGACCCTGGTCAACATCCTCCAGCAGATCGGCAGTTCCGTCGGCGCCGCCGTGATGTCGGTGATCCTCACCAGCCGGCTCAACGGGTCGGCGCCGATCCCGGGCGTCGACGACCCGCGCACCGGCGAGCCGCTCACCGAGGCCGGCGTGGCCATCGCCCACCAGCAGGGCGCCCAGATCCCGGTGGACCCGTCGATCATCCAGCGCGGTCTCGCCTTCGTGGCGGACTCGTTCGCCACGACCTTCTGGGTCGGCTTCGCGCTGGTGCTGCTGACCTTCATCCCGATCGCGCTCCTGCCCCGCAAGCGCGAGGTGTCGCGCCTGCTGGAAGACCCGACGGGCGACCTCCCCAAGCGCCCCGCCACGATCATCCACTAGGACCCGGGCGGCCTGACCGAGCTTCCGGCCTCCTCCGATGCGCTGTCGCCGGAGGAGGCCGGAAGTTTTTTCGCGCCCAGCACCCTCCGCGCTCCACACCCGCAAGGCCCGCCCGCAAGGGGGAGCACCTGGCGGCCGCGCCCCCGCCCGCCCCCCGCCCGGCCGCCCGCCAGGCGGTGATCATGGGCTGTGCAGCGGTGATCATGGTGTCAGCCGCAGGTTTCGTCCGAATTGTCGCTGCTCATGGCCGCGACCACCGGCCTGCGTCCCTCCCACGCGGAGGTGACCGGCAACCTGACCGGCTCACGCCCTGGGGTCAGGTAGGGAACGGTCGCCGCCGCGCGAGGTCTCGCTTCCCTCGGGGTCGTGGAAGGTGGCGTACGCTCCGCGAGGCGGAGGAGCCGGCGGAGCGGAGGGGCGTCGATGAGCATCGGGGCGGCGCGGGAGCTGGCGGAGCGGCTCGGCGTCGACCGCGTGCTGGTGTCCGGGCCGGAGTACCAGCGGGCCAGCCGGGTCTGGAACGACGCGGTCCGGCGCCGGCCGGCGGTGGTCGTGCGCCCGGCGAGCGCGGCGCAGGTGCGCACCGCGGTGCTCGTCGCGCGGGAGCACGGGCTGGCGCTCTCGGTGAAGGGCGGCGGGCACGACTGGGCCGGCCGGGCGCTCAACGACGGCGGGCTGGTCGTCGACCTCGGCGGCCTGCGGGAGGTCACAGTGGACGCCGGCGCGCGGGTCGCCACAGTGGAGGGTGGCGCGACCGTACGTGACGTGATCGCGGCCGCCGCGCCGCACGGGCTGCTGGCGGTGGGCGGCACGGTCGGTGGCGTCGGCATGGCGGGGCTGACGCTCGGCGGCGGATACGGGCCGCTGGTCGGGCGGCTCGGACTGGCGGCCGACAACCTGCTCGGCGCCACGGTCGTACTCGCCGACGGGCGGATCGTCACCGCCGACGCCACCGCCGAGCCCGACCTCTTCTGGGCGCTCCGCGGCGGGGGCGGCAACTTCGGCGTGGTCACCGCGCTCCGCGTCCGTCTGCACCCCGTGCCCCGGCTGGTGACCGGCTTCGCGCTGCACGCCTGGCCGGGCGCGGCGGCGGTGCTCGCGCGGCTGGGCGACCTGCTGGCCACCGCCCCCGACGAGCTGACCGTCCCGAGCGGGGTGATCTCCGGCCCCGACGGTGGGCCGGCCGTCTTCCTCTCGCCCACCTGGTGCGGTGACGAGGCGGCGGGCGGCCCGGTGCTCGACGAGGTGCTGGGGCTGGGCGCGCCGGTGGTGGCGGAGCGGAGCCCGGTCACGTACCACGACCTGCTCGCCCGCTTCGAGCCGTACGCGGCCGGCGGGCGGCACCACGAGATGCGGACCCGCAGCCTGCCGGGGTACACCGCCGGGGCGATCGAGGCGCTGGTCGCGGCGGGGGAGGCGCGCACGTCGCCGCTCTCCGGGGTGGTGGTGCACCACTTCCACGGCGCCGCCGCGCGCGTACCCGATGACGCCACCGCCTTCGGCAACCGCCGCGACCACCTCATGGTGGAGATCGGCGCGGTGTGGGAGCCGGACGACCCGGCGGCGCCCCACCGGGCGTGGACGGAGGAGGTGTGGTCGGCGCTGTCGGGGGTCGCGCTTCCCGGCGGATACCCCAGTCTGCTGGCCCCCGGCGACCGTGACCAGATCGCGCACGCCTACGGCGACAACGCCGCGCGCCTGAAGGGCGTGAAGGCCCACTACGACCCGCACGGCGTCTTCACCGCGACACCGCTGCCATTCTGACCCGCTCACCCACAGTGGACTGTCACCATCCGCGCATGGCTTGACACGCCCCGCGACGCCTGCCGCACCACCTGCGGTTGGCTTGATCCGTCTTGCTAATCTCGGCGGCCAACGAGGTCGTTGGGGGGAGAGCAGGGCGTGACGGGTGACGCGGCGTTCCTTGTGGTGGGGCTCGGTTGCCTCGTGGCTGTCGCCGGCGTGGTGATCGCGGTGGTCGCGCTCAACCGGGCGAAGCGGCAGCGGGAGGCGCCACCGCCGGCGGCCGCGCCGGTCGATCCGTTCCAGACCGGCGACACCGACGCGCTCCGCGGCGACCCCCGCGCCCTCAAGCCCGGCGACATCGTGGAGATCCGCACGAAGTCGTACGCGGTGCGCGGCTCGCTCGCCTTCGCCGAGGGCGACTGGACCTGGGCCGAGCACCTGCTCGACGACGCGGCCGGCGGCAAGGTGTGGCTCTCCGTCGAGGAGGACCCCGACCTGGAGCTGGCGCTCTGGCACGAGGTGCCGAGCGCGACCGTGACGCCGGGCGCGCCGACGGTCGACTTCGACGGGCGGCGCTACGCGCGTGACGAGGGCGGGCGCGCGCGGTACACGGCCACCGGCACGACCGGGCTCAACCCGACCGGCACGGTGCGCTACGAAGACTACGAGGCGCCGGACGGGGCACTGCTGTCGTTCGAGTCGTTCGGCGACAGCGGCAAGTGGGAGGTCGGGCGCGGCGAGAAGCTGCACCGCGCCGAGGTGCTCATCTATCCGCAGGCGGGCTGAGCACGTTGCTTGTGCGCCTCGACACGCCGTACGCCGACACGACGGCCGGCGACCTGAGCTTCGCGCTCGGCCTGCCCGAGCTGCCCGCGCTGCACGTGCTGCGCCTGCCCGGTCTGGAGCTGCGCCTGCTCGGCGCCTCGCACCAGGTGGTCTGGACGGCGGCGGACGGCACGCGGCTCGTGGAGACGGTCGCCTGCCTGCCCGGCCACGACGCCCACCTCCCGTCCACAGTGGACGACCAGGGCTACGCGTTCACCTCCACTGTGGAGGCACTGGAGGCGGCTCCACTGTGGCGGGAGCTGGCCGACGACCCGAGGGCGCTCGTCGGGGTCTTCCCCGGAGACCCGGACGCGGTGACCGCGCTGCGCGCCGTCGACGGGGGATGGCGCACCTGGCACGCGTACCCGCAGACCGGTGAGCTGGTGACCACCCGCACGTGGCTGGGAGACCGCTGATGCGCAGATGGTTCGTCGTAGGTATCGGGCTCGCCGTGGTCGGCGCGATCGTCGCGGCCGTGGGCGTCTTCACCGGGAGCTTCTCGCCGCGCGGCTACGTGGCCGACAACTACAGCCGGGCGGCGGCGCGCGACATCGGCACCGACGCGCTGGCGTACACCTCGGCGAAGGCGCCGAGCGAGGTCGCCGACCAGATCAGCGGCGTGTGGACGCCGGCCGACCGGTACGTCGACGCCAGCGGGGTCTACCTGCGCTACGACGACGACTCGGTGGTCATCCTTCCGCTCGCCGCGGTGGGCTCGCTGATCCTCGTCGAGAAGATGACCACCGCCTATCCCCGTTATCACGGCACCGTCGGCAACTACTGGGGATGGGGCGGCCGCGGCGGCACCATCCGCGGTGGCGGCCCCGGCGCCGGCAAATAGGAGGCACGCACCGATGGACCTGGTCACCGATCTGCTGGTCACCCTCGCGTACGGCGCGGTCGGCGTGGTGTTGATGGCGGTCGGCTACGTGCTGGTCGACATCGCCACGCCGGGACGGCTGCGCGAGCTGATCTGGGTCGACCGCAACCGCAACGCCGCGCTGCTGCTCACGTCCAACCTGGCCGGCGTCGGCATCATCGTGGTCGCGGCGATCGTCTCCAGCGACGACGACTTCGTCAAGGGCATCATCGGCGCCGGCGCGTACGGCCTGCTCGGGCTGCTCATCATGGCGGCGGCGTTCCTGCTGCTCGACATGGCGTCGCCCGGGAAGCTCGGCGAGATCCTGGTCGACCCCGAGCCGCATCCGGCGGTGTGGGTCTCCGCCATGGTGCACCTTGCCACCGGCGGCATCATCGCCGCCGCGATCAGCTGATGAGCACGGCCGCCAAGCGCATCGCGACGCGGCTCAAGGTGCTGGGCCTTCTCGGTGTCGTGGTGCTCGTGGTGGCGGCCTGGCTCATCTTCCGCCCGCCGAGCTTCGACAACGCCACCGTCGTACCGGTGCCGACCGGCGAGATGAACGCGGCGACGGTCGCCCAGCTCGCGCGGGCCAGCGAGGCCCAGGGCGTCTGCTACGGCTGGCGGCTCGGCACCGGCTACTCGTGGGGCACCGGCGGCGCCAACGTGGGTTCCAACCTCGGCGCCACCGTCGCCGTCGACAGCGACCCGGTCCGGTGCCCGAGGTGGGTCGAGGTCCGGGCCAACGTGCGGTGGACAAGCTCCAGCAGTGAGTCCCCGGACTCCGCCACGGTGACCATCGCGTCGTCCGGTGTGACCGCGCCGACGGTCAGCCAGTTGGCGCGCTTCGGGCTCGACAACAGCGCGTTCGTCGACGAGCCGGACTGGGCGGTGTGCCAGGCCGCCCTCGCGCTGCCGCTGCTGGTGGCCGAGCGGGGCGCGGTCCCGGCGGTGCCGGTGGCCACCTCCGGCGCCACCGCCCCCGGCCCGGCTCCCGACGCCGGCAGCGACTTCTGGCGCGACCGCTGGACGTACATCGCCGGCGCCGCCGCGCTGCTCGCGCTGGGCGTGCTGGCGATCGGGATCGGCTGGTTCGAGCACAAGCACGAGCGGACGCGCGCCCGGCGGCCCCGGGCCACACCGCCACCGGTGCGGGCGGCGCCCCGG
Organism: Phytohabitans kaempferiae; assembly: GCF_042433955.1. Lineage (NCBI taxonomy): Bacteria > Bacillati > Actinomycetota > Actinomycetes > Micromonosporales > Micromonosporaceae > Phytohabitans > Phytohabitans kaempferiae. The sequence goes on along the minus strand of NZ_JBHLUH010000009.1, from coordinate 206,545 downwards.
AAATGAGGTTCGCCCGCAGCGCCGTACTGGCCGCCGTCTTCGTCTGCGCGGCCTGCGGCCTCGTGTACGAGCTGGCGCTGGTCACGCTCGGCAGCTACCTGATCGGCGACACCGCCGGCCAGGCGTCGATCGTGCTCGGTGTCATGGTCTTCGCGATGGGCATCGGCGCGCTCGCCGCCAAGCCGCTGCAGAGCCGCGCCGCCGTCTCGTTCGCGGTGATCGAGCTGGCGCTCGCCCTGCTCGGCGGCGTCTCGGTGCTCACGCTCTACGCCGCGTTCGCCTGGCTCGACCTGTACGCCCCGGCGCTGGTCGCCACCGCGTTCGTGCTCGGCGCCCTCATCGGCGCGGAGATCCCGCTGCTCATGGTGCTGCTCCAGCGGATCCGCGAGCAGGCGGCCGGCAGCGCGGTCGCCGACCTCTTCGCCGCCGACTACATAGGCGCGCTGCTCGGCGGGCTCGCCTTCCCGTTCCTGCTGCTCCCGGCCTTCGGCCAGCTCCGCGGCGCGCTGGTGGTGGGCGCGGTCAACGCGGTCGCCGGCACCGCCCTGGTCTTCACGCTCTTCCGGCGTGACCTGAGCCGCCGGGCGCGCGCCGGGCTCGGCGGCGGCGCCGTCGCGGTGGGTCTCCTCCTCGGGTACGCCTACGTCGTCGCGCACGACTTCGAGGTGACCGCCCGCCAGCAGCTCTACCGCGACCCGATCGTGCACGCCGAGCGGAGCCGGTACCAGGAGATCGTGCTCACCCGCGCCACCCCGCCCCTCGCCGGCGGCGACCGCGACCTGCGCCTCTACCTCAACGGCGACCTCCAGTTCAGCTCGGTCGACGAGTACCGCTACCACGAGGCGCTGGTCCACCCCGTGCTCGCCGGGCACCGCGGCGACCTGCTCGTGCTCGGCGCCGGCGACGGGCTGGCCGTACGGGAGGCGCTGCGCTACGCCGACGTCGACTCGGTGACCGTGGTCGAGCTGGACCCGGCGGTGATCGCGCTGGCCCGCTCCTGGCCCGAGCTGCGCGCGCTCAACGGGGGCGCCTTCGACGACCCGCGCGTACGCGTGGTCAACGCCGACGCCTTCGGCTGGCTCCGCACCGCGCCGGCCCGCTTCGACGCGGTGATCGTCGACCTGCCCGACCCGGACGAGACGGCGACCGCGAAGCTGTACTCGGTCGAGTTCTACACGCTGTTGCGCAACGTGCTCGCGCCCGGCGCCCAGATGGTCGTGCAGGCCGGCTCGCCGTACTTCGCCCCCCGCTCGTTCTGGTGCATCGAGGCGTCGATGCGGGAGGCCGGCTTCGCCACGACGCCGTACCACGTGGACGTCCCCTCCTTCGGCGACTGGGGCTTCCTGCTGGCGGGGGCCGCGTCCACCGGTCCCACGCCGGCGGTCCCCGGGGACGCGCCACCGCTGCGCTTCCTCGACTCCGACGTGCTCCGCGCGGCCGCCGTCTTCCCGCCGGACCGCGGGCGGCTCGCGGTGGAGCCCTCCACGCTCCTCCATCCCCGGGTACTGGAGTACGCCCGACAGGAGTGGCGAAACTACTGAGCGGGCGGCCGGCGCCGTGCCACGCTGAAGCCGTGTCACTGACGATGGGAAGCGGCCCGTTCGGCCACGCGCCGGCGGGCGTGTTCGCGCCCGGGATGGTGCTGATCGACCCGTACCCCCGGCGGATGCGGGGCATCCTCGACGGTGAGACGGTCGTCGACAGCGCCCGCGGGCAGCTCGTGCACGAGCCCGGGCGGCTGCCCCGGTGCTTCTACCCTCGCGAAGACGTGCGGATGGACCTGCTCGTACCCTCCACCGTCGCCGGCCCGCCCTCTGAGACGCTTGGCGACAGCGACGTGTGGGACCTGCGGCTCGGCGACCGGATGGTGGAGCGGGCCGCGCTGGCGTACCCGTCCCCGCCCCGCGAGGCCGCGCGGATCGCCGGGCACGTCGCGCTGTACTGGCGGGCGTTGGACCGCTGGTACGAGGAGGACCAGGAGGCGATCGCCCACATCCGCGACCCGTACCACCGCGTGGACGCCCTGCCCTCCTCCCGCCGCGTGCGGGCCAGCCTTGACGGCGTGACCCTCGCCGAGTCCGAGCGGGCCGTGGTCATCTACGAGACCGGGCTGGTGCCGAGGTGGTACTTCCCACGCGCGGACGTGCGGATCGAGTTGGAGCCCAGCGACTACCGCTCGCGGTGCGCGTACAAGGGCGAGGCCCGCTACTGGTCGGCGACGGTGGGCGACACGCCGCACGTCAACATCGCCTGGACGTACGAGGCTCCCCGCCAGGACGCCGCGCGGGTCAAGGACCGGGTCTCCTTCTTCAACGAACGCGTCGACATGGACGTCGACGGGATCCGCGAGCACCGCCCCGACGGCCCGTGGGCCGACCCGGACTGGTGGCGCTACAAGTCGTTCGAGAGCGAAGCCTAGGCGGCGTCGACCGCCCCGTCGCCCTAGGGCGTGTCTGGTGGATCTTGTGGGTGCGAGGCGAGGTCCAGGCGGCGGTCCGGTGGTGCCGGGCGGAAGGTCGCATACCGGTGTTGTATGTGGCCTTTCGTCCGGTGCCGCCGGGCGCCGTCTGGGCCCGCCGCAGCCCCGCAAAGATCCACCAGACACGCCCTAGTTGCGGTACCCCTTGACCCGCACCTTGAAGCGCATCGACGGTCCCGGAGTCGGCGCGGTCTTCGTCACCAGCGTGTAGCCGGGCGGGTCGAGCGCCAGGTCCAGCTTGTGGAAGAGGCGTGCCATCGAGAGCATCATCTGCACGTCCGCGAGGCTCTTGCCCAGGCAGGTGTGCTGTCCCCGCCCGTACGGCGAGTAGACGCCCGAGCCCATGTGCTCCGCGCGCGGCTTTTCGTACCGGTCGATGTCGAAGGTCTCCGGCTCCGGAAAGTACTCGTCCATGAAGTGCGGCACGCTCGTGCCGATGTAGAGCGTCTCGCCCGCTTTGATGAGATGGCCGGCGAAAGTGAAGTCGCGGGTCGCGGTGCGCATCTGGGCCACCGCGATCGGATACAGGCGCATCGTCTCCATCAGCGCGCCGCGGATGGCCGGGATCTTCTTCAGCGCCTCGTCGTCGAGGCTGCCGCCGCCGAAGAGCGCGTCCGCCTCGGCCCGCACGCGGGCCAGCACGTGTGGGTGCTTGAGCACCGCGTACACGAATGCGGCGACCGTGTTGGCCACCGTGTCGAGCCCCGCCACGTACGGCCCGGTGAGGCTGAGCACCAGGTCGTCGGCGGGCATCGCGCGGGGGTTGGTCACGTGGGCGTCCATGATGTCGCGGACCAGGTTGTCGGGGCGCTGGCCGGCCGCGTGGTAGTCGGCGATCATCCGCTCGCCCAGCTCGAAGACGCGGGCCTTGGCGCGCTTGTACCGCGGGTCGCGGAGCAGCACCTTGGGACGCTGGCGGGTGACGAGCACGTTGAGGATGTAGAGGGTGGTGAGGCGGATGTCCGGCACGTACTCCATCGGGGCGATGCCGGTGAGGATGGAGCCGAGCTGGTCGGTGACGAGGTACTGCATCGCGCGCACCACCGGGACCCGCTCGCCGACCCGCCAGTCGCGCTCGATCGAGCGGTCGGTGATGGCGACCAGCTCGTCGTGACGGCCCTTGACGGCCTCACGCGAGTAGCCGCGGCGCATCATGTCGCGCAGCTCCTTGTGCGACTCGCCGTCTTCGCCGGAAATGGTGCGCGTGGCGCCGTACTCGTCGACGAGTCCCTGCCAGAACTCTTTTGACCGTAAGCACTCCCGACCCTCGCGCGTGTTGAGAAAATTGGCGGCGTCGGTGCCGGCGATGACCGTGTACGTCTTGCCCATCAGTCGCACGCGAAACACTGGCCCGTGCTCGCGATAGCACTTGACGAAAAAACGCGCGGGATCTTTGGCCATGCCCAGCGCGCTGCCAACGATCGGAAGCCCTGTCACCACAGGTGTCGCCATGTCGCGGCATCGTATCGAAGATTGTCGGTCGGCGCTGCCGCCGTTTGTGCCCGGGGTGGCCGGGAAACCGACTGCGATGAGCTATAGGTACGCCGTTCATGCGATCTTCGTCGGGCTCACGGCCCTGGCGCTCGCCGGCACGCCTACGCTGGCCGGCGCCGCCTCCGCGGCCGGGTCGGAGCCTCAGCCCATGGCAGCAGCGACGACCGCCACGCCAATGCCGGCCGCCGAGCGCGGCGCCGAGGTGTTCGTGGAGGTCACGCCGAGCACCGTACAAGCCGGTGACCAGGTGGACATCCGGGCCAACTGCAACGGCAACAACCGGGGGGCGAGCGTCCGCTCGGATGCCTTCGGGCGAGCCGAACTCCGCCCGGAGAACGGCCTGCTCGTCGGCACCGCCACCGTGCCCGACCGCAAGCCGCCGGGCACCTTCGACGTCATCCTCACCTGCCGCGACAACAGCACCGCGAGCACCACGCTGACCGTCGTCAACATGAGCAAGGCCACGCGCGGTCCCGCCACCGGCGGTGGCGGCACGGCAGGCGGCACGATCGACCCGCTCGTCCTGACCGGCGGCCTGGGTGCGGTGGCGGTGGGCGCCAGCGTGGCGCTGCTGGTGCGGCACCGGCGAGGCACCGGTTCGAGCAGCTGAGCCACGCACATGCCGGACCACGAAGACGGGCCGTGGCCGAGCCTGGAGAGGATCTTCGGCGCCGCCGCGGGCATGGCCGCGGAAATCGCGAAAGCAAGCGTCACCTCGGCGCCCGCGGCCAAGCCCAAGGCCCTGCCCAAATCACCCGAGAACCAGGAGGTACGGGCCGAGGGGCCCCGGGGCTTGCCCGGACCGGCTGCCCAGCGGGCCGAGACTCCGGACAGCCCGCCCGCCGCCGGCACGCCGGAGCCGACGGAACGACCGACCTCGCCAGGCTCGCTCTACGCCGGGGCCACCGCCAGTCCCTCCGCCGCGGGTCTCGTCCCGGGCCGCCCGGCGGGGGCCGGCCCGAGACACGCCGCACCGGAGGAGGACGGCGCGCCGCCCGACCGCCCGGGCATCGGCCCCGCCCCGCGGCACGCCGTCGACCCGAACGCCGAGACCGGTGGCGAGCCCTCGCCGGATGGCGAGGCGGCTGCCGCGCCGGACGCGGAGCCGGCCCCCGGGAAGGAGTTGGCGCCCGCGCGGGGCGAGGTGTCCGACAGGGAGACGCACGGCGTCGAGCCGGCGCCGGACGCGGCGGTGCCCCACGACGACCCCGCGCCTGAGGACGCGGTCCCGGCGGGGTACGCGCACTACGTGGCCGCTGGCCTGGGGGGACCGCTGTCCCGGGCCGCCCGGAGAGTGGGCGGGCCGGACTGGGGACTGCGCACGGTGATGGCGACGATCATCGCGCTGATGCTGTTGACCGTCACCGGTTTCGGCTTCGAACGCGTCACCGGCGTGGATGTCCTGCCAGACGGCCCCGCCGCCCGATTCTGGCCGCCGCCGCGCGACTTTCCGGTGCTGGAGCGGAGCCCGCCGGTCAACATCCGGGCCAAAGCCGTCCGCATCAGTGCCGAGGTGCACGGCGTGGGCACCGAGCCCAACGGCGCGATCGCGGTGCCGACCGGAGACCGGTTCGACGAGGCCGGCTGGTACAACCAGAGTCCGACTCCCGGCGAGTACGGCCCCGCCGTCATCGTCGGCCACGTGGACAACGGCGAAGGTCCATCGGTCTTCAACAAGCTCTCCCGCCTGCGCCCCGGCAACCGTGTGGAGGTGACGCGCGAGGACGGCACCGTCGCCGTCTTCGAGGTCAACTCGGTCAAGCGCTTCGACCGCCAGCACCTGCCGGCCGACGAGGTGTTCGGCGACTTCAGTCGCCCCGGCCTGCGCCTCATCACGTGCGGCGGGCGGTGGGTCGGCGGCACCACCGGGTACGCGGACAACGTCGTCGTCTTCGCCGCGCTGGTGCGGTCCCGTGGCTCGTGAGTCCCGAAAGTGGAGACAACGGTGGCCGCGTGTCATGACGTGGCTACTCGGCCACGATGCGTGATTATGGCGGCGGGACGACCGTAAGGCTGGACGGGCCCGGTGCGGGACCGGGCCCGTCGTCACCGTTCGCCGCGGTAGCCATGCGGGGCTCACGAGTCGTGGGCAGGCGCTCCGCGTGCCCCCGGTCGCCCGGGGGGAGTGTCATCCTCGTCCGGCGGGGCGGCGAGGGCGGCTTCCAGCAGGGCGCGCTGGGCGATCCGCGTACCCACCGGGTCCGGATCGCGGACGTGGCCGGCGGCCTCGGCGGCCGGGACGAGGCGGCGGTGGGCGATCTCGAAGCGCGGGCGCCACGGCAGCACCTCGACCTCCGCCCGCCAGTACGAGCGGACCAGCACCAGCCCCGCCTCGTGCCCGGCCACGCACTCGCTGCGGGCGTGGCCGAGCAGCCGCGCGGTCTCCACGCGGGCGCACGCCTCCTCCCACACCTCGCGGCGCAGGGTCTCCTCGGCGCTCTCGTCCCCGTCCGGCCGCCCGGCGGGAAAGCCCCAGTGCGTACCGTCGTGGCTGATCAGTACGAGCCGGTCACCGGCCACGCAGGCGCCGGCCGCACCGTGTGGCCGGCCGGCCGGCTCGACCTCGGGCGGATGCCAGGAGACGAGCCAACGCTGGCCTCCCGCACGGGACTCCATCGGCTCGAGGTCGAGGGCGGGCCGCACTACGGCCGCCCCCCGGCTTCGCCGGCCGCGCCGGGAGCTTCGGCCGCGGGGCGGCTCAGGTGAGTGGCGCCTCGGCCAGCTCGGCGTGGAGGTCGAGCCCAGGTGATGGTCCTCTGTGCACAGAGCAGGCACAGGCGCCTGCGCGCGGTGAGTCGGATCCATTACAGAATGACGCAGGCTAACACGGGGGTCTGTACCACGTCGGCCCGACCTGCCGGGTCGATGAGGTGATCACGGCGGGCGATCGGAGCGTGATCGTGGCCGACTCCCCACTATGGCTCGCGGCGCGGTGACGGTAGCGTTTGCGGGCGGCGGGCCGCCACCCCATCCGACGGCGGCCCCGGCTGCTGTCGGTCCGGTTGGAGGATACGCATGTCCCAGCGTGGTGAGGCGGTCGCGGCGACCGATGGGGCGGCGTCCCAGCGGTTCCAGATCACGCTCCGCGGTTACGACAAGAGCCAGGTCGACCGCTACGTCGCCCAGTCCGAGAGCGAGCGCACCGCGCTCGCGGCGGAGCGGGGGCAGGCGGTGGCCCAGGTCCGCGACCTCGCCAACCAGCTGCAACAGCAACGGGCCGAGCTGACCGAGCTGCACACCGAGCTGACCGAGCTGCGCGAGCGGCCGCCGCAGATCGACAAGGCGTCGTTCAGCGACCTGGGCCCGATGGTCGACCAGATCATCACGCTCTCCCAGCGGCAGGGCGAGGCGCTGGTCAAGGCCGCCGCCGAGCGGGGCGCCGACCTGGAGGCGCAGGCGGAGCGGGCGCTGGCCGACGCGCGCGAGATGGCCGAGCGGATCCGGGCCGACGGCGAGGCCGCGCACGAGCGCAGCGTGCAGGCGGCCAAGCGGGTCGACGAGGAGAGCGCCCAGCGGGCCGAGCAGGCACGCGCCGACGTCGAGGCGATGCTGGAGGCGGGCCGCACGCAGGCCCAGCAGGAGACCGAGGCGGCCCGCGCGCACACGCGCCAGGAGCTCAACCAGTGGCAGGCCACTGTGGAGCGGGAGATCGGCGAGCGGCGTACGACCGCCGAGCGCGACCTGGCCGAGCAGATGACCGCCGCCCAGGCGAAGATGGCCGACGAGCGTTCGCAGGCCGAGCAGAGCGCCGCCACGCTGCTGGCCGAGGCGCAGCAGCACGCGGCCGACATCCGGCGCCGGGCCGACGAGCAGCAGGCCAGCCACCAGCAGCAGCTCCAGCTCGTGCAGCAGGAGATCCAGATGCGCCGGCAGGCGCTGGCCCAGATGCAGAGTGAGCTGGAGGCCGGGCAGGAGCAGCTCACCCGCGTGCGCCACGACGGCGACGTCGCCGAGCGCGAGTTGGCCGAGCTGCTCCAGCAGTTGGGGGTCGTCCGGCAGGATCTGGCCGCCCAGCTCGAGCGGCTGGAGGAGGCGCGCGGCTCGGCCGACTCGGCCGAGCGCCACGCCAAGGAGGTGCGCGCCCGCGTGCAGCGGGAGGCGAAGCGGGTCGCCGACCTGGCCGCCGCCGCGGTGATGGCGGCCGCCGCGAGCAACGTGGCGACGGGGGAGTTCCCGCAGGTGGCGCCGAGGCAGCAGCCGGCACCGGCGGCCGAGGCGGTCCCGGCGCCCGAGCCCGCGCAGGTGCCGGAGCCCGCCTCCGCCCCGGAGCCTGTGCCCGCCCGGAGCCTCTTCGAGCCGGGCCCGCGCAACGGCCAACCGGAGCCGGGCAACGGCCACGCCGAGCCAGGGCTCTACGGCAACGGCCACGCCGAGCCCGGATACGCCAACGGCCATCCGGAGGGCGGCAACGTCGTACCGGTGCAGCCCGGACCCCGGATGGCCGAGTAGCCGTTCGGGTCGCCCCGGGCCGGACCAGCCAGCCCGGGGCGTCGCCCGGCTAGGTGGCGGAACAGGTCGGCGTCATGCCCGTACCGACACCGGTGCCCTGGAAGCCGAACTCGGTCGACTGCCCGGCGGCGATGCGGCCGTTGTAGCTGACGTTGGTGAAGTTGATCGCGCCGGTGTTGCCGCTGCGCTGCGTGTTCCAGGCATTGGTCACGGTGGCACCGGATGGCAGCGTCATCCTCACGGTCCAGCCGTTGGTGCCCGACGATCCGGCGGTGACCCGTACCGTCGCGACGAACCCGCCGGTCCAGGAGTTGAGCGACACCGTCGCGGTGCAGCCACCGCCGCCCGGCGGCGGGGTGGTCACCGGGGGCGTGGTGGGCGGGTTGCTGGTCGGCGGGTTGCTCGTGGGCGGGTTGCTGGTGGGCGGGGTGGTCGGGGTGACGCCGTTGTTCAGTGCCTGGAGCACCGCGTCGTACGCCGCCTTCTTGTTGCCGTTGCCGTCGAACAGCAGCGGGTTCTGGCTGGCCCGCCACGAGTCCGAGTCACGGATGCCCCACACCGTGATGCCGGTGCAGCGCGAGACGGCGAGGCAGTCGTTGACCACGTTGCGGTACCACGTGGCGTTCGCGTTCTCGATGTCCAGCTCGGTGATCTGCACGTCGACACCGAGGGCCGCGAAGCTGGAGAGCGTGGTGCGGTAGTTGCTCGGGTACGGCGACTGGTTGTTCAGGTGGGACTGGAGGCCGACGCAGTCGATCGGGACGCCGCGCTGTTTGAAGTCCTGGACCATGCGGTAGACGGCCTGGGTCTTGGCGTGTGTCCAGTCGTCGGTGTTGTAGTCGTTGTAGCAGAGCTTGGCGTTGGGGTCGGCGGCCCGTGCGGCGCGGAAGGCGGCCTCGATCCAGTCGTTGCCGGTGCGCTGCAGGTTGGAGTCGCGGCGGGCGCCGCTGGAGCCGTCGGCGAATGCCTCGTTCACCACGTCCCAGGAGTGGATCTGTCCACGGTAGTGGGTCGCGACCTGGGTCACGTGGTTGAGCATCGCGTTGCGCAGGGCGGTGCCGGACATGTTCTGCATCCAGCCGGGCTGCTGTGAGTGCCAGGCCAGCGTGTGGCCGCGCACGGCCATGCCGCGGGAGCGGGCGTGCTGCACGATCCGGTCCGCGTTGGTGTAGTTGAACTGGTTCTGGTTGGGCTCGGTCGCGTCGATCTTCATTTCGTTCTCGGGCGTGACCGAGTTGAACTCACGGTTGAGGATCGTCGTGTAGACGTTGTCGCTCAGCTTGTTGGCCGCGACGGCGGCACCGAAGTAGCGACCGCCCCGCTCGGCGGCGGACGCGCCGAGCGTGGTGGCGGCGGTGGCGGTGCCCGCCATCACCGTCGTGATCGCGGCAACGGCGGCCACACCGGTCAGGAGAGCCGACCAGGTGGCGGCGATTCTCGCCCTCCGCCGCCGATTCTGCTTTGTCATCACTGCCTCTTTCGCACGTGGGGTGGGGTGCCGCGATGGCATGTGGCCACGCGACCAGGTGGGACCGTCCCGCGCGTTGGCTCGCGACAGGTACGGCGACATCGGCCGGGGTGCCACTCCGCCAGGCCCGTGGTGCTCGATCCGCACGACTGTCCGGGCCGAGGCCCAGATGCAGCTCAGGTTACGAAAGATTTCCGGTAAATCCAAGTCCTACGATGGATCAATGCTCGGCGATCCCCTTCCTGGCGGGTCGCGACCCGAGGTGACGGATAGCCGACGCTTCCGCGGTTGTCTCCCGGGTCCGCCTTCCCGCATGATCGGTTGCCGGTCGTTCCACTGTGGCTTTCTCCCCCGAAGGGTGTGTCCCATGACCGCCAACGAGGTGCGGGTACCGTCCGAGGCCGTCTCCGGCGACGACATCGCCGGCCCGTCGACCGCCCTGCTCCGCGCCATCAAGCTGCTCCCCACCGAGCAGGAGCTGAGCCAGGCGCGCGGTTTCTCCTCGGCCTTCTCCGGCCCGCCGGAGAGCGTCGCCCTCATCGAGGCCGGCGCGACCGCGGCGAGCAAGTGGTGGGCGGCGGGGCTGAGCGGCGCGGTGGTGGCCGCTTGGGCGGCGGTGCGCGGATGGTGGTCGTCCAATCCGGACAACCAGCAGGTGGCGCTCTGGGTCGGCGCGATCGTCACCGCCGCCGCGATCCTCGGCATCGCCTACCTGCTCGCCTCCGACGTGCGCGGGCGGGCCGCGGTGGCGACCGAGACCGTGCGGGCGCGGGCCAGCGTCGCCGAGGCGTTCGTACGCGCGGCGCGGCAGGCCAGCGCCGACAGCGGCGCCGGGCGGGCCGCCCGGCCGGACGGCCACCTGGTCGCCTTCCTGCCCGGCGTCGTCGCCGAGCACACCGCCAAGGCCGGCGCCGACGAGGGCGGCTGGCGCGTGCTCGCCGTCATGACCGACGGTGACCAGAGCACGCGCTACCTGGTGGGCAAGGACAATCTGCACGAGTGGGTCGACGCCGCCGTGATCCGCCTCCCGGCAGCCCCATAGCGGACATTCCACAATAGACAAGACGAGTTGTGGCGTCGGTGGCGCCCTAAGTCGTCTTGATCGCGGTCTGCGGTGCGGGGGTAGTGACAGGGAAGGCCGGAGGCGAGAGAAGCACCTCGCGCGGGCAGGCCGAAGCGAGCACACCACCATGATCCCGACAATTTCCCTGTCTTTGCCGCTTCCCGCTACGGACGAGGCGGCAAAGTCCCCGACATTGCTTTCACGCGCCGCGTACCGTCGACTCCGGCACGGCCATGGTCACCTACCGTGCGATCGACTGACCGTCCGGCCGAGGGCGGGGCGCCCGCGCCGTCGCTGACATCTTGCGTCCGTGGCGACAACACGGGGAGCGGTCGACGCCGCAGAGCCGCCGAACCGTCCCCGCCGTCCCTGAGGCGTGGGCACATATCTGGGCTATTGGACTGACATTAGGACCTTAGTCCGTGTACGATCCCTGGTCAGCGGGTGTCTGGGCTGGTGGGCCGTCCGGCTGATGGCCAACCTCGACCCATAATGGTCTAATCATTATTCCAACTAACAGGGGGTCGCATGCCGGACGTGGATTCGTCGATCGACGTGGAGATGCCGCCGGGGACCGAGGTCATCCTCACCATCGGCGTGGCCTTCGAGGCGTGGGACGGCCTGCCGATGACCAAGATGGCGATGACCCCGGAGTTTCCGGAGGAGGCCAAGCGGCTCGGCAAGACCGACTGGACCTCGGTGTCGTGGTACGAGTACGGCGCCACCACCGGCCTGCCCCGGCTGGCCCGCGTCTTCGACGAGCTGGACGTGAAGGTCTCGCTCTCCACCAGCGCCCGCGCGGTCGAGCTCTACCCCGACCTCGCCAACCAGTTGGTCAGGTCCGGGCACGAGCTGGTCGGCCACGGCTACTCCCAGTCGCAGCGGATGTTCCTGCTGGACGAGGAGCAGGACCTGGCCGAGGTGCGCCGCTGCACCGCGATCCTGGAGAAGCTCACCGGCGTGCGCCCGGTCGGCTGGTCCAGCCAGGGCGGGCAGCGTGGCGACCACACGGTGAGCAGCCTGCTGCGCGAGGGCTACCGGTACTGCAAGGACTTCCGCCACTCCGACGTGCCCGTCGTGGTCGGCCGCGACGGCGACCGCAAGCTCATCGCGATGCCCCGCATGGACGAGGTGAACGACGCGGTGCTCTTCCGCCGCTTCGGCGCGCCGCCCAGCGTCTTCGTGGAGATCTTCCAGCGCGGCTTCGACCAGGTCCGCAGCGAGGTGACCGACCAGCCCCGGATCGTCTCGGTCACGCTGCACCCCACCTACTACGGCCGGCCGTTCGGCGTCTCCGCGCTCCGCGAGTGCGTGGAGTACGCCCGCCGCCATCCGAACGTGTGGATCTGCCGGCGCCGCGACGCCGCCGCCCACTTCCAGCGAGTCCTCGACTAGCCACCAGACTCGACTAGCCACCAGACCGGAAGGTGTCCACGATGCAACACGACTGCGCCGTATGCCGCCAGCGGACCGACAGCGGCTCCGCGGTGGAGGAACGCTTCATCGACGACCAGATCGCCTGGCCGGGGTCGTACCGCACGGCGGTCAACATCGTCTTCAACTACCAGGGCAACGAGGCCGCCAAGCCGGGGCCGAACGGGCGGGTCGACTACGAGACCTACACCGAGCAGGAGTACGGCCGCACCAAGGGCATCGCCCGGGTCCTGCGGGTCCTGCGCGAGCGCGAGGTCAAGGCGACGTTCACGATCTGTGGCGCGATCGCCGAGCACTACCCCGACACGGTGCTCGCCATCGCGGCCGACGGGCACGAGATCGCCGGGCACGGCTACCACCACGAGGTGGTGACGAACATGCCCAAGGAGCAGGAACGGGAGATCTTCCAGGCGACGCTGGGCATCCTGCGGCAGCTCACCGGCGCGCCGGTCACCGGCTGGCGCTCGTGCCACCAGAGCCCGCACACGCCCGAGCTGGTGCTGGAGGAGGGGCTCAAGTACAACAGCAACTCGTTCGTCACCGACCTGCCGTACCTGCTGACGATGGGCGACCGGACCGGCGTGGAGGTGGTCCGGCAGCCCTTCGGCGACATGCGCACGTACGGGCGCACCGGCTTCGGCGGCGACCCCGAGGTGGCGTTCGAGATCTGGCGCACCACCTTCGACACGCTGCACGCTGAGTCGGTCGACGGCCCGGTGTACGTGCCGTACTCGCTGCATCCGTTCATCAGCGGGCGGCCCGGCCGCAGCGACGCCCTGGCCAAGCTGATCGACCACGTCCAGGGCCGGGAGGGCGTCTGGATCTCGACCAGCGACGAGGTCGCCGACGCGGTCCTGGCGTCGGCCGCCGCGCACCGGGAAACGGTCGATGCCTGAGCCGGCGGCGCCCGCGCCGCTGACCCGGGACGGCTCGGTGGTCGGCATCGTGGGCTGGGGCAAGATGGGCCGCGAGATCGGCGGCTGGCTGCTGCGCGACGGCTGGCGCGTGGTCGCCACCGACGTCGGCGCGGACGCCCGGTCGGCGGCCGCCGAGGCGGGCGCCCGGGCTGTGGAGAGCGCCGGCGAGGTCGCCGCGGCCAGCGACCTGATCCTCGTCGTGGTGGTCGACGACGCGCAGGTCCGGCAGGTGCTCGAAGGCGCGGAGGGGATCCTCGCCGCGGCCCGGCCGGGCAGCGTCGTCGCGGTGAGCGCGTCGATCCGGCCGGACACCTGCCAGGAGCTGGCGCCGCTGGCGGAGGCGCGCGGCGTACACCTGATCGACGCGGCCCTCGTCGGCGGTGAGCACGGCGCGCGCACCGGCGGCCTGACGCTGATGTGTGGCGGCGCCGAGGCGGTGCTGGACGCCTGCCGCCCGGCGCTGGCCGCGTTCGCCACGCACGTCTGCCTGGTCGGCCCGGTCGGCGCCGGACAGGTCGCGAAGATGGTCAACAACCTGCTGCTCTTCGCCACGCTGCGGGCCGACTACGAGGCGCTGCGGCTGGCCCGCGCGCTGGGGATCGAGCCCAACAAGCTGCGCCCGTTCATCGGCGCCGGCAGCGGGGCCAACCGGGCGCTGACCGACTGGGCGTACCACCATCCGAACCATCCGCGGCGGGGCGTCGAGCGCTCGATCGAGGTGGCCGAGGAGCTGGGCGTGCAGATGCCGCTGTTCCGGGCGCTCGCGCCGCTGCTCGACGGCTTCGACGCCACCGTCCTGGACGAGGTGCGGTGAGCGTGGCGTACCCCGGCTTCCGCCTGGACGGCAAGGTCGCGCTGATCGCCGGCGTGGGCGAGAACATGGGGCTGGCGATCGCGCGGGCCTGGAACGCGGGCGGTGTGAAGCTCGCCCTCACCGATCTGCGCCCGGAGCCACTCGCGAAGGCCGCCGAGGCGGTGGCGGGAGACGTCCTGGCGCTCACCGGCGACGTCCGGGAGCCCGCCGACTGCCAGCGCTGGGTCGAGACCGTCGTGAGTGTCCATGGTGGACTCGACGTGGTCGTGTGCAGCGTCGGGCGCAGCTCCTTCGGGCACTCGCTGGAGATGCCGGCGCAGCTGTTCCGGCAGGAGCTGGAGAGTACGGTCACCGGCAGCTTCAACGTGGCGCAGGCGGCCGGGCGGGCGATGGCCGAGGCCGGCAAGGGCGGCCGGATCATCCTGTTCAGCTCGGGCGCCGCGGGCAAGGCCCGCAAGGGCGGCGTCTCGCACTCGGCGGCCAAGGCGGCGGTCAACATGCTCACCAAGGTGCTCGCCCTGGAGCTGGGCGAGTACGGCATCACGGTCAACGCGATCTCGCCCGGCCTGGTGCCGCGCGCCGGCCACGTCTCCACGGACGACTACCGCGAGGCGGTGCGGCGCAGCCTGCCGCTGGGCCGGCTGGGCGCGCCGGAGGACGTCGTCGCGGCCGCCACGTTCCTCGCCGCGCCCGAGTCCGGCTGGGTCACCGGCGAGATCCTGCACGTCGACGGCGGCTCCGGCGCGGGCGACGCGGCCGCACCGGCGCACACGGCGACGCCGCGCAGCGTGTTCTAGAAAGGGCTCTTCAGTGTCAGAACCGACCGACATCCACATCAACGCGAACGGCATCCGCCAGCACGGCATCGAGTGGCGCGGCGGCGACGGCGCGCACCTGGTCCTGCTGCTGCACGGGTGCGGCTCGAACTGCTGGAACTGGTACCCCCTCGGCAAGCGCCTCGCCGAGCGGTTCGGTGACCGGGTCCGGGTCGTCGCGCTCGACCACCGCGGCTGCGGCGACAGCGAGCGGCCGGCGACCGGGTACAGCCCGGACATCTGCGCGCAGGACGTGCTGGCGGTACACGAGCAGCTGACCGACGGACCGGTGACGCTGGTCGGCCACTCCCGGGGCGGCTGGCTGAGCGCGTACATCGCCGGGCGCTTCCCCGACCGGGTCGCCGGCCTGGTGCTGGTCGACCCGGCCCGCATGGTGTGGCCCTCGCGGGAGGCGGCGGACGCGTTCTACGACCGGGTCGGGCGCGGGCTCGGGCCGTTCGACACCTTCGAGGACGCGGTGGAGAACGCCAAGCGGGGGCATCCGCTGGCCGTGTGGTCCGAGGACCGGCTGCGCGGGCTGCGGTTCGGCCTGCGCGAGGAGGGCGGCAAGCTGGTCGGCAAGCTGCCCCGCGAGGTGCTGGCCCAACTGCGGGCGGTGCGGCTCGACTCCGACGAGGTCGGCCCGTACCTGCCCCAGGTGACCGCGCCGACCCTGCTGCTGGTCGCCTCGACCAGCGACGAGCGGCGGCAGGGGGAGAAGCTGGCGTACGGCGAGGGGATCGACGGCGCCGAGGTGCGGTTCTTCCCGACCAGTCACTACATGCACGTGGACGCGCCGGACGACATCGCCGGCACGGTCGGCGAGTTCCTGGCCCGCCGCGTGGGCGCGCTGGCCGGCGTGGGCGCCTGACCCGCCAGCCGGACACCGCCCGTCCGGCCGATCGTCGGCAACGATCCGGTTACATCCGGCCGCTGTTCTTGCGGCGAAACATGTCGACACTATGGTTAGTCCAATGGTCCATTGATCCTTCAGGGGCGAACAGATGAGGCTTTCCTTACGTCGAGCGGGCGCGGTGCCCCGGACCATCGCGGTGGCGGTCGCCGCGGTCCTGGTGGCGACCGCGTGCGGCTCGTCAGACGACGGCGACACCAACAGCACCGACAGCGCGCGCCCCCAGGTGGGCGATCCGCCGAAGGGCAGCATCGTGGTCCGCCAGTACGCGGGCATGCGCAGCTCGGACCCGTTCAGCGACAGCAACACGTCGAGCTGGCAGTTCTACCGGCAGGTCTTCGAGGGCCTGGTCACCGTCGACGCGCGGTTGCAGCCGAAGCCGCTGATCGCCGAGTCCTGGACGGTCAACGACAACGCCACCGAGTTCACCTTCAAGATCCGTGATGGCCTCTTCTTCCACAACGACCAGCCGATCACGGCCGACGACGTGAAGTACTCGCTGGAGTACTTCCACGCCAACGCCGAGTTCGACAACGAGCTGGGCGACGTGAAGAGCGTCGACGTGGTCGACCCGCTGACCGTCTCCATCAAGCTCGGTGAGCCGAAGGCGTCGCTCGTGGACGACCTCGCCGCGCCGATCAGCGCCGTCATCGTCCCCAAGGGCTCGGCCGACGGCGGCGCGCAGGCGACCAAGCCGATCGGCAGCGGACCGTACAAGGTGGAGGTCTTCGAGCCCGAGGTGCGGGCGGTGGTCGTGCCGTTCGAGAAGTACAAGCCGATCGACGCCGAGCCGGACGGGCTCGCCGGGCGGCGCCAGGCGATGCTGGAGCGGGTCGAGTTTCAGGTCGTGCCCGAGGACGGCGCGGCCGCCGCGGGCCTGGAGACCGGACAGTTCGATGTGGACATCCGCGTGGCGCCGTCCGAGGCCGAGCGGCTGGACGCCCTGCCCGACGTGAGCGTGCTCAAGAGCGACGGGTCGAGCTGGACGGTGCTCTCGCTCAACCTCGCCTCCGGGGCGCCGATCGACAACCTCAAGGTGCGGCAGGCGATCACGTACGCGCTGGACCGCCAGAAGTTCCTGGACGTCACCAACTTCGGCTACGGCCGGGTCACCGGCGGGTACGTGCCGCCGGAGGTGCACTGGTTCGTCCCCGGCGCGCACGACTACTGGCCGTACGACAACGACCCGGAGAAGGCGAAGCAGCTGCTCCGGGAGGCCGGCTACAACAACGAGCCGATCGAGCTGATCGCCGGCGGCCCGGCGTACCAGGGCTCCAACGCGGTCGTCGCCGAGCAGCAGCTCAAGGCGGTCGGCCTCAACGTCAAGGTGAACAAGCTGGAGCACGCCACGTTCCTGTCCCGGGGCGTCGGCGGCAAGTACCAGATGAACTCGGCCGGCGGCGCCTTCATGACCACGCCGGACGTCTTCTACATCCGGTACTACTGCAACGCCAGCAAGCGGTACGGCTACTGCAACCCCGAGTACGACCGCATCTACGACGAGGCCACCGGCACGGTCGACCAGGAGAAGCGCAAGGCGCTCTTCGCCCAGCTGGAGAAGATGCTCAAGGACGACGCGGTCATCCTGCCGCTCTACCTCAGCGGGACGCTCTACGGCGCCAACGAGCGGGTGAAGGGCTTCGAGGCGGACACGTTCGACTCCGTCCGCCTCTGGAACGTGTGGGTCACCGACTAGGGAGTGCCCGTTGTTCAGGTACATCGTCAAGCGTCTGCTCCACACGATCCCGACCCTCTTCCTGCTCGCGGTGGGGCTGTTCATCCTCGTGCGGGTGGTGCCGGGGGACCCGGTGCTCGCGATGGTGGGGGAGAACGCGACCCCGGAGCAGATCGAGGCGCTGCGCGAGCAGCTCAACCTGAACGACCCGATCCACACGCAGTTCCTGGCGTGGCTCGGTGACCTGGCCCGCGGCGACTTCGGCAACTCCGTACAGCTGCGGCGCCCGGTCACCGACCTGATCACGCCACGCATCCCGGTCACCCTGACGCTGGCCATCCTGGCCACGCTGCTCACGGTCGTGCTGGCCATCCCGGCCGGGGTGCTGGCGGCGGCGCACAAGGGCCGGGCCGCCGACCGGTTGGCGCTCTCCGCCAGCCTGGTCGGCGTCTCGGTGCCGAGCTTCTTCGTCGGCATGATGCTGATGCTGGTCTTCGCGGTGAACCTGCGCTGGTTCCCCACCTCCGGATACCGGCCGCTCAGCGAAGGGCTCTGGACGTCGTTACAGGGCTTCGTACTCCCGGCGGTCACGCTCGGCGCCCTGTACGCGGCGGTCGTGACCCGGATGAGCCGCACCTCGATGCTGGAGGTGCTCTCGCAGGACTACGTGGTGACCGCCCAGGCATCCGGCTTCGGGCGGCGCCGCGTGCTGTACCGGCACGCGCTGAAGAACGCGCTGATCCCCATCGTCACCGTCGTCGGGCTCAACCTGGGCAGCCTGCTCGGCGGCAGCCTGGTCACCGAGCGGGTCTTCAACCTGCCCGGCCTCGGCACGCTGCTGCTGTCCAGCATCGAGCGGCGGGACTATCCGGTCATCCAGGCCATCGTCCTGCTCGTGACGCTGACCTACGTGGTGATCAATCTGATCGTCGACATCGTGTACGCGATGCTGGACCCCCGGGTGCGTTATGCCGACTGACGTATTGACTCCCTCTACTGTGGACATCCCACCGGTTCGCCGCCGGTCCTCGGTGCTGCGCCAGTTGGGCTGGATGCCGATCACCGGTTTCGTGGTGGTCGCGGTCGTCATCGTGGTGGCCGTGCTGGCGCCGTGGATCATGCCGCACGACCCGCTCGTGCCAACCTCGTCGGAGCGGTTCGCCGGACCGTCGGCCGAGCACTGGTTCGGCACCGACGGGTACGGGCGGGACGTGTTCAGCCGGATGCTGCTCGGCTCCCGGGTCTCCATCTTCGTCGGCTTCGTCGTCACCTCGGCGGTGCTGCTGGTCGGCGGCCTCCTGGGGCTGGTCGCCGGCTACATGGGCGGCGTCGTCGACGCGGTGATCGGCCGGATCGTGGACGTGCTGCTCGCGGTGCCGGGCATCCTGCTCGCCATCGCGATCGTGGCGTTCCTCGGTCCCGGCATCCAGAACGTCTGCATCGCCATCTCGATCAACCAGTTGCCGGCGATGATCCGGGTCGTCCGCGGCGCCACGCTCTCGGTGCGCAAGCGGCCGTTCGTCCGCGCCGGCCGGGCCGTCGGCATGGGGCACACGCGGCTGCTGCTGCGGCACATCGGGCCGTTCGTGCTCGGTGTGGCGATGGTGCAGGCCACGCTCGGCTTCGCCGACGCGGTGCTGTACGAGGCGGCGTTGAGCTACCTCGGCATCGGCGTCCAGTTGCCGGAGCCGACCTGGGGCAACATGATCAGCGAGGCCCAGTCGTTCCTGACCCGCCAGCCGCTCAACGCGATCTTCCCCGGGCTGGGCCTGACCGTCCTGCTGCTCGGCGTGAACTTCGTCGGCGACGGCCTGCGCGACGTCTTCGACCCGGAGGGGCGGTACCGGAGTTGAGTGGTCCTGAAAGCAGCGCCCCGGCCGCCGCGCGGCCCGCGGTGGGCGCGGACCCGGCGCCGTTGGTGGATCTCGGCAACCTGCGCGTGACGTTCCGGCTGCCGGACCGGGACGTGCCGGCCGTACGCGGGGTGAGCCTGACCGTGGCCGAGGGCGAGGCGGTCGGCATCCTCGGCGAGTCCGGCTCGGGCAAGAGCGTCACCGGCCGCACGCTGCTCGGGCTGCTGCGGACGCCGCCGGCCCACATCGAGGTCGACCACCTGCGCTTCCGTGGCGAGGACATGACCGCGGCGATGACCGGCCCCAACTTCAGCGCCCAGGCGACCAAGCGGTTCGCGATGATCTTCCAGAACCCGTTCACCGCGCTGAACCCGGTGTTCCGCATCGGTACGACGCTCTGCGAGGTGCTCGTCAAGCGGCGCGGCATGAGCCGGGCGGACGCGCGGCGGGCGGCGGTGGAGCTGCTCGACGCGGTGCGGATCAGCGACGCCCGCAACCGGCTGCGCAGCTATCCGCACGAGTTCTCCGGCGGTATGCAGCAGCGCATCATGATCGCGCTCGCGCTGGCCCTGGAGCCGGAGGTGCTGATCGCCGACGAGCCCACCACCGCGCTCGACGTCACCGTGCAGGCGCGCATCCTCGACCTGCTCCGGGAGATCCAGCGGGAGCGGCGGATGGGGATGATCTTCATCAGCCACGACCTCGACGTGGTCTCCGAGGTGACCTCGCGCGTGTACGTGATGTACGCCGGCCGGATCGTGGAGACCGGGCCGGTCGACTCGCTCTCCCGCCAGCCCAGGCATCCGTACACGCGGGGGCTGTGGGCCTCGGCGCCGCGGCTGGACCGGTACAAGACCCGGCTGCCGGCCATCCCCGGCAACCCGCCGGCCCCCGGGCAGGCGCCACCGGGGTGCGCGTTCCATCCGAGGTGCCGGCTCGCCACCGACATCTGCGCCACCGAACGCCCCGAGCCGCGGGCCGTGGCCGAGGAGGCGCTGGTCGCCTGCCACCACGCCGACAAGGCGGCCGCGTGATGGGCGAGAACGGTCGTCTCCCGCTGCTGGAGGTGCGGGACCTGCACAAGCACTACCGGGTGCACGCCAACCGGTGGGGCGGCCGGGCGGACACGCTGCGCGCCGTCGACGGAGTCTCGCTCACCCTCCACCGGGGCGAGACGCTGGGGCTGGTGGGCGAGTCCGGCTGCGGCAAGAGCAGCCTCGCCAACGCCATGCTGATGCTCGACCCGCCCACCTCGGGCGCGGTCGTCTTCGCCGGCGAGGACCTGACCCGGATGCGGCCCCGGGAGCTGCGCCGGACCCGGCGCCGGCTCCAGGTGGTCTTCCAGGACCCGTACTCGTCGCTGAACAACCGCATGACGGTCGGCCAGATCGTCGGCGAGCCGCTGCTGGTGCACCGCATCGGCGACGGCGCGGCGGAGCGGCGGACCCGCGTGGCGCAGGTACTGGAGAGCGTGGGGCTCAGCGAGCGGGACGCCCGCCGGTACCCGCACGAGTTCTCCGGCGGCCAGCGCCAGCGGATCGGCATCGCCCGCGCCCTGGTGACCCGGCCGGAGGTGGTGATCTGCGACGAGCCGGTCTCCGCGCTGGACGTGTCGGTGCAGGCCCAGGTGCTCAACCTGCTCCAGGACCTCCAGGCCGAGTACGAGCTGTCGTACCTGTTCATCAGCCACGACCTGTCGGTGGTGGCGCAGCTGGTGGACCGGGTCGCGGTGATGTACAAGGGCGAGATCGTGGAACAGGGCGACGTGCGCGGGGTCTTCACCGAGCCGGCGCACGAGTACACCCGCAGGCTGCTGGACGCCGTACCCGGGCGCCGCTCGCGCGAAGACCCGTGACCGGGGGCCGCTCGGTCCTGCGGATTCCCGAGTTTCGCCGGTACTGGGCCGGCGTGCTCGCCGTGCAGGTCGGCTCGTTCGGCACCAACAGCGCGATCCTCTACCACGTGTACGCGGTGACCGGCTCGCTCACGCAGACCGGGCTGGTCGGCGCGGCACAGGTACTCGCGCTGCTCGGGGTGAGCCCGTTCGCCGGCGCGCTGGCCGACCGGCTCGACGGCCGGCGGATCCTGCTCGCCGTCTACTGCGTGATGGGGGCGGTCGCCACCGCGCTGGCGCTGCTGACGGTCACCGGCCGGGTCGCCTCCTGGCAGATCCTGGCCGCGGTCGTGCTCGTCACGGCCGGTACCTCCCTCGACCATCCGACCCGGCAGGCGATGCTGCCGGCGCTGGTCGGCCGGGAGCGGCTCGGGCAGGCGGTCGCGCTGATCAACCCCTCCCGCGAGGTGGCGGTACTCGTCGGCGCGTCCGTGGCCGGGCTGCTGATCGCCGTACGCGGACCCGAGCTGATGTACGGGCTGGCGGCGGTCCTGCTGCTGGTACAGGTCGCGGTGGTGGCCGCCCTGCCGGCCCGGGTCTTCGCGCGGGAACGGGACCGGTCCGAGCCGTTCCTCAAGGCCATCGCCCGCGGCGTCGGGTACGTGCGGCGGCGCACGCTGCTGTGGCGGCTCATGGCGCTCGACCTCTCCGCGACCGTGCTCAGCGCGTACCGCGTGGTGCTGCCCAGCCTCGCGGTGGACGTGCTGCACGTCGGTCCACAGGGGTACGGCCTGCTCGCCGGCGCCCCCTCGGCCGGCGCCCTGCTCGCCAGCTACGTCGGCTACCTCACCGTGCTCCGGGTCCGGCGGCTCGGCTGGGTCCTGGTCTGCTGCGCCGCGCTGCACGCGCTCGGCGCGATCCTGCTCGCCCAGGCGCCGGTGCTCGCGCTGGCGCTGGTGGGCGCGGTGGTGATCGGCGCGAACGACGCGGTGGCCACGACCATCAACCACACCGCGGTGCAGCTCGACACGCCGGACCGGTACCGAGGCCGCGTGCTCGCCTTCCACCAGATGGCCTCGCGGGGCGGGCCCGCCGTCGGCAACGTACTCGTCGGTGCCGCCGCCGGCGCGCTCGGGCCGGTGGTGGCGCTGAGCATCGGCGGGCTCGGCTCGCTCGCCGTGGCGCTGCGGTTCGGGGCCCGCCCCAACGAGCTGCGCGACTACCGCCGCGAGTGAGGGCTCAACCCGGGCTCCAGCCGCGTTCCAGGGCCGCCGGTTAGCGTGAACGATCTCGTCTCATGGAGGTCGTCGTGGACGCGGAAACGCCTGGGCAGCGCGGGCCGCTCCAGGCGAGCCAGGCGATCGCGCCCCAGATGGCGGCGGCGACCAGGCTGCCGCCGAGCTGCGACAGCGGGATGGAGCCGACCCAGATCAGGGGCAGGGCGAGCGCGAGCGGCCGGGGCAGCGCGCGGCGGCGGTAGGCGACGACCGCCAGCAGGATCGAGCCGATCGCCCACAGCGCGTTGGCCGGCAGCGCGAGCGCGGGAAACCACGAGTAGTCCTCGCCGTTGAGGTTGGTGGCGGTCATGGCGAACGCCAGCAGCGCGGTGCCGGCGACCGCCATCCACGAGCCGGCGCGGGCCGGGCCGCCGATGGCGCGGCCGAGCGTGAGGTAGCCGGGCATCCACAGCACGAGCGCGGCGGCGAAGAGGGCGAGCAGCACGTGTTCGCCGCCGTCGATGAGCGGGTCGGTGTCGGTGGGGCGCACGGCCTGGATGGCGCCGGCGACAGCCGCCAGGGCGGTGCCGGCCAGGGCGGTCGCGGCGACGCCCCGGGGGATGTCCACTCGGCTGGCGCGGCTGGAGTCGGCGCCCGTACCCAAGGAAGTTGTCATGGTGGCGACGCTAGGTGGCGGTGCCGGTCGCGGGCGTCGCCCGGCGGGCGCCGAGGCGCAGCCCTCGGCGTTATCTTGGCGTCGGTCGCGCGACTGACGGGCATACCTCTGGCGGTTGATGCTCCAGGTCAGCGGGGATGGCTAGGCTTTCGTCGTGCCTGCTCCGTCCCGCCCGCGACCGGTCGATGTGGCCCTGACCCTCGCGCTGCTGGCCTGGGCCGTGGTCGAGGCGGTGACCGCGCACGGGCCCGGGACGCTGGGGCAGCGGCTGGTGTACGCGGTCGGTGTGACCGCGCCCGTGCTCTGGCGGCGCCGCGCACCGTTGTGGGTGGTCGCGGCGCTGCTGTCCGTCCTGATGGTGCGGATCGCGCTGATGCCGGGCATGGAGGACTCCACGTTCCCGTTCCCCAGCCTGCTCGTGGCCACCTTCTCCGCCGCGCTGTACGCGGAGCGCCGGTGGTCCGCCGCGGCGGCGGGCGTGGCGACCGTCGTCGCGATGCTCTCGATGTTCCCGCTCGGCTACTACGGCGAGCCGGACGGCGTGGGCCAGGTGGTGATCCTGGGCTTCTTCGTCTGCGGCGCGTGGGGGGCCGGCTGGCTGGTGCGGCGCCGCGCCGACTCGGTGCGGGAGGCCGAGCGGGCGACGGGGGAGGCTGTCGCCGAGGAGCGGGCCCGGATCGCCCGCGAGATCCACGACGTGGTCGCCCACTCGCTGTCGATCGTCGCGGTGCAGGCCGGCGCCGCCGAGGCGCTCATCGACGCCGAGCCGGAGACCGCCCGCGAGCACATCGCCGCGGCCCGCCGCACCGCGCGGGAGGCGCTCGCCGAGATGCGGCACGTGCTCGACGTGACCGGCGGCGGGGGCGGGCTGGCGCCGCAGCCCACGCTGGAGCGGGTCGCCGACCTCGTGGATGATGTGCGCGACGCCGGGCTCCCGGTGACGCTGACGGTCGACGGCATCCGCGGGCCGGTGCCCGCCGGGGTCGACCTGGCCGCGTTCCGGATCGTGCAGGAGGCGCTCACGAACGTGCGCCGGCACGCCGGCAACGCGCCGACCACCGTCCGGCTGGGCTACGACGCGGAAGGGATCGACATCGAGGTGAGTAACGCGATGCCCGCGGGGGTCGCGGTCCGCGGCGCGGGCCGAGGCCTGGTCGGCATGCGGGAGCGGGCCCGGCTGTACGGCGGCACGGTCTTCGCCGGCCCCGACGGTGACCGGTTCGCGGTGCGGGCCCGCCTCCCGTGGTCGACCTCATGATCCGAGTGGTGGTGGCCGACGACCACGCGCTGATCCGGTCCGGGCTGGCGGGCATGCTCGGCGCCCAGCCCGACATCACGATCGTCGACGCGGTCGAAGACGGCGCGGAGGCGGTGCGCGCCGCGGCGACGCTCAGCCCCGACGTGGTCGTGATGGACATCCGGATGCCCAAGCTCAACGGCATCGACGCGACCCGGGAGATCCGCCGCCGGTCCGACGCGCCCCGCGTCCTGGTGCTCACGACCTTCGACCTCGACGAGTACGTCTACGAGGCGCTGCGGGCCGGGGCCGGCGGCTTTCTGCTCAAGGACGCGCCGCCCGGCCAGCTCGCCGAGGCGGTGCGGATCGTCGCCGCCGGTGACGCGCTGCTCGCGCCGGCCGTGACCAAGCGGCTGATCGGCCGATACCTGCGGATGCCGCCCGCCCACGCGGTGGCCGAGGCGCTGGGCGAGAAGCTGACCGAGCGGGAGCTGGAGGTGCTGCGGCAGGTCGCGGCCGGCCGGAGCAACGCCGAGCTGGCCGCCTCCATGCACATCTCCGAGGCGACCGTGAAGACCCACGTGAGCCGCGTGCTGACCAAGCTCGGGCTGCGCGACCGCGTACAGGCCGTGGTGTACGCGTACGAGAACGGCCTCGTCACGCCCGGCGGCTGACGGTCGCGCCGCCGCCGCGCCGATCCCGACGAATCGGTCGTACTTTGGGCCGATCTGAATTCGCACCGGCCTTCGTAGGATGGGACCGTGCACCATCGTCTGCGTTCGGTCTGGCGTCTGCGTTCGGTCTGGGAGGAGCCGCGACCTCCGCACGCCCCGGCGCGGGTCTGGCGCGACTGGGCACTGCTGGCGGTGTTCGCGCCGGCGGTGGTGGTCGAAGGGCTCTTCCGGCCCGACCTGCCGTGGCGGGTCGGCTGCGTCGTGGTCGCCCTCGCGCTGCTGCCCACGCTGCTGTGGCGGCGCACACGACCGCTCGTGACGGTGGCGGTCGGCTTCGGCGTGGCCACGGTCGTCCCGTTCGTGCTCGGCGGCGACCCCTGCCACATGTTCACGATGACCTACCTGCTCCTGCTGGTGTACGCGCTGCACCGCTGGGGCTCCGGCCGCGAGGCGGCGATCGGCTCGGTGATCGTCGCGGCCAAGCTGGTGCTCGCCGGGCTCGCCGGCACGATCAGCGGCGGCGAGGTGGTGGCCGGCTTCGCGGTGCTCTTCGGCGTCTCCGCGCTCGGCGCCGCGGTCCGCTACCGGGCCAGCGCGCGGCAGCGGGAGTTCGACCGGGTCAAGCTCCTCGAGCGCGAGCGGATCGCCCGCGACCTGCACGACACCGTCGCCCACCACGTCTCGGCGATGGCGATCCGCGCCCAGGCCGGCATCGCCGCCTCGGCCACGCAGCCCGCCGCCGCGGTCGAGGCCCTGCGGGTGATCGAGGCGGAGGCGTCCCGCGCGCTCGCCGAGATGCGCGCGATGGTCCGCGTCCTCCGCCGCGACCAGCCCGCCGAGCTGGCGCCGAGCCCGCAGGTCGCCGACATCGAGCGGCTGGCCGGCCGGTTCCGCGCCGGTCCCGCGGTCGACGTGACCGTGAGCGGCGACCTCGGTGACCTGCCGCCCTCGGTCGGCTCCGCGCTTTACCGGCTCGCGCAGGAGTCGGTCACCAACGCCCGCCGCCACGCCCGGCACGCGACCCGCATCGAGGTGAGCGTCGCCGCCGACGACAGTTCGGTGCGCCTGCGGGTCAGCGACGACGGCGACAGCGGCGCGGTCCGCCCGGCGAGCGCCCCCGGCTACGGCCTGATCGGCATGGTCGAGCGCGCCGACCTGCTCGGCGGCACGTTCGAGGCGGGCCCCAACCCCGACCGGGGCTGGACCGTGACCGCCGTGCTGCCCCGCGCGGGAGTCGCGGCGTGACGGAACGCCACTCCGCACCGGCCGGCCGGGAGGCGGCGTGACCGTGCGCGTGGTCGTCGCCGACGACCAGGAGATCGTCCGCACCGGGCTCACCATGATCCTCAACGCCCAGCCCGGCATCGAGGTGGTCGGCGAGGCGGCCGACGGACGGCACGCGGTCGAGCTGGCCCGGCGGCTCCGCCCCGACGTGTGCCTCTTCGACATCCGCATGCCCGGCATGGACGGCATCGAGGCGACCCGGGCGCTCGCCGGCCCCTCGGTCGGCGATCCGCTCGCCGTCGTCGTCATCACGACCTTCGACCTCGACGACTACGTGTACGCGGCCCTGCGCGCCGGCGCCCGTGGCTTCCTGCTCAAGGAGGCCGGACCGGCCCTGCTCGCCCAGGCGGTGCACGCGGCCGCCGCCGGTGACGCGCTGATCGCGCCGAGCGTGACGACGCGGCTGCTGAAGGCGTTCGCCGACACGGGTCCCGCCGCGCCGCCACGGCAGCCGATCGAGGCACTCACCGACCGCGAGGAGCAGGTGCTGGTCGCCGTCGCCCGGGGGCGCACCAACCAGGAGATCGCCGGCGAGCTGTTCATCACGCTCAGCACGGTCAAGTCGCACATCACCAGCCTCATGACGAAGCTCGGCGTGCGAAACCGGGTCGAGATCGCCATGTGGGCGTACGAGACCAACCGCACGCGCGCCCAGGGCTGACCGCCGCCCGCCTCCGGTGGGCGGCACGGCAGCGGCGCACGGTGCCGGCGTGGCCCCCGACAACTCGCCTCCGTGGCGCCGGTCCCCGTCCGGCGTGGACCTCGCCGCCCTCGGTGTCGCCGAAGGTGCGACCGCGCGCCCCGACCATCGGCGAGGTCGGTCGCGGCCCATGGACCGATGAAGCCGACCGCCCCCGACCGCCACCATCGATCCATGACGAGGCGAGAGTGGCGAGTGCCGGTCGGATTGATCCTGCTGAGCCTGGTGCCGGTGGTGGCCGGCGCGTCGCGAGTGACCGAGCTGAGCACCGGACCCGAGATGACGCCGGGCAACGCCCGCTTCGTCGCGGACCCGCTGCCCGTGGTGGTGCACATCGTGGGCGCGACCGTGTACTGCCTCCTCGGCGCCTTCCAGTTCGTACCGAGCCTGCGCCGGCACCGGTGGCACCGCCTCGCCGGGCGGCTGCTGGTCCCCTGTGGACTGGCGGCCGCGCTCTCCGGGCTGTGGATGACGCTCGCGTACGACCTGCCGGCGCACGACGGGACCCTCGTCAACGCGTTCCGGCTGGTCTTCGGCGCGGCCATGGCGCTGGCCATCCTCCTCGGCCTGGCGGCCGCGCTGCGCCGCGACTTCACCCGCCACCGCGCGTGGATGGCGCGCGGCTACGCGATCGGGCTCGGCGCCGGCACGCAGGCGTTCACCCACGCGCCGTACCTGATCATGTCCGGCGGAGAGCAGCCCGGCGCCAACGGCCGAGCCGTACTGATGCTCGCCGGCTGGCTGATCAACCTCGCCGTGGCCGAGTGGGCCCTGCGCCGCCCCGCCCGCGGCGCGCGCTCCCGACCGGCGCACCAGCCGCCCGTAACCGCCGGATGAGCCCGCCTCCGCGTCCTGGCCGGCGGGCCGACCCGGGGCGCGAAAACGGAATGCGGGGCCGATCCGGTGCGGGGTACGGTCCGGCGGTGGACGACGAGGACGGCTACTTCGGGGAGCGGGTCGCGGCGGGGTACGACCAGTCGACGGCCGAGGAGTTCCAGCCGGCCGCGATCGAGGCGGCGGTCGACGTGCTGGCCGACCTGGCCGGCGCCGGCCCGGCGCTGGAGCTGGCCATCGGCACCGGGCGCGTCGCGCTGCCGCTCGCCGCGCGGGGCGTGCCCGTGCACGGCATCGACATGTCCAAGGCGATGGTGGCCCGGCTGCGGGCCAAGCCGGGCGGCGACGCGATCGGCGTGACGATCGGCGACATCGCCACGACCCGGGTCGACGGCGAGTTCTCGCTGGTCTACCTCGTGTTCAACACGATCGCCAACCTCACGACGCAGGACGCGCAGGTCGACTGCTTCCGCAACGCTGCCGCGCACCTGGCGCCCGGCGGTCGCTTCGTGGTCGAGCTCGGCGTGCCCGACCTGCGCCGCCTACCTCCCGGGCAGGACGTGGTGACGTTCCACGTCAGCCCGACCAAGTGGGCCTTCGACCGGTACGACGTGGTGACCCAGGCGATGAGCTCCAACTACCTGGAGGTCGTGGACGGGCGGGGCAGCTACTGGTCGGTGCCGTTCCGCTACGCGTGGCCGGCCGAGCTCGACCTCATGGCGCGGATCGCCGGCCTGCGGCCACGCGACCGGTGGGACGACTGGAGCCGGGCTCCGTTCACCAGTGAGAGCCGCAAGCACGTGTCGGTCTGGGAGAAGCCGGCGGGCTGACCGCTCACTCAGGCTCGTGGCTGACCCGGTCGGCGGTGCGCTGGAGATGCTCCCGCATGATCGCCATGGCCCGGTCGGCGTCGCGTGCGGCGATCGCGTCGATGAAGGCGGCGTGCTCCTCCGTGCCCCGGTGCCCCATCAGCGGCGCGACGACCTGCGCCTCCAGCAGCGACATCAGCAGCGGCCCGTGAAACGACTGCACCAGCATCTCGATCGCGGGGTTGTGCGTGGCGGCGGCGACCCGCGTGTGGAAGTCGGCTGACATCGACATCGTGTACTCGCCGGCGTCGAGCGCGGCCTGGTGCTTCTCCACCAGCTCGCGCAGCGCCGCGATGTCCTCGTCGGTGGCCCGCTCCACCACGAGCGGCACGATGCCCAGCTCGAAGACCTGCCGCGCCTCGGTGACCTGGAGCGCGGTGAGCGGGGAGAGGTTGAGCAGGTCGGCCAGGCCCTCGCCGATCTGCTGCGAGGTGGGCGAGGTGACGAAGGCGCCGCCGTGCGCGCCGACCCGGATGTCGATCAGGCCGCCGGCCTCCAGGACACGCAGCGCCTCGCGGACCGTGACCCGGCTCACGCCGAAGCGCTCGCACAGCTCGCGCTCGCTGGGCAGCCGGTCGCCGGGCTTGAGCCGGCCCTCGCGCAGCAGCATCTT
The DNA here is from genome assembly GCF_042433955.1 of Phytohabitans kaempferiae. NCBI lineage: Bacteria > Bacillati > Actinomycetota > Actinomycetes > Micromonosporales > Micromonosporaceae > Phytohabitans > Phytohabitans kaempferiae. Next base: position 177,233 of record NZ_JBHLUH010000009.1, on the reverse strand, counting down.
GACCTGGTCGACGATGGCCTGGGAGACGCGGTTGAGGGACACCGCCTTGAACATGTCGACGTCGTCGCCGGTGCCGACCGGTTTCGCCTTCGTGGATGCCATGGCTTCGAATCCTCGCAGTGGTGGACGTAGGTCCGCATAGCACGTGCCCGAGGTCGGACCAAAGGAATGATGTCATACCACTCTACCGCTGGCTTCGCGCTCCATGCGTTTCGTCGCGACCGACCCGGGAATGCGGACCGGAGGAATGCCCCAGATGTCAGGGAGCGATGACGTGACTGAGCGAGTGGAACGGGGTGCGCAGGAGGAGATGACCGGCACCCCGATGACCGAGACCGAGGAGCGGGCCATGCGCCGGCCGGCCTCCGAGCCGGAGGGTGACTCGCGACGGCGGGCCGAGGCGGTACGGGACCGGGCCGACGCGCCCGGGCCGGTGCGCGTGGACGAACCGATGGAGGACCCGCCCCAGCGGTAGCCCGCCGGCTCAGGCCGCCGCCGCGGCCGCCACCGTCGGGTACACGGGCAGGCGGCGGTCCAGTTCGGTGGCGCGCAGCAGCCGGCGCACCAGTGGGTTCGGCCCGGCAAGGCGCAGCCAGCCGTCCTCGCTCGCGGCCCGGTCCTGGACGGAGAGCAGCAGGCCCAGGCCGGTCGAGTCTACAAAGGACACATCTCGCAGGTCGAGCACGAGCCGCGCCGGATCCACCTGCAACGCGTCGTGCAACTGTTCCTGCAACGGCCCGACGTTCCAGAAGTCGATGACCCCCCGCGCGCGTACCAGCGTGATCTCGTCGCGCTCCTCCACCTCGACGGCGAGGCCCAGCTCGCCGTAGGCGTCGGCGGCCGGATACCGGCGGCGGATCGTACTCAGGCTTTCATCCATCCCGCACCTCATGATCAACATAGATCGTGCCGCGGTGGTTGCCCCCCGAGGCGGGGGGTCAAACCAGATTGTGAGGATCGCCGCCGTGTCCCGGCTCCGCGAAGACCAGTGACTTGATCGTCACGGGCACGGTGCGGGAGGGGAGCCGGATCCGCCCGATGTCGACGTAGTCGAAGTCGTGCAGGGTCAGGCCGTCCAGCACCAGCACCTCGGCCGGAACGCCGCACTCGGCGACCAGCAGCCGGCCCAGCGACATCGCCACGTCGCCGTCGAGCATGAGCAGGATCGGCCGGCCGGCGGCGGTACGCGGCGCGAGCGCGGCGGCCACACCGTCGGCGAGCGCGCGCAGGCGGCGGTGTGACGGCGGCCCCCGCCAGCCGAGCGCGATGGCGACGTCGGTGTCCCCGCCGGCGTCGAAGGCGGCCAGCCGCTCCCGGATCGCGGTCGCCACCTCGGCCGGGTCCACCTCGTCCGGAAGCGGAACCGGCGCCCGTACCACCTGGAGGTTGCGCCGGGGCAGCAGCGCGCGCGGATCGGACACGTGACAGGTGTTTCCGGAGAGCTGGACCGTGTGCTCGGAGGCGCCGAGCGCGGTGGCCCGGATGCACTCGCCCGCGGGGCGCACCGGCAGGTCCGGCCGGCGCTCCGCCAGCCGCGTCCGGATCGCTGGACCCAGCCGGTGCCCCAGGTCGCCGAAGTCGCGCTCCTCGCGCCCGTACACGTACTCGGCGACGCCGCCGGAGAACATCACCGCGTCGACTCCGTCCGTGGCCGGGAACGGCTCGGTGAGGAACCAGGCCAGCGCGTGCGCCGGTGGTGGCCAGGTGGTGACCGCGGTGACCAGCAGGTCGGCCATCTCCCGCGCGACCCGGTCGAGCGCCTTCGGGTCGACCCGGTCGCCGACCCGCCAGTCGTATCCCGAGCGCCGCGCGTGGCGCGCGCCGGCGGGCTCGATGCGGATGACCGTGCCGTCCGGATCGACCGCCACCAGCCGGCCGCCGACGTGGAACGCGGCGGTCCGCGCCACGCGCCCCGCCTCGACCAGCGTGAGCTTCGTGGTGCCGCCGCCGATGTCGACGTTGAGCAGCCGCTCGCCGGTGTCGTGGGAGCGGCGGACCGCGCCGGAGCCGTACGCGGCCAGCATCGCCTCCATGTGGTGGCCCGCGGAGGCGCAGACGAAGTCGCCGCGATCGGCCGAGAGGGCGGCGGAGATGGCGGACGCGTTCTCCCGGCGCAGCGCCTCGCCGGTGAGGATCACGACGCCGGTGTCGAGGTCGGCCGGGCGGAGGCCGGCGGTGCGGTAGGCGCCGTCGACCAGCTCGGCGATGGCGTCGTGGTCGAGCCGGTGGGCCGTGGCGTACGGGGTCAGGTGCACCGGCGAGCGGTAGAGCGGCTCCCGATCCACCGTTACGTACCGGCTGGTCAGCCGCTCGCCCAACCGTCTCATGTGGATCCGGGAGAAGACGACCTGCGTGCCGGCCGAGCCGATGTCGATGCCCACGCTGGTCAGCGTCACGTTGTCCTGGAGGTAGAGCGGGCTCTCGTGGGGCGGGCCGTACGTCGCCGGGTCGTCATGGTCGTGGTCCGCGTCCGGCCCGTGCTCGTGCGGCGTGTAGTCGCCGAGCGCGTGCTCATGGAGGCTGTGCGGCTGCTCCATCGGCCCCTTCCCGGATTGGACTAACATTCAGACCATATCTGGGATACCATCACCGGTCAACGGGCCCGGAGCCGTGTGCGGCATCGGCGACGGGCCGGCTGTGGCAGGCCGCGAGGAGGCGACGATGACGGATACCGCCCTGGTTTCGGACGAGACGGCGAGGAAGTTCGCCACGGAGAAGGAGTCCCCCTACACGCGCTGGGTCGCCGCCGAAGGGCTGGACATCCTGCCGGCCATCTACGTGCGAAACCTGCGGACGGTGGAGCTCAAGCCGTGGGCGCGGCGCGGCGGCAGCGCGGTGTTCCTCAACCACGACGCGTCCCGCACGTCCAACGACAGCTACGTCATGGAGATCCCGCCCGGCGGCGAGCTCGCCCCGCAGCGGCAGCTCTTCGAGGAGATGATCCTGGTCCTCAGCGGCCAGGGCTCCACCGAGGTCTGGAACGACCAGGGGCAGCGCGTGTCGTTCGAGTGGCGCGAGGGCGCGCTCTTCGCGATCCCGCTGAACACCTGGCACCGGCACTACAACGCCTCCGGCTCCGAGCCCGCGCGCTACGTCGCGGTGACCAACGCGCCGCCGGTCATCAACCTCTACGAGGACCCGGACTTCGTCTTCAACACCTCGCACGACTTCACCGGGCGCTTCGACGGCGAGCCGGACTACTTCGCCGACAAGGGCGAGCAGGACGGGCTGCTGCTGCGGACGAACTTCGTCGCGGACGCGGTCAACCTGCCGCTCGTCTCCGCCGCAGAGCGGGGCGCCGGAGGTGGGCACATCCGCTTCGCGCTGGCCAAGGGCTCGATGAACAGCCACATCTCGCAGTTTCCGGTGGGCACGTACAAGAAGGCGCACGCGCACGGCCCCGGGGCGTACGTGATCATCCTCTCCGGCGAGGGGTACAGCCTGATGTGGGCCGAGGGGGAGGAGCCCAAGCGGTACGACTGGGAGGTCGGCACGCTGATCGTCCCCCCGAACATGTGGTACCACCAGCACTTCAACACCGGCACGACGCCGGCCCGGTACCTGGCGCTCAAGCACGAGGGCGTGGCGATCCGCAACGGGCAGGGCGTGCCGAAGGCGTGGATCAGCCGGCGCGTCGGCGGTCACCAGATCGACTACGCCGACGAGTCGGCCGAGGTGCGCTCGATGTTCGCCGACGCGCTGCGGGTCAGCGGCGCCGAGCCGCGGATGGACGAGGCGTACCAGGCCGAGCTCGGCACGCTCCCGCCCAAGTCGCGATCTTGAAGCGATTGCTCTGATTATCTAATGGTATTATCTTTAGCCTGGCCGGCGCCCGCTGCGACGGGCGCGGCGGGAAGCGTGGAGGTGCCGAGGTGCTGACGAGGGAACTCAACGAGCTGTTGACGCAGACCGGCCCCGGCACACCGATGGGAGAGCTGTTCCGGCGCTACTGGCTGCCCGCGCTGCTCGCCGAGGAACTGCCCGAGGACGACTGCGCGCCGGTGCGGGTCAAGCTGCTCTCCGAGCGGCTGATCGCCTTCCGGGACAGCCACGGGCGCTACGGCCTGATGGACGAGTTCTGCGCCCACCGCGGCGCCTCCCTGTGGTTCGGTCGCAACGAGCACGGCGGGCTGCGCTGCGCCTACCACGGCTGGAAGTACGACGTCACCGGCCAGTGCGTCGAGGTGCCCTCCGAGCCCGACAACGGCAGCTTCTGCGGCAACGTCAAGCTCCGGGCGTACCCGCTGGTGAAGGTCGGCGACATCCTCTGGGCGTTCATGGGGGAGCCGCAGCACCAGCCGTCGCTGCCGGAGTTCGAGTTCGTCCACGTGCCGTCCGAGCAGACGTACACGTCGAAGCGCTGGCAGGAGAGCAACTGGCTCCAGGCGCTCGAGGGCGGCATCGACTCCAGCCACGTCTCCTGGCTGCACGCCGGCGCGCTCAAGAGCGACCCGCTCTTCAAGGGCGCCAAGGGCAACCAGTACAACATGAGCGACTTCAAGCCGTTCTTCGAAGTGGTGGACGCGCCGGGCGGGCTCTTCGTGGGCGCCCGGCGCAACGCCGAGGAGGGGCACTACTACTGGCGGATCACGCCGTGGGTGATGCCCGCCTTCACGGTGGTGCCGCCGCGCGGCGACCACCCCGTGCACGGCCACTTCTGGGTCCCGATCGACGACGAGAACTGCTGGGTCTACACGTTCGACTACCACCCCGTGCGGGCGCTCACGCCGGAGGAGCGCCAGGCCATGATGGACGGTTTCGGCGTGCACAGCGAGAACATGCCGGGCACGTACCGTCCGGTGCAGAACAAGGAGAACGACTACCTGATGGACCGCGCCACGCAGCGCAGCGGGGAAAACTTCTCCGGCGTGCGCGGCATCGCGATCCAGGACGCGTCGCTCCAGGAGAGCATGGGGCCGATCGTCGACCGCACCAAGGAGCGGCTCGTGCCCGCCGACAGCGGCATCATCAAGGCGAGGCAGAAGCTGCGCCGCGCGGTGGTCGCCCTCCGCGACCAGGGCACGCCGCCGCCGGGCATCGAGCCCGAACACCAGAGGGTACGCTCCGCGGCCGTCGTGCTCCCCAAGGACGAGGCCTTCATCGAGTCCTGCCGCGACGCGGTGAGCGTGCGGCCGGGCGTGCGGCAGTCCTCCATTTAGGACGACCATGCGACCCATCCTGCTCAACAGCTGCGCGCGGGCGGCGACGGCGGCCGAGGCCCGCTTCCGGATCGACGCGCCGATCGCGCCGTCCCGGGGCGCTCGCGTGTTCGCCCTCGACGCCGCCGCCGAGGCGGTCGTCGGGCGGGTCGCCGCCGATCGGTCCTGGGCGACCGCGCGGTTCTTCGCCCCGGCCGGCGGTGACCGGATGCGACCGTTGCACGGGGGTTCACCGGGGACGGCCGACGTGGCCGCGGAGCTCGACGGTGCCGACGTGGGCGTGCTCGTGGCGACCTCGCCCGAGGGGGCGGGCGCCGCGGCCGGCATCGGCGGGATCTGCCGGGAGCGCGGCATCATGACCGCCGGCCTGGTCGTCGACGGTGGGCCGGAGGCGCTCGACGCGGTCGCGATGCTCCGGCCGTACGCCCGCGTCCTGCTGCTGACCGGCGACGAGGACGACATCGGCGCCGTCCTGACCGCGTTGCGCGCCTGAACGGAGCTTGTGTGATGGCAGCCGTGACCCTCCCCGACCTGCACGCCATGAAGGCGCGCGGCGAGAAGATCGTCGGCGTGGTCGCCTGGGACTACCAGATCGCCCGGATCGTCGACCGCGCCGGCGTCGAGATCGTCTCGGTCGGCGACACGGTCGGGGTCAACCTGTGGGGGCACCGCACCCCGTTCGAGGTGACCCTGGAGGAGATGATCGTGGTCTGCCGGGCCGTGCGGCGCGGCGTGAATCGGGCGCTGGTGAGCTGCGACTTCCCGTACGGGCCGCTCCAGGAGGGGCCGGACAGCGCGGTGCGCGCCGCGATCCGGCTGGTCAAGGAGGCCGGGGCGGATCTGGTCAAGCTCGACGGCGCGGCCGACTACCCGGAGGCGGTGCGGGCGGTCACGCGCGCCGGCATCCCGGTGTTCGCCCAGTTCGGCATCACCCCGCAGACCGCCCTGCGGTACGGGGTCGCCTACTCGGGCCAGGCGGACGCCGCGCAGGAGGTGCCGGCCGCGATGACCGAGCGGATGGTCGCGGAGGCGAAGCTGCTGGAGTCCGCCGGCGCGGCCCTGCTCAACTTCACCAACTCCGGCCCGGTCGTCGGCCCCGCCGTGGTCGCCTCGGTCGGCATCCCGGTGGTCGGCGGCTTCGGCGGCGGCCCGTGGCTCGACGGCCGGATGCGCCTGGCCACGGCCGCGCTCGGCTACGGTGCCGAGTCGTTGGAGAAGGAGGCGGCCGGCGCGTACGCCAACGTGGCCCGCGTGGCGTACGAGGCGATCAGCGAGTACGCCGGCGACGTGCGGGCCGGGCGGCACCTGCGCGGCGTCGCCACACCGCCCGCCTGACCGGACCGGGAGTCACCATGCCCACTGTGGACATCGACGGGATCGCGACGTACTACGAGGTCGTCGGGAGCGGCCCGGCACTGCTGATGTTCTCGCCCGGCGGCTTCAACGCGCGGCTCGACAACTGGAGCCGGCACGGCGTCTACAAGGGACTCAACCTGGTGCCCCGGCTCGCCGAGGAGTTCAGCTGCGTGCTCTTCGACCGCCGCGAGTCGGGCCGCTCCGGCGGGCGGGTCCAGTCCCTGTCCTGGCGTGACTACGCGGCGCAGGGCAAAGGGCTGCTCGACCACCTGGGCCTGCGCCGGGCGCACCTGATGGGCGGCTGCGTCGGCTGCTCGGTGGTGGCCGAGTTCGCGGTGCGGTACCCGGAGGCGACCGGCGGTCTGGTGCTCTACTCGCCGGCGGGCGGCGCCCGGTACCGCATGCTCCAGCACGCGCGCTTCGCCGAGCACGAGGTCTTCGTCCGGGCCAACGGGCTGGCCGCGGTGGTCGAGCTGGCCCGCGCCGAGGGGAAGGGCTTCAGCGAGGACGCGCGGGTCGGCCCGTGGGCGCCCGTGCTCCGCGCCGACGACGGCTTCGCCCGCGCGTACGCCGGGCTGGACCCGCTTTGGTACCAGCTCGTGGCCGGCGGCACCGCCCGCACGCTCTTCGACCGCGACACCGTACCGGGACCGGAGCCGGAGGAGCTGATGCGCGTGGCGGCGCCGGCGCTGGTCGTACCGGGGCAGGACGCGTCCCACGCCACCTCCGCGGCGCGCTTTCTGGAGGAGTGCCTGCCCGGCGCCCGGTACTGGGACACGCCCGTGGCCGAGCAGACCGAGGAGGCGACGATCCCGCTCCTGCTCGACTTCCTCCGCGCCGCCGAGCGGAGCGGCGAATGATGCCATCGAGCAGCTTGAATGCGAGTCTCCGGCCCGATCGAGCGCCTGGGCCGCCGCCCCGGCGACCGCCACGCGATGGCCGGTCCGCGACAACCCGCGCTGGCCCGTCACCACGTGGCTGGTCGCCCGCAAGCCAGCCGCCGACTAGGGCTTTCGGAGTCGGGGTGGAGGGCGTGATCGAGCGTCCGTGGCGGCGCGTGGCGACAAAATCGGGGAACTTGCTGTTACGTCCGTAGCGGGAGGCAGCAAAGTCAGGGATGTTGTCGGGATCTTGGCGGACCCGTGCGGCGTGGGCGGCCGGGGGATCCTGGAGCTCAGCTCGCCGGGCCTGCTCCGGCTGATCCTGCGCGCGCTCCAGCGGCAGGTCGCCGACGGCAAGCGGATCGAGCTGGTGACGTCCCGGATCACCGCTTGACGCCGAGCCCCACGAGCGCCTCGCGGTGCATGACCGCGACGTACCCGCGCCCGTTGCGGCGCACGGTCGCGGGCGGGCTCAGGTAGCGGCCGATCAGGTCCCACAGGCGGTGTTCCCAGTCCGGCGAGTGGGGCGTACGGCGTGGCGTCGGCGGGCAGGGTGGCGGCGAAGCGGGGGAAACCGCGCATGTAGGAGAAGTACTCGGGAAAGGTGATGCCCGGCAGGTAGCTGCCCCGCATGCGTTCCTCCGGTCACTCGGCGTCCATGGCCCGACGTCGATCCGGATACTGCGATGCTTATCGATGTGTTGGGTAGGTTGACCAGCCTGTTTCGAGCGTGACCCCAGCGAGGCTCGTCCTACGCGGCGACCGCGAAGAGGGAGTCGAGCGCGGGGCGGCGGGTGAGGATCCGCTGGCGCCGGGCGTTGTCGACCAGTTCCTCGATCATGCCGCGGTTGGCCGCCACGCCGTACGGCAGTGGGTCGCCGCCGACCTCGCGCATCACGCGGGCGTACATCTCGTCGGTCGGGTCGGCCGGGCCCTCGGCGGCCAGGCGGCGCACGTACGCGTCCTTCGACTCGGTGAACGCGCGGGTCAGCGCCCCCGCCAGCGTGGGGTGTGCGGCGAGCAGGTCGTCGCGGACCACGACCAGGTGGTTGATCGGGTACAGCCCGCGCGAGCGGAGGGCCGCGTGGCCCGCCTCCACCGGGTCCGGGATGAGCGGCACCAGGTCCGGCGTCGTCGCCTCGACGCCGACCACGGCGTCCAGGTCGCCGTCGAGCAGGGCCTCGGTCATCGAGCGGCCCGGGTCGAGCGGCGCCACGTTGGCCGGCGGGCGGTACGCCTCGACGTGCTCGTCGCCGGAGGGGACCCAGGTGATCCGGTCGAGGTCGACGCCGTACTCGCGGGCCAGCACCGCCCGTGCCCAGACGCCGGTGGTGACGGTGTAGCCGCGGTTGACGCCGACCCGCCGCCCCTCAAGCTCCTTGGGATGCCGGACGGCGCTGGTCGCGGCCCGCACGATCGCGCCGTGGTGGAAGCCCCGGACCAGGAACACTGGCAGCGCGGTGATCGGCACGCCGTGCTCGCGGGCGCACAGGTAGGTCGTGAACGCCATCTCGCAGACGTCGTACGCCAGCTCGCGGACCATCCGGCGGAACGCGTGGACGAGGACCGGCACCTCCTCGAACTCCAGGGTGAAGCCCTCCGCCGCCACCTCGCCGGACCTGACGGCGGCGTTGTTGCCCTGGCCTCGGGACACCGCCCGGAGTGTCGGCACCACGGGACCTCCTTCGCGCGATCTTGATATGAGACTAATGGTTAGACCATAATAGCGAGGTGACAGAAAAGGTACTCGCGGCCGTACGGACCGGTGCGCGCACCATCGAGATGCGGGAGTTCCCGCTGCCCGACATCCCCGCCGACGGGGCGTTGATACGGGTCGAGGTGGCCGGGATCTGCGGCACCGACGTGAAGATGTACGGCAAGCCGGTGATCACCGACCCGGTCATCATGGGCCACGAGAACGTCGGGACGATCGTGCGCGCCGGGCCGGACTTCACCCGCCGCAAGGGCTTCGCCGAGGGGGACCGCGTCTTCGTCGAGCACTACGTGCCCTGCTTCACCTGCGACTGGTGCCACCTGGGGGAGTACCGCCACTGCGCGGCCACCGACTGGCGGACCAACCCGGACGCGCGGCGGTACGGCTACACCTCGGCGCAGAACCCGTACCACCTGTGGGGCGGCTTCGCCGGCTACATGTACCTGCCCTGGAACGCCGTGATCCACCGGGTCCCCGCCGACCTGTCGATGGAGCTGGCCGGCATCATCACCCCGCTCTCGAACGGGATCGAGTGGGCACTCTTCGACGCCGGTGTCGGGTACGACAGCCGGGTCCTGGTGCAGGGGCCGGGGCAGCAGGGCCTCTCCCAGGTGGTGGCGTGCAAGCAGGCCGGCGCGTCGCAGATCATCGTCACCGGTACGGCCCGGGACACGGCGCGGCTGCGGCTCGCCACCGAGCTCGGCGCCGACCACGTCGTGGACGTCGACGCGGAGGACGTCCGGGCCCGGGTCGCCGAGCTGACCGACGGCCGTGGCGTCGACGTCGTCCTGGACTGCACGGCCGGGGCCGGCACCGCCCCGGTCGTGCTCGGCATCGAGGTGCTCAAGCGGCGCGGCGGCACGCTGCTGATCCAGGGGGAGATGGCCAGCTTCCCGGACTTCCCGGTGAAGCTGATGACCGAGAAGGCCATCACACTGCGCAGCGCGCGCGGCCACAGCTACCGCTCCTGCGAGCTGGCCATCTCCCAGCTCGCGTCGCGCCGCTTCCCGCTGGAGCGGCTGACCACGCACACCTTCGGCATCGACGAGGTGCCGGAGGCGATCCGCAGCGTCGGCGGCGAGGCGGGGCAGGACGTCGTGCACGTGTCGGTGCTGCCGTGGGGAAAGGCCTGAGTCATGTCCACAGTGGTCCGCAACCCGCCGCGCACCGACGCCGGCGTCCTGGAAGCCTGCGCCGCGCTCGACGTCGCCACCGTGCACGAGGCGCAGGGGCGCACCGGCCTGCTCGCCGCCGCGATCCGGCCGATCTACCCGGGCGCGCACGTCGCCGGCAGCGCGGTGACGATCAGCGTCCCGCCGGCCGACAACTGGATGCTGCACGTCGCGATGGAGCTGTGCCAGCCCGGTGACATACTGGTCGTCGCGCCGACCTCGCCCTGCGACGCCGGCTACTTCGGCGAGCTGCTGGCCACCGCCGCGCGGTACCGGGGCGTGGTCGGCCTGGTCATCGACGCCGGCTGCCGCGACGTGGCCCGGCTCGCGGAGATGGGCTTCCCGGTCTGGTCCCGGTACGTCTCCGCGCAGGGGACGGTGAAGGAGACGCTCGGCAGCGTGAACGTGCCGGTGGTCTGTGCCGGGCAGGCGGTGCACCCCGGCGACGTGGTGATCGCCGACGACGACGGCGTGGTGGTGGTACCCCGCGCGACGGCGGCCGAGGTGGTCGAGGAGGCGCGCGCCCGCGACGCCCGGGAGGCGCAGGCGCGGGCGCGGTACGCGGCGGGGGAGCTGAGCCTCGACGTGTCGCGGATGCGCGAGCGCCTGCGCCGCAAGGGACTGACCTATGTAGACCATCCGGACCCGGAGATCCGATGATCATCGACTGCCACGGCCACTACACCACCGCTCCCGCGGCGCTGGACCGCTTCCGCGCGGCGCAGCTCGGGGCCGGCGGCGATCCGGTGCCACCACCGTCCATATCGGACGACGATATCCGGGAGAGCGTGGCGGGCAGGCAGCTGGCCCTGCTCGACGAGCGCGGCATCGACCTCGTCGTCTTCTCGCCCAAGGCGTCGGCGATGGGCCACCACGAGCCCGATCCGGCGGTGGCGGCCACCTGGGCCAGGGTCAGCAACGACCTGGTACGCCGCGTGGTCGAGCTGTTTCCCGGCCGGTTCGCGGGCGCCTGCCAACTGCCCCAGACGCCCGACGGCGACCTGAGCGCCAGCATCCACGAGCTGCGCCGGTGCGTGGCGGAGCTGGGCTTCGTCGGCTGCAACCTCAACCCGGACCCGTCCGGCGGCTTCTGGTCCGGCCGCCCGCTGACCGACCCCGCCTGGTTTCCGCTCTACGAGGTGCTCGTGGAGCTGGACGTACCGGCGATGGTGCACGTCTCCACCTCGTGCAACCCGAACGCGCACACGCTCGGCGCCCACTACCTCAACGCCGACACCGCCGCCTTCGTCCAGCTGCTGGAGTCCGACCTGTTCGACCGCTTCCCGGGGCTGCGGCTGGTCATCCCGCACGGCGGGGGCGCGGTGCCGTACCACTGGGGGCGCTTTCGCGGGCTCGCCGAGCGGTACGGCTGGCGCGACCCGGCGTCCCTGCTCGACAACGTCTGGTTCGACAGCTGCGTCTACCACGAGCCGGGCGTACGGCTGCTGCTCGACGTCATCGGCCCGGACAACGTGCTCTTCGCCTCGGAGATGCTCGGCGCGGTACGCGGGGTCGACCCGAACACCGGCGGCTCCTGGGACGACACCAGACGGTACGTCGAACGGCTGGAGCTGGCCCCGGAAGAGCGGGCGAAGGTGTACGCCGGCAACGCGCGGCGGGTCTATCCGCGGCTGGCCTATTGAGCGGCCGGTACGGCGGCGACCGGCGTGACGAGCGCCTTGAGGCTCGTGCCGGTGTCGGCGGCCAGCTCCGCCGGGATCGAGGCGCCCCGGGCCAGGGCGGCGCGGCCGGCCAGGTAGTCGGCGGGCGCGTTGACCGAGTGGACCGCGACCAGGGCGCCCTCGCGGTAGTACAGCACCGAGAAGCGCTCGGCCGCCGGCTCGCCGCGCAGCACGTAGCGGTCGTGCCCGTCGGCGAGCCCGGCCATCTGGAGCTTGAGGTCGAACTGGTCGGACCAGAACCAGGGCACCTCCTCGTTGGCCTCGGGGGCGCCGGCGAGCGTGGCACCGGCGGCCCGGGCCTGCGCGATCGCGCTGGGCACGCTCTCCAGGCGGACGCGCTGGCCGGGGAGGGTCGGATGCGGCGCGCGGGCGCAGTCGCCGGCGGCCACGACGGACGGTCGCGAGGTGCGACCGCAGGCGTCCACGAGCACGCCGCCGTCGCAGGCCAGGCCGAGTTCCTCGGCGAGGGCGGTGCGGGGCACGACGCCGATGCCGACGACCACGGTGTCGGCCGGCAACACGGTGCCGTCGGCCAGCCGCACGCCGGTGACCCGCCCGTGCGCGCCGGTCAGCTCCACCACGCCCGCCTCCAGCCGGACCTCGACGCCTCGGCGCAGGTGGGCCTGCTGGAAGAACGCGGAGATCGGTGGCGCGACGGCGCGGGACATGACCCGGTCGGCGGCCTCCACCACGCAGGCGTGCGCGCCGAGGGCGGTGGCGGCGGCCGCGGTCTCCAGGCCGATGAAGCCGGCGCCGACGACCACGACGCGGGCGCCGGGGGTCAGCCGCCGGCGCAGCCGCTCCGCCTCGTCCAGCTCACGCAGGTGCAGGACGCCCGCCAGCCCCGCGCCGGGCACCTCCAGCCGGCGCGTGCGGGCACCGGTGGTCAGGGCCAGCCGGTCGAAGGGAAGTGTGCGGCCGCCGGCGGTGCGGGCCAGCCCGGTGCCGGCCTCGTCCAGCTCGATGCCGGTGATCCGCTCGCCGGTGACCAGGTCGATGCCGTGCTGGCGGTAGAAGTCGGTGGTGCGCAGCTCCAGCGTGGCCGCGTCGGCCTTGCCGGTCAGGAACGCCTTGGAGAGCGGCGGCCGCTGGTAGGGCGGATGCCGCTCTGCGCCGACGAGCGTGACCGGCCCCCGGTAGCCGGCCTGGCGCAGGGAGACGGCGAGCTGCACGCCAGCCTGGCTGGCCCCGACGATCAGGGCGCCGCCGGTCACCGCTGCTCGTCCGGGGTGTGCACGACCAGGCCGTCGAGCTCCTCCGACACGGCGATCTGGCAGGCCAGGCGGCTGGACTCGCGGCGGTCGCTGACGCCCAGGTCGAGCAGGTCCTCCTCCAGCTCGTTGGGCGGGCCGACCCGGGCCAGGAAAGCGTCGTCGACGTACACGTGGCAGGTCGCGCAGGAGGCGTTTCCGCCGCACTCGCCGATGATCCCCGGCACGCCGTTGCGCACCGCGACCGCCATCAGCGAGTCGCCCGCGCGGGCCTCGACGGCCCGGGCCGCGCCGGAGGGGCCGAGGAAGGTCACTGTGGGCACTAACGGTCACCTCTTAGGGCGTCGCAGCACGGCATGAATGGCCTAACCATACTACCAAAGCCGGGACGTGACAACGTGGGTCTTGATCACGGGCCTCCCGTGTTGGGGCGTGTTTTGTGAGGACATGACCGAGCCTCATGAAACGCGCCCTAGGCAGGTCAGGAGAGGTTTGGGAAGATCACGATCTCGTGCCGGTTGAGGTGCCGCGCCTTCCGTTGGTAACAGGTGTGTGATAGAAAACAAATAAATGGTTAGACCAGTAGACCTTGACGTGGGCTGGCCAGTACGCAAGGGAGCGGCACATGTGCGGCGACGGCAGCGACGGCCACTTCGACAGCGCCCACGCGGGCGGGGCGGGCGACCTCCACGCGGGCGATCCCGAGCTGACCGCCGACGGGATCGCCGCCCACCTGGTCGGTGAGGACGAGATCCGGCGCACGGCGGCGGGCTTCATCGGCTACAACCGCACCGGTCCCGGCGACCGGGTCCTGATCGGCATCGACAACCAGTACGAGTACGACGCGGTCCTGCCGATCGCCGACGCCCTCCGCGCGCGCGGCGCCTCGGTCGACATCGTGATCGTCGACATCGGACCGGACCGCCCGTTCACCGAGTTCGACGAGATCGGCGTGCTCATCCGCCGCGAGGACCGCAAGCTCAACCCGCGCCGGTGGGACGCGGTGCCGTGGGTGCAGGAGCTGGCCCGCACGCGCAACTACGACCTGCTCGTGCACAAGAAGGGCGGCGGCATCCCCGCCACGCCGCACCGGTACGAGGCGATCCCCTGGCTCTCCCTCGAGCACCTGGTCGCCGAGGCCAACCGGTACCCGCGCAGCCTGCACGAGCTGATCAACCGCAAGGCGTGGGAGCCGTTCCACACCGTGGGCGTGGGCGGGCGGGTGCACCTGACCGACCCGGAGGGCACCGACCTGACGTACACGCTGCACGAGGGATACTTCGACGGCACGCGGCGCAGCTACGGCACCGAGCCCTTCTGGGGGCACCTGCTCGCGCACGGGCCCACGCCGATCCTGCCCGAGGAGGACGCCGAGGGAGTCGTGGCGGGCACCACCAACCACTTCTCCAAGGCGTACCCGCGGATCGTCCTCACGCTGGAGAAGGGCAAGGTCGTCACGGCCGACGGCGGTGGCGGATACGGCGACGCGTGGCGCGACCTGCTCGCCGAGTCGCGCGACATCAAGTACCCCTGCTTCCCCGCCCCGGGCCTGTTCTACCTGTGGGAGGTCGCGATCGGCACGCATCCGCTGATCGTGCGGCCCCGGGACATCTCCCGCCTTTCCTCCGGCGGGTTCGAGTGGGAGCGGCGCCGCAGCGGCATCGTCCACATGGGATTCGGCACGCGCTGGGGCGGCGAAGAGGAGCGTTGGGCCGCCGACCAGAAGCTGGTCTACGGCCACCTCCACGTCCACCTCAACTTCGCGACCCTGACCATCACCACGAAGTCGAACGAGAAGATCACCGTCATCAAGGACGGCCGGCTGGCCGTGCTCGACGACCCGGAGGTCCGCGCCCACGCCGCCGAGTTCGGCGACCCGTCCGCTCTCCTCACCGAGTTGTGGACGGCGCAGGTCCCCGGAATCACCGCGGCCGGTCGGTACGCCGACTACGCCGCCGATCCCGCCAAGTACGTGTACGGGTAGCCCGCTTCGTGCCCGGGGGAGGCCGGCGTTCCCGCACCACCTGCGTTGATTGGACACCACCATGGGTAGAAGGACCCGCTCCTCGATCGCCGCGGTCGCCGCGTCGCTCGTGGTCGCCTCCGCCGCCGCGTGTGGCGACAGCGCCGAGGGCACCGGCTCGGGCGAGCCGGCGACCGGCCTCCCGCCGGCGCTTCAGCAGCTCTACGACGCGGCCCGCCAGGAGGGCACCGTCACGTACTGGACCTCGGACGACCCGCCCGTCATCGCGAAGGTGATGGAGTCCTTCAGCAAGACCTACCCGGGCATCAAGGTGGAGCCCGTCCTCATCCAGCCCGAGGAGGCGGTCGAGAAGATCATCAGCGAGACGGTCTCCGGCAACGCGCCGAGCGCCGACCTCGCGATGATCGGCGTGCCCTCGGCCGTACCGCTGCTCGACCGCGACCTCGCCGAGAAGGTCGACTGGGCGCAGTACGGCGCCCCCGCCGACGACGCCATGTTCGACGGTCGCGGCCTGCGCTTCCTCAACTACACGCTGGCCATCGCGTACAACCCGGAGAAGATCAAGCGCCAGGAGGTGCCGACCACGCTGGAGGGACTGGCCGACTCGACCCGCCTCAACGACGGCAGGCTGGTGCTGGAGTCGCGCGGCTGGGCGTTCGGGCTGATGGCCT
Source organism: Phytohabitans kaempferiae (assembly GCF_042433955.1). Lineage (NCBI taxonomy): Bacteria > Bacillati > Actinomycetota > Actinomycetes > Micromonosporales > Micromonosporaceae > Phytohabitans > Phytohabitans kaempferiae. The sequence continues at coordinate 161,403 of NZ_JBHLUH010000009.1, read as the reverse complement.
CCTCGATCGGCCAGGACCAGAGCCTGGCCCTGCTCGACCGGCTGCTCACCAAGAAGCCGCTCGTCATCAAGGGCGCCGGACCGGTCGGGCAGGCGGTCGCCAGCGGTGAGGCCGACGTCGGGTTCACGCTGCTGACCTCCTCCGCGATGGAGATGAAGGAGGCCGGGGCGAGCGTCGACTACGTGGTCCCCAACCCGATCCTCTGCACCAACTTCCAGAACGTGGTGCTCAAGAACGCAAAGAGCCCCAACGCGGCCAAGCTGCTGTCGGTGTGGCTGAACTCGCCGGAGTCGATGGAGGCGTACAAGGGGCAGAACCTCTTTCCCGAACGCCTGACCGGACCCTGGATCCCGGCCTACTCCAAGGAGATGCTCGACACCGGGGCGCCCATCCTCTGCGACGACGACAAGAACGTCGCGCTCGGGGTCGACACCAACACCAAGGCGGCCAGCAAGATGGCCGGGCTCGGCTGAGCATGACGACCACGTTGACTCCCGCGGACGGGGTGCGCACAGGCCCACCGCCCCGGTCCAGGGAGCCGCGTGCCTGGCGGCGCCGCGGTGGAGCCAGGGTCGGGCTCTTCGTCGCGGTCTTCCTCGTCGTGCTGTACCTGGTGGTGCTGCCGCTGGGCATGCTCATCTACGCCAGCCTCGGCGAGGACCCGAACGTGCTGCCGTTCGAGCAGGAGTCGTTCGGCTTCCCCACCTACGTCGACGTGCTCACCTCCGGGCAGACGTTCTCGCTGCTCGGCACCACGCTGCTGTTCACCGGCGGCTCGCTGGCGGTCGGTCTGAGCATCGCGATGGTCCTGGGCTGGCTCATCGAGCGCACCAACCTGCCGGCGCGCAACGTGTTCCGGTTCCTGATCGTGGTGCCGATGGCGATCCCCAGCATGATCTACGCGATCACCTGGACCACGCTCGCGTCGCCGCGCCAAGGGCTGATCAACGTGACGCTGCGCGGCCTGGTCGGCAGCGACGCCGACTCCGGGCCGCTCAACGTGTACTCGATCTGGGGCATGATCTTCGTGCAGGGGATCGCGATCGTCCCGTTCGCGTACCTGATGATCGCCGCGACCTTCGCGATGGTCGACCCGACGTTCGAGCAGGCGGCGCGGGTCTCCGGCGCGAGCTTCGGCCGCACCACCGCCCGGATCACCGTCCCGCTGATGGTGCCCGCCCTGCTCGGCGCGCTCATCTACTACGCCATCTGGGTCCTGGAGACGTTCGAGATCCCGACCACGCTCGGGCTCACCGCCCGCCAGACCGTGGTCAGCACGCAGATCTACTTCGCCGCCCATCCGCAGGGCGGCGGCCGTCCGGACTACGCGCTGGCCAGCGTGCTGTCGGTCCTGCTGCTCGCGGTCGCGCTGATCCTGCTCGCGCTGTACCAGCGGGTCACCCGCCGCTCGGAGAAGTACGTCACGGTGACCGGCAAGGCGTGGCGGCCGATCCGGCTCCCGCTCGGCGCCGCCCGGTGGCCGATCACCGCGCTCTGCACGGTGTACGTGCTGGTCGCCGTCGTGCTGCCGCTGGCGATGATGGTCTGGTCCAGCCTCTTCGTGTACTACCGCACCCCGTCCCGCGCCGCCCTCGACGCCGCCTCGCTCAAGACGTACCGGGCGCTGCTCGACTACCCGGGCATCGGCGGGATGCTGCGCAACACGCTGCTCATGGCGGTCGCCGCGGCGCTGATCACGATCGCGCTCTGCGTGCTGATCTCCTGGCTGGTGGTCCGCCCGCCGGTGCACCGGCGCTGGGTCCGCGCGCTCGACATCGTCAGCTTCCTGCCGCTGACCATCCCGGCGCTCGTCATCGGGCTCGCGCTGATCTTCGGGTACATCCGTACGCCGATCTACGGCACCGTGCTGATCCTCGTGCTCGCGCTGGTCACCAAGTTCATCGCGTACGGCTCGCGAACCCTGATCGCGGCGCAGATGCAGCTCTCGCCGGAGCTGGAGGACCAGGCGGCGGTGAGCGGGGCGAGCCGGCTGCGCATCCTGCGGACCATCCTCGTGCCGCTGCTCGCGCCCGCCGTCGTCAACCTCGCGTTCTGGGCGTCGATCGTCTCGATCCGCGAGCTGGCGATGGTGCTGATGCTCTACAGCCCCAGCAACCGTGTGCTCTCCACGCTCATCTGGGGCTTCTGGCAACGCGGCGACGTCGGGTACGCCAGCGCGGTCGGCGTGCTCATGTTCGTACTGCTCGGCGTCCTCTACTTCGGGGCGCTCGCGGTCTCCCGGCACTACCGGGCCAGAGTGGGGAGTTGACCCGTGATCGAGGTGGAGAAGCTCGTCAAGTCGTACGGCACCGCGGGCAGGCGCGCGTCGGCGGCCGTCGACGACATCTCGTTCACCGTGCCGGCCGGCGAGGTGGTCACGCTGCTCGGGGCGAGCGGCTGCGGCAAGACCACGACCCTGCGCTGCGTGGCCGGCCTGGTGAGCCCGGACAGCGGCCGCATCCAGCTCGGCGAGCGGGTCGTCTACGACTCGGCCCGCCGGCTGAACGTCTCGCCGGACAAGCGCGACCTCGGCATGGTGTTCCAGTCGTACGCGATCTGGCCGCACATGACCGTCAAGGAGAACGTGGCGTTCCCGCTGCGCTGCCGCTCGGTCGCCCGCGCCGCGATCGAGAAGAAGGTGACCACCGCGCTGGAGCTGGTCGGCCTGGCCCACCTCGCCGACCGGCTCGCGCCCAACCTGAGCGGCGGCCAGCAGCAACGCGTGGCGCTGGCCAGGGCGATCGTCGCCGAGCCGGACGTGCTGCTGCTCGACGAGCCGCTGAGCAACCTCGACGCCAAGCTCCGCGACGACATGCGCGGCGAGCTGCGCGGCCTGCAACGGCGGCTCGGCCTGACGATGTGCTTCGTCACGCACGACCAGACCGAGGCGATGGGGCTGGCCGACACGGTGGTGTTGATGCGCGACGGCCGGATCGTGGAGTCCGGCTCGCCGCGCCAGCTGTACGAGGCGCCGCGCGACCCGTACACCGCCTCGTTTCTCGGCTCGTCAAACCTCTGGCTTTCCGCGAGCCTCGGGGCGGACGGGGAGAAGGTGCGGCTGCGCAACGACTTCGGCACCTTCGAGGTGGACCGTCCACAGTGGTGGACGGGGGAGCGGCGGGCGGCCGCGTTCTTCTTCCGGCGGCACAACGTACGGCTTGTCGAGCCGACCGCCGCGGGCGGGCCGAACATCGCCACCGGGCGCGTCACCGAGGCGGTCTTCCTCGGCGAGACGCTGCACGTCAGCGCCGCGGCGGGGGAGCTGACCGCCACCGTGGCACTGGACCCGTGGGACGCCTCCAAGGTGACGGTCGGCGACGAGATCCACTTCGCACCGACCCATCCGCTCGTCTTCCCGGCCGGGGCGGAGCGGGACGTGGAGGCGGCCGAACAGGACGTCGCGGCCGAGCCGAGCGGAAGGTGACCAGACCGATGGCTTACGAGTTTCGCGTGTCCCCGCACCTCAACCCGGACGAACAGCTCCCCGCACCGGACCGCCTGGAGTGGCCGGAGGGGCACCGCCTCGCCCTCTGCCTCGGCTTCGAGATGTGGAGCACCGACTCCTTCGACGCCCTCCAGATCATCGGCTCCACAGTGGACTTCGGTGTGCGGCGCGGCTACGCCAACGTCCTGGACGTGCTGGCCCGGCACGGCGCGCGGGCCACGTTCTTCGTCAACGGGCTCACCGCCGAGGCGCACCCCGGCGTGGTCGGCGAGATCGCGGCGGCCGGGCACGAGGTGGCGCCGCTCGGCTACACGCTCGCTCCACACTGGGACATGGCGCCGGACCACGAGCGGGAGCAGATCCGGCGGGGCGTCGAGGCGGTCGCCAAGGCCGCCGGCGCGCCGGTGACCGGCTGGCGCACGCCGTTCTCCCGGCCGTCCCGGCTGACCCTGGCCGCGCTCCGCGAGGCGGGGCTGCGGTGGGACAGCAGCCTGCGCAACGACGAGCGGGTCGCCCGGTTCCCCCTGCCGGGCGGCCCGCTGCTGGAGATCCCGTTCGGCGGCGCGGCGGACTACAACTACTACAGCCCGTTCCCCGGCCCGGTGAAGCTGATGCCCGCCGTCCGGTCGGTCTACCTGGACGAGCTCGACCTGCTCGGCCGCGAGTCGGCCCGGTACGCCCGGCTGGCCGTCTTCACCTTCAACCCGTCGTACACCGGCCGCCCGGCCGACCTCGGCATGCTCGACGCCGTCCTCGCGGCCGCCGGCGAGCTGGAGCCGAGTGCCTGGCCGGCCCGCTTCGGCGACGTGGCCGAGTGGCTGGGCGGGCACGAGGAGTGGTTCGTCAGCCCCGACGAGGCATTGGAGTCCGCATGAGCACGAGCATCGACAACGCCCGGGTCATCGTCGCGATCAGCTTCGACTTCGAGGCCGAGGAGGACGCGGAGTACCTGACCGCCGACACGCCGGACTTCTGGGACTACCACGAGCGGCAGTACGGCGGCCGGCGCGGCGTGTGGCGGATGCTGGACATCTTCTCCCGGTACGAGGTCAACGCCACCTTCTTCATCTGCGCGGCGCTGCTCAAGTCGTACCCGCGGGCGTGCCGGGAGATCGAGAAGGGGCCGTACGAGATCGCCGCGCACACCATCCACCACGAGCACCTCGACCGGCTCACCCCCGAGGCGGAGAACGAGATGTTCGGGCACATGCAGCGGATGTTCGGCGAGTTCTACGGGACCGCGCCGGTCGGCTTCCGCACCTGCTTCCCGAGCAAGCACACGCTCGACTTCGTGGCCGACCACGGCTTCTACTACGACACCACCACGCGTGACGACGAGTCGCCGTACCGGATGCACCGCCCCGGCCGGGGCTCGTACATCGAGATCCCGCGCGGCTTCAACGGCGACGCGCCGTGGGTCGGCTGCCCGGTGGCGACACCGCTGCACACCGGCCGGTACAACGCGGCGGCCGAGGTGTTCGGCGCGTGGCGGGACGAGTTCGACTGGCTGTACCGGGAGGGCGAGCGGGAGCAGAAGCTGCTGACGCTCTGCCTGCACCCGTACATCACCGGCCGGCCCAGCCGCGCCAAGGCGATCGACAACCTCCTGGCCCACATGGCCGGGCACGACGGCGTGTACTACGCGACCCACCTGGAGGTCGCCCAGTACTTCGACCGCCGCTCCGGCACGCCGGCCGAGGCCCGATGACCGCGCATCGGATCCCCGAGCACCTCGCGGTGCCGGGCATGCTCGTCGACGGCAAGCTCGTGCCGGCCAGCGACGGCGCCGAGCTGCCCGTGGTCGATCCCACCACCGAGGAGGTGCTCGGCGCCATCCCGGACGCCACACCATCCGATGTGGACGCCGCGGTGACGGCCGCCGCCGCTGCCTCGCCCACCTGGCGCGACCTGCGCTGGGCCGAGCGGGCCCGGATCCTGCGCGAGGTGGCCGACGTCGTACAGGCGCACGCCGACGACTTCGCCCTGCTCGACGCGCTCGACGGCGGCAACACGCGGGAGAGCATGCGGGCGGACGCGGTCTCGGCCGCCGAGGAGATCCGGTACTTCGCCGGCGTCAGCCCGGAGGCCAAGGGGCAGACCATCCCCAGTGGACCGGACGCGCTCACCTACACCGAGTTCGTCCCGTACCCGGTGGTGGCCCGGATCGTGCCCTTCAACCATCCGCTGAAGTTCGCCGCGGCGAAGTCGGCCGCCCCGCTCGCCGCCGGCTGCGCGGTCGTGCTCAAGCCCGGCGAGAACAGCTCCCTCTCCGCGCTGCACCTGGGCCGGCTGGTGCGCGACCTGCTGCCGCCCGGAGTGTTCAACGTGGTCACCGGCCGGGGCGACCGGGCCGGCGCGGCACTGGCCGAGCATCCCCGCGTGCCGAGGGTCGCGTTCACCGGGGGAGTGCCGACCGGGCAGCGGGTCCTGAGCGCCGCCGCCCCCGGGATCAAGCACGTGAGCCTGGAACTGGGCGGGAAGAACCCGTTCATCGTCTTCCCCGACGCCGACCCGGTCGCGGCCGCCGCCGGCGCGGTCGCCGCGATGAACTTCTCCCGCTCCGCCGGGCAGTCCTGCGGCAGCACCTCGCGGGCGTTCGTGCACCGGGACGTCGCCGAGGCGTTCACCGGCGCGCTGCTGGAGAAGCTCGCCGGCCTGCGGGTCGGCGACCCCCTCGACCCCGCGACCGCCGTCGGCCCGCTCAGCTTCCGCGCCCACTACGAGCGGGTTCTGGGGTACCTCGACGCGGGTCGCGCCGAGGGCGCCCGGCTGCGCTTCGGGGGCGGCCGCCCGGCCCACCTGAGCCGCGGCTGGTTCGTCGAGCCGACCGTCTTCGACCGGGTCGACATGTCGATGCGGATCGCCCGCGAGGAGATCTTCGGCCCGGTGCTGTCGATCCTCGAGTGGCACGACGAGGAGGTGATGCTCGCCGACGTCAATGCGATCGAGCTGGGGCTGACCGGCAACATCTGGACCCGCGACATCAGCACCGCGATCCGCACCGCCCGGCGCGTGGAGACCGGGTACGTCTCCGTCAACGGCACCGGCAAGCGGCCGCTCGGCGCGCCGTTCGGCGGATTCAAGGCGAGCGGGATAGGCAAGGAGAGCAGCCTGGACGAGCTGTTGAGCTACGGCCGGCACAAGTCGGTCACCATCACACTCGGCTGACCATGGGGGGCAGGAGATGACCGAGAGGGTCGTCATCGTGACCGGGGCGGCGCACGGCATCGGGCTGGCGTACGCCCGCCGGCTCTGCGCGGACGGGGCGAGCGTGGTGCTGGCCGACCTCGACGAGGAGGCGGCGAAGGAGCAGGCCGCCCGGATCGGGCGGGAGGGCGGCACCGCGGTCGGCTACGGGGTCGACATCTCCGACGAGCCGGGGGTCGACGCGCTGGCCGACTACACCGCCGAGCGCTTCGGGCGGATCACCGGGCTGGTCAACAACGCGGCCGTCTTCTCGGTCGTGCCGATGTCGCGGTCGCCGTACGACCTGATCGACGTCGAGGAGTGGGACCTGATGATGCGGGTCAACGTGCGCGGCACCTGGCAGATGTCACGCGCCGCCGCCCGGCACATGCGCCGCGAGGGGTACGGCAAGATCGTGAACATCAGCTCCGGCACCGCGCTGAAGGGCGCGGCGGGACGCATCCACTACGTCACCTCCAAGGCCGCGATTCTCGGCTTCACCAAGACCCTCGCGCGCGAGCTGGGGCCGCACAACATCACGGTCAACTGCGTGGCGCCGGGCAGCACGCTCAGCGAGGAGGACCCCGACCCGGCGGTGGTCGCCCGGCGGGCCGAGGGGAGCCGCGACCGGGCGCTGGCCCGTACCCAGACGCCGGCCGACCTGGTCGGCGCGGTCGCGTTCTTCCTCTCCCCGGACAGCGACTTCATCACCGGCCAGACGCTGGTGGTCGACGGCGGGTCGTTCCTGCACTGATGAGCGAGCAAACCTTTTCGCACAGCGCGCCGTGCCCGCCCGCGGCGGAGCGAGGACGGCCGTGAGCGTCTACGACGAGTTGCTGCGCGGCGTGGTCGACCTGCACGTCCACGTCGACCTGGAGTTCTCCGCGACCGCGTTCCGCAAGGTGCGGCCCGAGTGGGAGTGGCTGCCACGGGCCGAGGCGGCCGGCATGCGCGCGGTCGTGCTCAAGTCGCACCTGTGGCCCACGGTCAGCGCCGCGCACTACCTGCGTGAGCTGTACCGGGGACCGGTCGCCGTCCTGCCCAGCGTCACGCTCAACCCGACCAGTGGCGGCATCGAGCCGTGGGCCGTGGAGGCCGCCGCCGACCAGGGCGCGGGCATGGTCTTCCTGCCCACGTGGGGCGCGGCCAGCGACCGCGCGAACGGCGGCTTCCACCACCGGCTCGCCGCGCACTTCGCCCACTTCGACCCGGCGCGGCTCAGCACCCTCTCCCTTGTGGACGAGAGCGGCCGGCTCAGCCCGGCGACCCACGAGGTGCTGCGCATCTGCGCCGAGCGCGGCCTGGCGCTGGGCACCGGGCACAGCGCGTGGCGGGAGTCGCTGCTGCTCTGCGCCGCCGCGCGCGAGATCGGCTTCGACCGGCTCGTGTTCAACCATCCGCTGTCGGTGTCCGTACAGGCGCCGCGGGACGCGATCGTGGCCGCCGCCGAGTCCGGCGCGAAGGTGGAGTTCTGCTGGCCGACGATCTCGCCGGGCCGCCATCCGCCCGCCGAGGTGGTCGCGCTGATCGGCGAGATCGGGGCCGACGCCACGGTGCTGACCAGCGACTTCTTCGGCGGCAGCAACCCTCCGCCGCCGGACCTCCTGCGCCTGATGCTCGGCACGCTGCACGACGCCGGGCTCTCCGCGCGGCAGATCGCCACCGCCGCGGCGCGCGTACCGGCACGCCTGCTGGGGCTTGCCGGTTGACCGGAGCGCCCAGCTCGGCCAGTCACGTACGCCTGCTCGTCTCGGTCCTGCTCTACTCCACCACGCTGGGCGTCACCGCGGTCGCGTTCCCGCTCCGCACGCTCGAAGCCGGGTACGGCATCGCCGCCGTCGGCTACCTCGGTGCCTTCGGCGCGGTGAGCCAGGCGGTGTCCCGTACGGCGCTGCCGTTCGTGTTGCGCCGGGTCTCGGACCGGTGGCTGGTCCGGACGGCCTGTGTTCTGATGGCCGCCTCGGCCGCGGTGCTGGTCGTCTCCACCACGCTCGCCGCGTTCCTGGTCTCCGCCGCGCTGCTGGGCGTCTCCCGGTCGCTGTACTGGACCGGCAGCCAGGTCTACGTGCTCCGCGGCGACCTGCCGGTCGGGCAGCGGCGGCTCGCGCACATCCAGTTCGTCTCCAACACCGGCGAGTTCGTCGGGCCGCTCGGTGGCGGCCTGGTCGCCGACCAGTCGATCACGCGCTCGCTGCTGCTCTGCGTCGTCCTGATGGCCTTCGGGCTGGGGGCGGTGTGGATCCTGGACCGGCATCCGCCCCTGGCCCGTACCGGCCGCGAGCAGATCACCCCGATCTGGCGGCAGCGGAGCGTCGCGCTCGGCTGCGCGGGCGTGGTGACCGCGGGCGGCTGGCGCGGGCTGGTCAGCTCGGTCATCCCGGCGATGCTCGCCGAGGTGGGGCGCTCACCCGGCCAGATCGGCGTGCTGATCGGGCTGGGCAACGCCGCCTCGATGGGCGGCTCGCTGCTGGCCGGCCGGGTCGGGGCGAGGTGGTACGCCGCGACCACGTACGCGTCGATCGGGGTCACCGGCGTCGCCGTGGCGTTCACCGGCCTGCTCGCCGGCTCCGTCGTCGCCAGCGGGCTCGGCCTCGCGGTCAGCGGGCTCGGCGCCGGGCTGCTCCAGACGCTCGGCACCGTGCTCGCCACCTCCGAGGTACACGAGAGCCAGCGCGGCGACGTGGTCGTCCTGACCGGGCTGCTGCGCTCGCTGGCCCTGTTCGCCCTGCCGGCCGGAGTGGCCGCGCGGGTCGGCGCGCTGGCCACGGCGACCGCGCTGGCGGTCGGCGGTGGCCTGCTCATGCTCCCGCTCGCCCTCGGCATGCGCCGGAGGCAGTGACGCCGGAGCTGGTCCTTACCGCCGCGCCGCGTACGCCTGGGCGCCGCCGCGTGCGGGGCCGTCGGGTCGCCGCTGGTCCACGCTTCGAGCTCGGGGCGTACCGGACCGTGCCCCCGCCCGCGCCGTAATCCGCTCGAACGTTTCGAGTCGGATTTCGGGGAGCGGTACGCGGGTCGCGTCACGGCCGGCTGGTCGCCGTGCCCGTCCGGTGTAGTCTTCGCTGCAAACGCGGGAGCAACGGAGGAGTGCGCAAGGTCGTTTCGTGCCGAAACTGCGCCGAAAAGGCTTTCAGAATGGTACTGCTGTAAGGGGTGACCGTGAGGCGCTTCCGGCAGCGGCTTGTCGCAGCGCGCCGTACGTGCCGGTCGCTGAGAGGGAGCGTCACATGAGCACCGAGCCAGAGATCCCCGCCAACCGGGCCGCCACGCTGACCGACGTGGCCAAGCTCGCCGGCGTGTCGGTGGCCACCGCGTCGAAGGCCATCAACGGGCGGGACGAGGTCCGCGCGGCCACGCGGAAAAAGGTGCTGGAGGCGGCGGAGCTGCTGTCCTTCGCGCCGAACGCCCTGGCCCGCGGCCTGCTCGGTGGCCGCACCGGCACGGTCGGCCTGCTCACCAGCGACCTGGAGGGGCGCTTCTCGATCCCCATCCTGATGGGCGCCGAGGACGCGTTCGGCGCGGGGCAGGTCTCGGTCTTCCTCTGCGACGCGCGCGGCGACGCGATCCGGGAGAGGTACCACGTCCGCGCGCTGCTCTCCCGGCGGGTCGACGGCCTGATCGTGGTGGGCTCCCGCACCGACTCGCGGGCGCCGCTGGCCGGCAACATCCCGGTGCCGGTGGTGTACGTCTACGCCCCCTCCGCCGATCCCGACGACATCTCCATCACGGTCGACAACGTGGGCGGCGGGCGGCTCGCCATCGAGCACCTGATCGCCTACGGCCGGCGCAACATCGCGCACATCACCGGCGAGGCGGGCTTCCAGGCGGCCCGCGACCGGGCCGAGGGCGCCGTCGCGGCGCTCGCGGACGCGGGCCTGACCATGATCGGCGGCAAGCCGTACTTCGGGTCGTGGGACGAGACCTGGGGGCGGGCCGCCGCGCACATCGTGGTCGAGCGGCATCCCGAGGTCGACGCGATCTTCTGTGGCAGCGACCAGATCGCGCGGGGCGTCCTGGAGACACTGCGCGACCTCGGCCGCGACGTGCCGGGCAGCATCTCGGTGATCGGTTTCGACAACTGGGAGGCCATCACCGCGCACTCCCGGCCGCGCCTGAGCAGCATCGACATGAACCTCGAGCACCTCGGCGCGGTCGCCGGCCGGCGCCTCTTCGCGGCCATCGACGGCGACGACCCGCCCATCTCGGAGCAGTTTCCCGGCCGGGTCGTGATGCGCGACTCGACCGCGCCCCTCGGCTGAGAAACGCCTGCGTACCGGCCATGGGCGCGGCCTGACGCCCGACCCGGGCGATGCCATCGACGTACGTGGTCGCCGGCTGTCCACCGCCGCCGAAAGTTTTCGGCGGCGGTCTATCCGCAGGTCATGCTGTTGATCCAGGTCGATGAGGCGGATACGAGCGCGGAAATCAACTGTTGACACGACCGTAACCGGCGGCCAGAATCCTCCGAAAAGGTTTTCGGCGCGGGTACGGCCGGTCCGGTGAAACGGAGTGACGCTCGTGGGCATGGCAGAAGAGTCGGCGGAGATCTGGTTCCTGACCGGAAGCCAGTCGCTGTACGGCGAAGAGGTGCTCGAACAGGTCGCGGCACAGTCCCGCGAGGCGTGCCAGCGACTGGCCGACGGCCTGCGCGCTCGGCCCCGCCTCGTGTGGAAGCCGGTGCTCACCACCGCCGACGCGATCCGCCGGACCTGCCTCGACGCCACCGCCGACGACTCGGTGGTCGGCGTCATCGCGTGGATGCACACGTTCTCGCCGGCCAAGGCGTGGATCGCCGGGCTCTCCGCGCTCGGCAAGCCGCTGCTGCACCTGCACACGCAGGCCAACCGGTCGCTGCCCTGGGCCGAGCTCGACATGGACTTCATGAATCTCAACCAGGCGGCGCACGGCGACCGCGAGTTCGGCTACATCCAGGCCCGGCTGGGCGTGGCGCGCAAGACGGTCGCGGGCTTCGTCGGCGACCCCGAGGTCCACGAGCGGGTCAGCGCGTGGGCCCGCGCGGCGACCGGCTGGCGGGCGGCGCGGTCGCTGCGGATGGCCCGCTTCGGCGACAACATGCGGGACGTGGCCGTGACCGACGGCGACAAGGTCGGTGCCCAGGCGACGCTGGGCGTCTCGGTCAACGCCTACGGGGTCAACGCCCTCGTCGCGGCGGTCGACGAGGTGGCCGACTCGGATGTCACCAAGCTCGTCGCCGACCACGAGGACCGCTACGAGGTCGCGCCGGAGCTGCGGCGCGGCGGCGAGCGGCACGAGTCGCTGCGCTACGGCGCCCGGATCGAGCTCGGTCTGCGCCAGTTCCTGGAGGCCGGCCGCTTCGACGCCTTCACCACCAACTTCGAAGACCTGGGCGCCCTGCGGCAGCTTCCCGGCCTGGCGGTGCAGAGCCTGATGGCCGACGGCTACGGCTTCGGCGGCGAGGGCGACTGGAAGACGAGCGCGCTGCTGCGCATCCTCAAGGTGATCGCCGGCGACGAGCCGGGCGGCACCTCGTTCATGGAGGACTACACCTACCACTGGGGTCCGGGCGAGCCGAAGATCCTCGGCGCGCACATGCTCGAGGTCTGTCCCAGCATCGCCGCCGAGCGGCCCCGGCTGGAGGTCCATCCACTGTCGATCGGCGACCGCGAGGACCCGGTGCGCCTGGTCTTCACCGCCGCCCCCGGCCCGGGGATCGTCGTCGGCCTCGCCGACCTGGGCGGTCGCCTGCGCCTGACCGCCAACGAGATCGACGTGGTCGCGCCGGACGAGCCGCTGCCGCGGTTGCCGGTCGCCCGCGCGGTATGGGTACCACGCCCCAACCTCACGACGTCCGCCGAGTGCTGGCTGCTCTCCGGCGGGCCCCACCACACAGTGCTCAGCACCGCGGTCGGCCGCGAGGCCCTCGCGGACTTCGCCGACATGGCGGGCGTCGAGCTGCTCATGATCGACGCCGCCACCGACTACCGGTCGTTCGCCGACCACCTGCGCTGGAACAGCGCGTACTACCGGATGGCGCAGCGGCTGTAGTCGCACCCCGAGCCGAAGCAAATACGACATCGAGGAGTGAGACCAGATGGGAAGGTTAACGCGCGGGAGAACCGCGCTGCGGTCCTTGGCAGGAGTCCTCGCGGCGACGCTGGTCCTCGGCGTCGCGGCATGCGGTGACGACAGTTCGGACGACCCGGGCGTGGTCCAGGCCGGGCCCGACGGGGTCGACGACGGCAGCGAGCTGACGCTGTGGACCCGCGCCCCGCTGGAGAAGCAGGCGAAGCTTCTCGTCGAGGCGTACAACGCGAGCCACCAGAACAAGGTCAACCTGACCGTCGTCCCCAACGACGACTACGTGGCGAAGGTCGGCGCCGCGGCCGGCTCCGGTGGCCTGCCGGACCTCTTCGCCGCCGACATCGTCTACGTGCCGAACTGGGTCAACCAGGGGCTGTTCCAGGATCTCAGCGCCAACATCGACGGCCTGGCCTTCAAGGACACCATCAACAAGGGCCACCTCGCCGCCGGCACCGCCGACGGCAAGGAGTACGTGCTGCCGTTCGTGCTCGACCTGTCGATGCTGTTCTGGAACAAGGGGCTCTTCAAGGAGGCCGGGCTCGACCCGGAGAAGGCGCCGGCCAACCTGACGGAGTACGCCGCGGCGGCCAAGGCCGTCCAGGCGCTCAAGAAGGACGGCGTCTACGGCACGGCCGCCGGCCTCAACTGCGGCGGCTGCCTGGTCTTCACCTGGTTCCCGTCCATCTGGGCCGATGGCGGCGAGGTGCTCAGCGAGGACGGCCGCGAGTCCAAGCTCGCCGACGAGACCGCGCAGAAGGTCTACAGCACGTGGGCGGACCTCTGGAAGTCGGGCGCCGTGCTGCCCGCCTCCTCGGGCGAGACCGGTCCGACGTGGACGGCCGCGTTCACCGAAGGCAAGATCGGCCTGATGCTCTACCCGGCGACGCTGCTGTCGTCGACGCCGTTCGACGTCGGGGTCGCCGGCATCCCCGGCCCCAACGGCGGTGCGTCGACCTTCGTCGGCGGTGACGGCATCGGCGTGTCGAAGGACTCGAAGAAGTCCGCGCAGGCCTGGAACTTCCTGAGCTGGATGATGTCCGAGGAAGCCCAGGTCGAGGTGCTGGCGAAGAACAAGGACGTGGTGTCCCGTTCCGACCTGGCCGGCAACAAGTACGCCGCCGAGGACCCGCGGCTGGTCACCATCAACGAGGTGGCAGGCAAGGGCGACACCCCGGTCGCGATGAACTTCCAGCAGGCGTTCAACGCGCCGAGCAGCCCATGGCTGACGTTGGTCCGCAACCAGGTGCTCAACGGCGGCGGCGACGTCCAGAAGGACAACGGCCAGATCACCTCGGTACTCCAGCAGTAGGACACGGTCGCGGGCGTGTGCCGGCCGCCGCCTTCGGACGGCACACGCCCCGCGCGACACCGGGACGCGTCACCGATTCGGCCGGGCGCCGATCGAACGAGGAGTTGTCATGGATCTCGACGCACCGTCACGCCCGGCGAGGGCGACGACGCGGCGCCGGCTGCGAGCCAGCGGCCGCCAAGCCCTGCTCGGCTGGCTGTACGCCACGCCGACCGCGGTCTTCGTCGTGGCGCTGTTCCTGGTGCCGCTCGGGCTCGTGGTCAAGATGTCGGTGTCGAGATGGCCGCTGCTCTCCGGCGACCAGGGGCTCAACGCCCCGGACAACTTCACCAAGGCGGTCAGCCACCGTTTCTTCACCGACTCGGTGATCTTCACCGTCAAGTACACCGTGCTCGCGACCGTGCTGCTGCTGCTCCTCGGGCTGGGGCTGGCCCTGCTGGTGCAGGAGTCCAGCCGGTGGAACAACCTGCTCCGCGCGTCGTTCCTCGTGCCCAGCGCCCTCGGGCTGGCGTCCGCGTCGCTGCTGTTCTACGTGCTGTACTCGCCGTACGCGAGCCCGTTCGAGCCGCTGATGGACAAGCTGGGCTTCACGTTCCTCGGCTCGCCGACCGGGGCGCTGCTCTCCACGGTGTTCCTCATCGTCTGGCGCTACGCGGGCTTCTACATGGTGCTCATGCTGGTCGGCCTGCAGAGCATCCCGGGCGACGTCTTCGAGGCGGCGCGGTCGGACGGGGCGACCCGCTGGCAGACCTTCCGCAAGGTCACGCTGCCGCTGCTGCGTCCCACGCTGGCGCTCACCACCGTGCTCTGCGTGACCGGCTCGCTGCTCGCCTTCGAGCAGTTCTACATCCTGACCAAGGGCGGCCCGGACAACAGCACCATCACCGTGGTCCAGCTCATCTACATGATCGCGTTCCAGGGGCAGAACGACCTCGGCGTCGCCGCGGCGCTCTCGGTCATCGTGCTCGGCGCCCTGGTCCTCATCAACGCACTCCAGCTGCGCGCCTTCCGGTCCGAGGAGAGCTGACCCATGACTGTGGACTCCCGTACCCCCGTGGCCGCCGTCGACGCCGAGCCCGGCCGGCGAGCCCCGGCGCCGCGACGGCCGGGGAAGCCGCGCGGCGTCACCATCGCCGGTGTCGCACTGCGTACGCCGTACTGGGTCTTCACCGGCGCGGTGGCGGTGATCTTCCTCTTCCCGCTGCTGTGGACCGCGGTCGCCTCGGTCTCCCCGCAGGCCGGCACCAACCAGGTGGACGGCTGGGGCTTCGGCAACTACACGACCCTCGCCGACTACCAGGCTGGCATCTGGCGCTACCTCGCCAACTCGGCGTTCGTCTCGCTGCTGACGGTCGCGCTCACGCTGCTGATCTCGTTTCTCGGCGGGTACGCGTTCGCGCGCTTCCGCTTCCCCGGCCGCAACCTGCTCTTCCTGGTCACCCTGGCCATCCTCATGGTCCCGTACGCGACGCTGCTGATCCCGCTCTACGTGCTGCTCAACGAGGTCGGGTTGCAAAACTCGCTGGTCGGCGTGGCCCTGGTGCTCAGCATGTTCCAGCTGCCGTTCTCCACGTTCCTGATGCGCATCTCCTTCGAGGCGGTGCCGCGCGAGCTGGACGAGGCGGCGATGGTCGACGGCTGCTCGTCGTTCGGCGCGCTGTGGCGAGTGCTCGTCCCCGCGGTCAAGCCGGGCCTGATCACCGTCGGACTCTTCGCGTTTCTCGCCGCCTGGAACGACTTCATGGCCCCCCTGATCCTCATCAACGACTCCGAGCGCATGACCCTGCCCCTCGCCGTCTCCAACCTCCGGGGCCAGGTGCAAGGCGTCGTCGACTACGGCGCGACGGAAGCGGGCGTCGTCGTGCTCGCACTGCCGTGCGTCGTGCTGTTCCTGCTGCTTCAACGACACTACGTGCGCGGCTTCATGTCCGGCGCGCTGAAGGGATGACAATGGTACGCAGCGCGCCCACGGCGGCACCTGTCCTGCCGACCCGCGGGCGGCTCCGGCCGCTCGGACTCGAAGAGGTCCGCGTCACCGGCGGTTTCTGGGCCGAACGTCAATCCGTCAACGCGGCGGCCAGCCTCGAACACATCGCGCACTGGCTCGAACGGGAAGGCTGGATCCGCAACTTCGACCTGGTGGCCGAGGGCGACCTGGCCGAGCGCCGGGGACGCGAGTTCTCCGACTCGGAGATCTACAAGTTTCTGGAAGCGCTGGCGTGGGAGATCGGCCGCACCGGCGACGCCGGCCTGGAGTCGCGGTTTCGCGCCATTGTGGACAGAGTCGCCCGGGCGCAGGACGCCGACGGCTACCTCAACACCAAGTTCGGCCACGCCGGGCAGGAGCCGCGCTGGTCCGACCTGGTCTGGGGGCACGAGCTCTACTGCGTGGGGCACCTTCTCCAGGCGGCCGTCGCCCGCGCCCGTACCCGCCCGGACGCCGACGACGGGCTGGTGGCCATCGCCCGCCGGGCCGCCGACAACATCTGCGCGGCGTTCGGACCGGACGGCATCGACGGCCTTTGCGGACACCCCTGCATCGAGACCGCGCTCGTCGAGTTCGGCCGCGTGACCGGTGACGACCGGTACCTCGCCCAGGCGGCGCTCTTCGTCGAGCGGCGGGGCCACGGCCGGCTCGGCGACGTGGAGTGGGGCCGGGAGTACTTCCAGGACGAGAGCCCGGTGCGCCAGGCGACCGTGCTGCGCGGGCACGCCGTACGGGCCAACTACCTCGCCGCCGGCGCGGTCGACGTCGCCGCCGAGACCGACGACCCCGTGCTCATGAAGGCGGTCCGCGCCCAGTGGCGCAACGCGGTGGCGCGGCGCACGTACGTCACCGGCGGGCAGGGCTCCCGGCACCAGGACGAGGCGTTCGGCGCCGACTGGGTCCTGCCGCCCGACCGCGCGTACTCGGAGACCTGCGCCGGCGTGGGGTCGGTGATGCTGGCCTGGCGGCTGCTGCTCGCCTCCGGCGACGCCGGCTACGCCGACCTCATCGAGCGGACCCTCTACAACGTGGTCTCGACGTCGCCGGCGACCGACGGCCGGAGGTTCTTCTACGCCAACACGCTGCACCGCCGCGTCCTCGGCGCGTCCCCCGACGTCGAGCGGCCCAGCATCCGCGCCTCGGCGGCCCAGCGCGCGCCCTGGTTCGAGGTGTCGTGCTGCCCGACCAACGTGGCCCGCACGCTGGCCAGCCTCGCCGCGTACGTCGCCACGACCGACGACGAGGGCCTCCAGATCCACCAGTACGTGACCGGGACGATCGCGCACGGCCCGGCGGACGGGCCCGAGCGGCGGGTCACGGTCACCACCGCCTACCCCGACGCGGGGGAGATCCGCGTGCGGATCGACAGCGACGACGACCGCCCCTGGACGCTGTCCGTCCGCGTACCGGCCTGGGCCGGGCAGGGCGCGACGCTGACCGCCGGCGGGGAGACCCGGCCGGTGGCCCCGGGCTACGCCACCGAGCGGCGGACCTGGCGCGGCGGCGACGAGGTCGTCCTGAACCTCCCCGTGGCGCCCCGGTTCACGTATCCGGACGGGCGCATCGACGCCGTCCGCGGCTGCGTGGCCGTGGAGCGCGGCCCGCTCGTGCTCGCGGTGGAGTCCGTGGACGTACCGGGCGGCGAAGACCTCGACGAACTCCGGGTCGACACCAGCCAGCCACCCACGCTGGCCGACGGCAGGGTCACGGTGCGCTGCCGTCGCCTGGAGCCGCACGACCACGACTGGCCGTACAACGGCAGCGAGGCCGCGCCGGCGGCCACGGCGACGGCGGACCTCCTCGAGGTGCCGCTGATCGCGTACCACGACTGGGCCAACCGCGGGCCATCCACGATGCGCGTCTGGCTCCCCACGATCTGAATCCCGAGGGCCGGGTGACCCGGCCCGTGACGGTGGACGCCACGCCCTGTGCGTGCCGCGTCGGCGTAAGCCTGACCTTTTCCCGACTGGCACCAGGAGGATTAGATGATCATTAGACGCGTCAGGAGGGCGCCCACATGGGCGGCTCTCGCCGCGCTCGTGGTGGGCGGGGCGGTGGTGAGCGTGCCGTCCCCCGCGCACGCCGCCAGCCCGATCCTGCCCGGCAACGAGGGCGACGTGGGCGTCTACACCAACGGGCAGAACCACGTCATGGAGATCGGTGACCCGACCTACACCAACGTCGCCGAGGTGGCCGGGAAGCTCCAGCCCGGCGTGCCGTTCACCGCGTCGAGCATGCACCAGTCCATCTTCGACAAGGATCTGGCGGCCGGCGGCACCGACTACTACCTCGACCGGGTCCTGGGCGTCAGCGGGACGATGGGCTCGGCGGTGCTGATGACCCGCGGCCGCTCGCTGTACATGCGCGGCGCGAGCAACAACAACTTCACCACCATGGGCTTCGCCGGCAGCGCGTACGTCGGCGGCCCGAACAACCTCGGCAACCTCTACACCGTCACCGTTCCTGGGCAGACGGTGACGGAGGTGAACGCCAACCGTTTCAACGCGCCGAGCCACGCCAAGAGCCGCTACACGATCGGCACCACCGGCGTCAGCGCCGACCTGACGAAGTTCATCACGTACGACAACGTGGCGGTCACCGCCATCACCTTCAACAACCCGGGCGACTCGGCGGCCACCTTCACCGTCCGGGCCGCCTCGCCGCTGGCGACCGAGGCCGGGCAGGGCACCGGCGAGGTCACCGGTACCCGCGTCATCACCAGCGGCTCCAACAACGGCACCGTCGACACCGCGTGGGACACCATCCGGATGAGCCTCACCGGTGTCGGCTTCACCCGCGGCGG
Source organism: Phytohabitans kaempferiae (assembly GCF_042433955.1). Lineage (NCBI taxonomy): Bacteria > Bacillati > Actinomycetota > Actinomycetes > Micromonosporales > Micromonosporaceae > Phytohabitans > Phytohabitans kaempferiae. The sequence goes on along the minus strand of NZ_JBHLUH010000009.1, from coordinate 142,613 downwards.
CGCCAACCTCGACCGCGAGGTCACCGTGCCGGCCGGCGGCTCGCTGTCGCTGTCGGTCGTCGGCGCGGTCTCCTCGGCCACGCTCCCGAAGACCGTCGAGAGCTACAACGCTTACGCCGGGCTGTCGCCCGCCGAGGCGGTGCGGACCGGCATCACCGAATTCAACCGCCGGTGGGCGCAGGACGTGCCGTACATCAACGTGCCCGACTCGGCGCTGGAGAAGGCGATCGTCTACCGCTGGTGGGGCGAGCGCTACAACAGCCTCGACGCCAACGCGACCGGTCACGTCTATCAGTACCCCACGACGATCGAGGGGGTGAACCTCTACCAGAACGCCGTGGCGCTGACCCAGCCGATGCACCTCCAGGACACCAAGTGGCTGCGGACGCCGTACCTGCCGTACGGCCAGATCCTCAACATCGGTGAGCTCTCCGGCTCCTCGGCGTTCCTCGACAGCCCCGGCCACACGAGCTGGAACAACCACTACTCGCAGTACATCGGCACGGCCGGCCTGGAGGCCTACAACGTGCACGGTGGTGGCAGGGAGATCGCCGGCAAGTTCGCCCACTACTTCGAGGGCGATGGCGTCGGGCAGCTCGAGCACTACGACGGCAACGGCGACAAGCTGATCGCCTACAACAGCAACTACATGCCGGGCAACGACGCCGACGCGATCACCTTCGGCTATCCGAAGGCGAACGGCGGCGCGCCGGGCGCCTCGACCATCGAGCGCCCCGAGTCGGCGTACGTGTGGGGCGCGTTCGAGGCGGCCCGGCAGATGTACCTGATGGCCGGCGCCGACCCGGCCAAGGTGGACGAGATGGCGGCCAGCGCCAACGGCATCCGGGACGCGATCCTCGCCCGGCTGTGGAGCCCGGACATGCGGATGTTCCTGGCCGGCACGTCGCACGGCGCCACCAGCGCGGCCAGCTCCAACGGCCGGGCCAACCCGCTGCCCGCCGGGGCCCGGCACCTGATCCCGGCCAAGGAGTCGAACCTCTACGACGTCTACGCCCAGAACCTCATCCCGTTCGACCAGTGGCAGACGTACGTCGACGGCTTCCGCTTCCTGACCTACGGTGACAACTTCCCGATCTTCCCGTTCTACACGGCCAACCAGTACGACCGGTCGGCGTACGGGATCGGCGGCTCCAACAACTTCTCGAACATCAACTTCACCGTGCAGTACCGCGGTGTCCGCTCCGCCCTGCGCCACTACGACCCGCAGGGCAAGTACGTCACCCCCGAGTACGCCAAGCGGCTGCTCGACTGGATGGCGTGGAGCATCTACCCGGGCGCGGACCTGCGCGTGCCGAACCAGGCCGAGTACTACTCCAACTGGAACGCGACGGCGAAGACCTACAACCGCAACAACCCGAACCACATCATGCTCGGCAACATGAACTACATCTTCGTCGAGGACATGGCCGGTCTCCAGCCGCGTTCCGACGACAAGATCGAGCTGTGGCCGATCAAGTTCGGCTACGAGCACTTCATGGTCAACAACCTGCGCTACCACGGGCAGGACGTGACCATCGTGTGGGACCCGGACGGCAGCGAGTACGGCCTTGGCGCGGGCTACAGCCTGTTCCTGAACGGCGAGAAGAAGGTCACCACCGACAAGCTCGGCAAGCTCACCTTCGACCCGAAGACCAACCAGGTCCAGGTCGAGGACGGGCTGACCGTGACCTTCACCGCGACCACCACGACCGACTTCCCGAGCGCGGTGGACACGCCGATCGAGGACGACCGCGTCGTCGACTACCTCAAGACGGCCGGCATCGACCTCACCGAGGACGCCCCGAACCTGGCGAAGGGCGCCAGCGTCACCTCGTCCTTCACACAGCAGGGCGTGCGGCCCACGCCGTGGCGGCAGTTCCACACGCCGGGCTGGAACAGCACCTCGATGAACTACACGCCCGGCGCGATCAGCGTGACCGAGCGACCGGTCTCGCTGGCCGCCGTCAACGACGGTGTCACCGCCAACGAGCCGTACTGGGGCAACTACGGCACCACCGACAAGAACGGCTACGTCGAACTCGACCTGGGATCGGCCAAGTCCTTCGACAACGTGAAGGTGACGTTCGTCAGCGACCGGCAGAGCGGTGGCTACCGCGAGCCCGCCCGCTGGTGGGTCCAGGTGCCCGACGGCAACGGCGGCTGGCGGGAGGTGCCGGGCCAGTTCAAGAACCCGACCGTCACCTCCGCGAAGTTCAACGAGGCGCTGTTCAACGCCGTCACGTCGGACAAGGTGCGGATCGCGTTCACGAACAACCCGACCTTCTACACGGCGATCGCCGAGATCCAGGTCTTCGCCTCGGGGCGGGACGCGCCGCCGGTCTCCAACCAGGCGCCGGTCGTCACGGCCGCCCGGGACGGCTCGCAGGACGGCAACCTCTCGACCCGGCTCGTCGGCACCGCGACCGACGACGGCATCCCGTACGACAACGAGCTGACGTACGGCTGGGAGACCGTCTCCAAGCCGGAGGGCGCGGGCGTCATCTTCACCGACGACAAGGCGCTCGCTACCCGGGTGACCGGCACGATCGCCGGTGACTACGTGTTCCGGTTCTACGCCAGCGACGGCGAGCGGCGGACCGAGGCGACGGTCGCGGCGACGATCACCGAGCGCGAGGTGACCGCGGAGTTCGGCTCCTCGGCGGAGATCAGCACCAGCGGCACCACGGCGTGGGAGAACCACCTGCGGGTCAACGAGGCCACCACCCCGGCCAACTCCAGCCCGGGCGCCGGCAACGGCTGGGGCAACTGGAACCTGCCGCAGAACGGCACCAGCCCGCAGCGGGAGGCGTGGATCCAGTACAAGTGGACCGCGCCGGTGCGGCTCTCCTCGACCGACATCTACTGGTACGACGACAACGGCGGCACGCGGCGGCCGAACGCCACCACGTACGCGATCGAGTCGTCCACCGACGGCACCACGTGGACCCCGGTCACCCTCAGGGGATCCACGTACGCCGACGGCCTCGCCACCAACCGGTACAACCACTTCGAGTTCGAGCCCATCTCGACGAGCCACCTGCGGATCCGCATCTGGGGCGTCCAGGGCAGCGGCGCGGGCACGGGCGTGCTGCGCTGGCGGGCCAACGGCGAGACCGTCGACTCGGTGCGCTCGCCGGTGCTCATCCGCACCACGGTGGGTCAGGTGCCCACCCTGCCGAGCACGCTCGACGGGGTGTACACCAGCGGTGTCCGCGGCAGCGTCGCGTTCAACTGGCAGCAGATCACGCCGGAGATGGTCGCGGAGACCAACGTCGACCCGTTCGTGGTCTACGGCACCAACGACGCGTACGGCCTGATCGCCGAGGCCCGCGTGTACGTGCGGCCGGAGACGGCCCCGGGCGGCATCTCGATCCAGGGCGCGGAGAGCTTCGAGCAGCAGGTGGAGGTGGGCGAACTGCCCTACCTGCCGACCAAGGTGGAGGTCTCCTACAACGACGGCTCCCGGGACAACCAGGCCATCGGTGTCGACTGGAACTTCGACGAGAGCGTCGTCGACAGGCCCGGTCGGTACATCGTCGTCGGTGACCTGATCCTGCCCGACTACGTCAGCGATGCCGGTGCCACGCAGACCACGCTGGTCCTCACCGTGGGCAGCGGCGCGCCGGCGTGGGACGTCGAGGTGCAGGCGCGCACGCAGTGCACCGGCACCAACGCCTACATCCTGGTCACCGCCCGCAACGCGGAGGACGTGCCGCTCACCGTCGAGCTGGTCACGCCGTACGGTTCGCGGGTCGTGCCCGGCCTCGCTCCGGACAAGTCGGCCTACCAGGCGTTCAACTCACGCGCCAGGTCGGTCGTGGCCGGCGAGGCGACGGTGAAGGTCAGCGGGATGGTCGGCGAGCAGCCGGTGACCGCGGAGATCCCCGCACCGTACGCCGCGATCACCTGCGGCTGACGCCTCGGGGTGGCGGCGTCCCCAGCGGGGGCGCCGCCACCTCCCCCGGGAGTGAGGAGACAACAGACCGTGAAGACCTCCCTGAGACGCCGGGCGGCCGCCGCCGCGGTGGCCACGGCGCTCCTTGCCGGCGGGCTGGTCGCGACCGCCGCGCCGGCCTACGCCGCCGACCCGTACACGTTCACCAACACCACGAACCCGATCCTCGGCGACGGCAGCTACTACTCCGCCGACCCGGCCCCGCTGGTCGTGCCCGGTGCGGGCGGCAACCCCGACGAGCTTTTCATCTACACCGGCCACGACCAGGCCGGACCCTCCACAAACGACTTCATCATGAACGAGTGGGGCGCCTTCCGCACCACCGATGTCCAAGCTGGACAGTGGACGCATTACCCCTCGCTGATGCGCCCGGAGCAGGTCTTCGCCTGGGCGACGCCGGGTCGCGCGTACGCCGGCCAGGTGGTGCGCGGCGTGGACGGGCGCTACTACTGGTACGTCCCGATCCACGAGCGGGACAGCCCGGCGTCCGACAAGTTCGCCATCGGCGTGGCCGTCTCGGAGAGCCCGACCGGCCCGTGGACCGACCACGCGGGCGGGCCGATCATCTCCCAGCGCGTCCCGACCGCCAACAACATCCACAACATCGACCCGACGATCCTCGTCGAGGGCGAGCGCGTCTTCGTGTACTGGGGCTCGTTCAGCAACCTGCGGCTGCTGGAGTTCCAGGCGGACATGAAGACGCCGGTCGGGACGACGCGCACCGTCACCGGCCTCACCGGCTTCTTCGAGGCGGCCTGGATCTTCAAGCGGGGCGCCACCTACTACCTGGCGTACGCCGGCAACAACGCGGGCCCGACCTCGCAGTGCACGCCGGCCAACTACCACGCCTGCATCGCGTACGCGACCGCGTCCTCGCCCGAGGGGCCGTGGACGTACCGGGGCACCGTCCTCCGGCCGGTCTCCTCGACCACGAGCCATCCCGGCATCCTGGAGTTCAACGGCCAGTGGTACATCGCGTACCACACCGCCGACGCGGTGGGCGGCGGCCACTTCCGTCGTTCCGTGGCGATCGACAAGCTGGAGTGGGACGACACGCAGACCCCGCCCCGGATGAAGCTGGTCACGCCGACGCCGCAGAAGGGGCGCGACCTCACGCCCCGGCCCAACATCGCGCAGGAGGCGCGGGCCACCGTCTCCAACGAGCCGGTGCCCACGCAGTACTGGATCAAGGCGCTCAACGACGAGATCGTCCGGTCCAACCCGCTCCCGCCGGACATGTGGGGCACCTGGACCGGCAGCAATCCGCCGCAGCAGTGGGCGCAGTACACGTGGGACCAGCCGATGCGGATCGCCGGCTCGCAGATCGAGTTCTGGAACGACCAGCCGCAGGGGACCGGCGTTGGGGTCGCCGCACCGGCCCGCTGGCGGATCCAGTACTGGAACCTCGGCACCGGGGAGTGGGCCGACGTGCCCAACCCGAGCGGCTACCCGACGGGCACGCAGGGCTTCCAGAACACCACGTTCGACCCGGTCACCACCACGCAGGTACGGGCGCTGTTCGACGCGTCGACCAACGGCAGCACGTACTCGGCGGTGGCGGTCGAGGAGTGGAAGATCCTCGCCGCGCAGCCGGACTCAGTCACCCCGCCGGCACCGACCGTCGAGGTGGGTGAGCGGGAGCTGCCCGGCACCGCCGCGGTGACCTTCGGCGGCGAGACGCTCCAGGTGCCGGTCTTCTGGGACCCGGTGACCGAGGAGCAGGTCGCGGCCCCCGGCACGTTCACGATCCAGGGCACCGTGCTCGGCTACGCCGCCGGACGCGTCTCCGCGCAGGTCCGGGTCGTCTCACCGGGCGACACCGAGGGCGACGAGACGGCGCCGACGGTGACGCTCACGCCCAGCGGCAGCGCGGGCGGCGCCGGCTGGTTCCGCTCAGCGGTGCGCGTGCGGGTCGCCGGTGCCGACGACCGGGGCGGCCGGCTCACCATCGAGTCCAGAGTGGACGACGGGCAGCCGGTCGTCGCGACCGAGGTGCGGCACACCGACGTCAACGTCACCGGGGACGGCCAGCACACCGTCACGGCGACCGCGACCGACCGCGCCGGCAACACGTCGGCGCCGGCCAGCCTCGCGGTGCGGATCGACGCCACCGCGCCGGTCAGCACGGCCACCGTGAACCCCACCACGCGGGCGGTCACGGTGACCTCGACCGACGCGACCTCCGGGGTCGCCCGCGTCGAGTACGCCATCGGAACGGGCGCGTGGACCACCTACACCGGTGCCATCGCGCCGCCGGACGCCAACCGGCACACGGTGGCGTTCCGGGCGCTCGACGCGGCCGGCAACCTGGAGACCGCCAAGACGGCCACCATCCCGGCGGACCTGTCCGGGCCGCTGACCGGCAACATCGGGCCGATCGCGACGCCGACCGCCTCGTACACGGCGGGCTGGAACAGCGTGACCGCGCTCAACGACAACGCCGACCCGGCGAACCCGAGCCAGGCGCAGATCTGGGGCACCTGGTCCGGCAGCCGCCCGGCGACCCAGTGGGTCCAGTACGACTTCGCCCGTCCGGTGCGGATCGTCGGCACGGAGCTGAAGTTCTGGCGCGACTCCAACCAGGGCACCGGCGACGGTGTGGCCCAGCCCGACGGATGGGTCCTCCAGTACTGGGACGAGGCGGGCTCGGCCTGGCGTGACGTGACCGGCGCCTCGCCGTACGGCACGAGCACCACCGCGTTCAACAACGTCACCTTCGACCCGGTCACCACACCGCGGGTCCGGGCGACGATCCGGGCCAACGGCAACGGCACCACGTACTCCGCCGTCGCCGTCACGGAGTGGCGGGTCTTCGCCGACGACCCGGGCAGCGAGCCGGCCGAGGTGCCGGTGACGGTCACGGCGCAGCCGCGGTGCGTCGCCGGCAAGGCGTACCTCGCGGTGCGCGCGTACAACGACCACGACGCGCCGGCCGGCCTCGCGCTGGAGACCGCGTACGGCGAGCGCTCCTTCGCGGACGTCGCGCCCGGTGCCAACGCCTACCAGTCGTTCGCCACGCGGACCGCCTCGATCGCGGCGGGCTCGGTGACCGTCCGCGCCACCGGGACGGTCGACGGCAGGGAGGTGACGACTGTCCACACCGCGGAACACGCCGGCGTCGCCTGCGCCGCCTGACCTCTACCCACCATCCACACCTGGCATTTGGCCACAACCGACAGACGACAATGGAGCATCGCATGAGCAGATGGAATCGCAAGCGACTGGTGGCCGCCGGTGCCGCCGGTGCCATGCTGGCCGGGTCGATGGCCGCGCCCGCCGCGGCCGAGCCCGGTGACAGCGCCGACGTCCGGGTGACCGTCGACATCGAGGAGATCCGGGAGCCGGGCGTGCTGGCCATGTCGATCGCCGGCAACGCGGTCGCGCTCTCCGAGGACGGTTCGACGCTGCTGATCCGCCAGTTCACCGGCACGCTGCCGACGGTGACGGTGACCGACACGCGTACCGCGGAGGAGATCCCGGAGGGGGCCGCGTGGGCCGTGCTGGGCAGCGCGACCGACTTCGTCGGCAGCGCCGGCCAGGCCCCGATCAGCGCCGGCCACTTCGGCTGGAAGCCGCGCCTCATCGACGGTGGTGAGACCGGTCTGGTCACCGAAGGTGAAGAGGTGGTGACGGTCCTGGACGAGCCGACGCAGCCCGGCAACAATGTCGGTCTGGTCGACCAGGAGCTGCTGGTGTCGACGTTCGACTCGGAGGCGGTCGCCAACGACGCGTACTCGGTCGACGCCGACCTGTACCTGCGCACTCCGGCGGATGTCGCCGCGGGTGAGTACACCTCGACGCTGACCCTGTCCCTGTTCGAATGAGACACCGGTGGGGGCCGCCGCCCGCGGCCCCCACCACCCCCTCGGCCCGGAGGACGCCGCCATGACCCGAACCCTGCGGCCGGCGCTGCCGCGGCTGCTCGCCGTACTGGCCGCCGTGCTCGTCACCGTGCCGATCGCGCCCGCGGCCGCCCTGGCCGAGCCGACCCCGCCGACGGTCACCTGGTCGGTGCAGCCGGCCGACGAGCAGGGCCCGGACGGCCGCCGGTGGATCGAGCCCACGCTCGACCCGGGCCAGGTGGTGACCGAGCACCTCGCCGTGCGGAACTTCGGCGACCGCACCGTGGTCTTCTCGCTGAAGGCGGCCGACGGCTACCTCACCGACAAGGGGCGCTTCAACATGCTCCCGTCCAACCGCGAGTCGGTGGACGGCGGCACCTGGATCAAGGTGCAGGAGACCGTCTCGGTCGGGCCCGACCAGACGAAGGTCGTGCCGTTCACCATCACCGTGCCGCCGGACGCCACGCCCGGCGACCATCCGGCCGGCATCGCGGCGTCGATCACCAGCACCGGCGGTACGGTCGCGGTCGAGAGCCGGGTCGGCTTCCGGGTCATGACGCGGGTCAGCGGCACGGCCACGGCGGCCCTGGCCGTCGGCGACCTCACCGCGACGTACCGGCACTCGTGGAACCCCTTCGCCGCCGGCACGGTCCGGGTCAGGTACACCACGGCGAACGACGGCAACGTCGCCGTGACCGGCACCGGCGAGGTACGGGTCACCGAGCTGTTCGGCCTGGCCGGGCACGACACGAGAGCCGAGGTGGCGGAGCTGCTCCCGCGCGGCGGCCGCGAGGTCGACGTGCGCGTCGGCGGCGTCTGGGCGCTCGGGCCGCTGCGGACCACGGTCGACCTGACCCCGACCCTCCCCGAGGGCGGCCCGGCCGGTGCCGAGGTGCGGCCGGCCTCGGCCACCGTGACCGTCTGGACGCTGCCGTGGCCGCAGCTCGTCCTCGCCGCCCTCGCCGGCGTTCTCGTCTTCGCCTTCCGGGTCGCCGCCCGGCGTCGCCGGCAGCGGCTCGAAGGGATGCTCGCCCGCGCGCGGGACGAGGGCCGGGCCGAGGGGCGGGAGTCCACACTCGTCGGTGGTGCCGCCGAGAAGCCGGGGGAGTGACGCCGGGTCAGTGACGCCGGGTCAGTGACGACCCGCGTGCCGCGTCCGGCGGTTGAGTGGATTCCGCGTGCCCGCCGAGGGGCGCGATGTGGTCGTGGATGCCGACAGCCCGGAGCCGGCGGTGGCGTGCGCCCCGATCGAAGCCCGGCCCGGCCGCTGTGAGCTGTGATGCAGGGGCTGGTCAAATGGACGAGTGCTGGTTAGCCTAACCTAACTCCTGGTTCTGGGAGATCATCACGTCCACGCACAGAAACGGAAACTCCACTATGCGCGCATGGCGTCCGGTCCTGGCCGTGGCGGCGCTGAGCCTCGCGCTGGCCGGTTGCGGCGGTGACACCGAGACCGGCGACACCGCGGCGGCGGCCGCCTCCGGCCCGTGGTCGTTCACCGACGGGTCCGGTCAGGTCGTCAAGGCCGACAAGACCCCGACGCGGATCATCGCCCACGCCGGCGAGGCGGCCGCGCTGATGTCCTTCGGCATCAAGCCGATCGGCATCTTCGCCGACGAGTCGGTCAAGTCCGATCCCAACCTCAAGAGCCTCGACCTGACCGGGATCGAGATCCTCGGGGAGGAGTGGGGCAAGATCGACGTGGAGAAGGCCGCCGGGCTGCGGCCGGACCTCATCGTCGCCGACTGGTGGCCCGCCGAGAAGGCGCACAGCGGCATGGAGGAGGGCGTCGACGAGAAGAGCAAGAAGCTCAAGGAACTCGCCCCCGTCGTCGGGATCTCCCAGGGCAAGTCGATCGTCCAGCTGGCCGAGGGCTACGAGGACCTGGCCGAGAGCCTGGGCGCCAAGGTGGACAGTCCGGAGATCGCCGCCAACAAGAAGCGCTTCGAGACGTCGGTCGCCGCGTTCAAGGAGGCGGTGACGGGCAAGCAGGGCCTGACGGTCGCGGCGATGTCGCCCTCCGACGACAAGCTCTACGTGGCCAACCCGGAGTACGCGCCGGAGCTGCTCGACCTGCAGAGCTGGGGCCTGGACGTGCTCGATCCGGCCAGCCCCGACCCCGGCTTCCCGTACTGGGAGAACCTCAGCTGGGAGAACGCCGACAAGTACCAGCCCGACCTGATCCTGTGGGACGGCCGCTCCTTCACGCCCACCGTCAACGCCGAGTGGGGCAAGAAGCAGCCGACCTGGTTCAAGATCAAGGCGGCCAAGGCGGGGGCGGCGGTCTCGTGGCCGGCGTTCTGGCTGCACACGTACGGCGACTTCGCCACCGAGCTGGACAAGCTGACCGAGGCGGTCAAGGCCGCGGACCCGAATGTCGGCGACTAGCCAGTACGCGACGCGTACCCCGGTCCGGAGGGCGAGGCGAGCCATCGCCCTCGGGCCGGGCCTCGCCGTGCTCTGCGGCGTGCTGGCCGTCGTCGCGTTCCTCAGCGTGACCCAGGGCTCCCGCTCGATCGGCCTGGGCGAAGTGCTGCGCGCCCTGGGCAGCCTCGACAACGACGGCTCGATCACCAGCACGGTGACGCTGGAGCTGCGCGTCCCGCGTACCCTGCTGGGCATCCTCGTCGGCGCCGCGCTCGGCGTGGCCGGCGCGATCCTGCAGGGCGTCACCCGCAACCCGCTCGCCGACGCAGGCATCATGGGCATCAACTCCGGCGCCGCCGCCTTCGTCGTCTTCGCCATAACGGTGCTGGGCGTACGCGGCGTCGGCGTCTACGTCTGGTTCGCCTTCGCCGGGGCGATCGGCGCGCTCGCGCTGGTGTACGCGATCGCGTCGCTGGGCCGGGAGGGCGCGACCCCGGTCAAGCTCGCCCTGGCCGGTGCGGCGGTCACCGCCGGCCTGGGCTCGGTGACCACCGGCATCGTGATGACCAATGTGGACGCTCTCAACGAGCTGCGTTTCTGGCAGGTCGGCTCGCTGGCCGGCCGGTACGCGCCGATCCTCACCGGGGTCGCGCCGTTCCTGCTGATCGCCCTCGCCGCGTCCCTGTTCTTCGGGCGCGCCCTCAACGGCCTGGCGCTCGGCGAGGACATGGCCCGCGGCCTCGGCCAGAACGTCGGCCGTACCCGAGTCGCCGCCTTCGCGGTCGTCGCGGTGCTGGCCGGCGCGGCCACCGCCGCGTGCGGGCCGATCGTCTTCATCGGGCTGGTCGTGCCGCACGTCGCGCGGTTCGTCTGCGGCCCCGACTACCGGTGGATCCTGCCGTACTCGATGCTGCTGGCACCGATCGTGCTGCTCCTCGCCGACGTGCTCGGCCGCGTGGTGGCCGCCCCCGACGAACTCCAGGTCGGCGTGGTGCTCGGCGTGCTCGGCGCGCCCGTGTTCGTGGCCATCGTCCGTTACGCGAAGCTGTCGGAGGTGTGAGCGCGCGATGACGGCGACCATGACCCCCGCCCCGGTCGTCTCGGCCGCCGGCGCGCTGCGCGGCAACCGGCGGCGGCGGTGGCTGCGCTCCGTGACCGTGACCGCCGCGCTGGCCATCACGGTGGCCGCGCTCTTCGTGCTCACGATGATGGTCGGCAGCTTCCGGATCGGCGCCTGGGACGTCGTCGCCTCGGTGCTGCACCTGGCCGACAACCCCAGCGTCGACTTCGTGGTGCGCGAGCTGCGGCTGCCGACCGCCGCCTCCGCGCTCACCGTGGGGCTGGCGCTGGGCGCCTCCGGCACCATCTTCCAGCAACTGCTGCGCAACCCGCTGGCCTCGCCGGACTTCGTCGGTCTCACCTCCGGGGCCGGGCTGGCCGCCGTCGGCGGGATCGTGCTGCTCCAGGTCACCGGCCTCGCGGTCAGCGGTCTCGCGCTCGGCGGGGCAGTGCTGGCCGCGTCGCTGATGTACCTGCTGGCCTGGCGGGACGGCGTCACCGGCTACCGCTTCATCCTCATCGGCATCGGCGTTGCCGTCTTCTTCGACGGCCTGATCGGCTTCGTGCTCAGCCGCGCGCAGCTCTTCGAGGCGCGGCAGGCGATGCACTGGCTGACCGGCTCGGTGGGGCAGGCCAGCACGCAGGAGCTGCGGTTGCTGACCGGTGCCCTGCTCGTGCTGCTGCCCACCGCGGTGCTCCTCCAGCGCCAGCTGCGGGCGCTGGAACTCGGCGACGACGCCGCCCGCGCCCTGGGCGCCCGCACCGAGCTGGCCCGCGCCGGGCTGCTCGGCATCGCCGTGGTGCTGGTCGCCCTCGCGGTGGCGGCCGCCGGCCCGATCATCTTCGTCGCGCTCATCGCCGGCCCGATCGCCAACCGGCTGCTCGGCCCGGCCACCGGCGGCATCCTGCCCGCCGCGCTGGCCGGCGCGGCGCTGCTGCTCACCGCGGACCTCGTCGCCGTGCACCTGCTGCCGACGCCGCTGCCCACCGGCGTGGTGACCGGCGCGGTCGGCGCCCCGTACCTGTTGTGGCTGCTGGCCACCACCAACCGGCAAGGAGCTGGCGGATGACCCGGTTACGCGCCGAGGCCCTGACCCTCGGCTACGAGGGCAGGACCATCGTCGACAGCCTCGACGTGACGGTGCTCGACGGCAGGATGACCGCGATCGTCGGCGCCAACGCGTGCGGCAAGTCCACGCTGCTGCGCGGCCTGGCCCGGCTGCTCGCGCCGCGCGCCGGCGCCGTCTACCTCGACGGCCGGGCCATGGCCGAGCTGCGTACGCTCGACGTCGCGAAGGTGCTCGGGCTGCTTCCGCAGACGCCGGTCGCGCCCGACGGCATCACCGTGGCCGACCTGGTCTCCCGCGGGCGCTATCCGCACCAGGGCTGGTTTCGGCGGTGGACCGGCGACGACCACGACATCGTCGCCCGCGCGCTGGAGGCGACCGGCACCGCCGACCTGGTCGACCGGCCGATCCGCGAACTCTCCGGCGGCCAGCGCCAGCGCGTGTGGGTCGCCATGGCCCTGGCCCAGGACACCGACCTGCTGCTGCTCGACGAGCCCACCACGTACCTGGACATCAACCACCAGGTGGAGCTGCTGAGGCTGCTGCGCAAGCTCAACACCGAGGCCGGCAAGACGATCGTCATCGTGATGCACGACCTCAACCTCGCCTGCCGCTTCTGCGACCACGTCATCGCCATGGCCGACGGCAGCATCGTCGCCGAGGGACCGCCCACCGAGACGGTCACCGCCGCTCTCGTGGCGAAGGTCTTCGGGCTGGCCTGCATCGTCGTCCCGGACCCGGTGGCCGGCACGCCGATGATCGTGCCCGCCTGAGCGGAGGCGGCGCCGCGCGAGCGCGTTGAAGATGGGCTCAGCCGCCTCCGCCTCGGCCCTCCTCTGGCGCGGGCCGCGCCCGTGGCGGGTCACCACAAACCAGCAGGTCTACGGCCTGATCGACGACGTCCGCTGACCTGTACCTCTACAGTGGACAGGGCAACTTCTCCAACCAGCTGATCCGCGTTTAGAGACCGTTCGGGGTCGAGGTGGTCGCGAAGGGCTGGGCCGCGTTCGGACCTGGTGTCGTGCGTGGGAGAAGCTGTCGAGCTGGGCGCGCCGGTGCGCCAGTCGCGCCGGACCTCGGCGGGCGTGTGGGCGTTGTCGGGGACATAGCCCTTTCAATCCGGCCGCAAGGGTCTGTGTCCCTGACATAGCCCCCTTGTGAAGCGACCAGGCCCGGCGGCGGCGTGGCGACCCAGGCCGGTGTGGGCACGCGTGAGCGCGCTGGTCCGTGCGTGGCCAATTGCCCTCCGAGGGTGAATTTGTCGCCACGCACGACCTGGATCTTGATGACCGGGTGCGTCCCCCGCCCCCGAACACGCGGATACGCGTTCGACCAACCAGGACCAGCCCGCGCACCCGGCACGCAGCCCAAGCGCCCGCCGCGGGCACGACGAGAACCCGGGCCGCGAAGCGGCGCCAACCCCGACCGCGAAAGCTCTTCCTAGAGAGCGTCCCCAGTGGCCCGGCGTGCGCGCCGCCGAGGCGGAGAGCACGTCAGGGCTCCTCGATCTCGTGGATGGCGGCCTCCTCGGCGGATGGGGCGCCGCCGGAGGGGCCGGCGTCGGTGGCGATCGACGTCGCCTCGGTGTCCTCTCCCACGCCCTGGTCCGGCTCGACCAGCCGGCCCACCGGGCCCTCGCCCGGTCCCGTGTCGTACATCGAGACCTGCGAGTCGGTGTGCGGGTCCACCGGCCCGGTGTCGTCCAGCGGGGTCTCGTCGTCGACCCGGTCGGTCTCCGCGGTGAGCGGGTCGGGGTCGAACGTCTCCACCTCGATCGGTGAGCGGGAGGTGTCGCGGCGCTCGTCCGGGTCGCGCAACGCCGGGTCGCGCATCGCCGGGTCGGGCGCCTCGCGGGTGAGCTTGTCGTCCAGCGACTCGCCGTCCCGCTGCTCCTCGGGCGTGTTGCCGAAGTGGTCGATGCCCTCCGGATGGTCGTCGCGGTCCAGCGGGATCGCGGCGGGCGCCGGACCGTCGGCCTCCCGGCCGGTGTCGAGGTCGTCCCCGGCCGTGGAGTCGTCGTCCGCCACGTCGGGGATGCCGAGCGCCTCCGGGTCCGACAGCGGGTGCGGAAACTCGTCGCTCATGCCCCCTGCCTACCCACGCTCGGCGGCCCGACACCTGCCGGCGGGGTTGACAGGTGACTAGTAACTTGATTACTACTTATGTCGTGACAGTCGCTGAGACCCTGCTCGGGCTGCTCGAGCCCGCTCCCCGGCACGGCTACGACCTGCGCAGGGCGTACGAGACCTCGTTCGGCGAGCCGCGGCCGATCAAGCCCGCCCAGGTTTACGCCACGCTCGGCCGCCTCTGCCGGGACGGCGCCATCCATGTCGTCTCCGTGGAGCAGGTGGGCGGGCCGGAGCGCACGACGTACGCGCTGACGCCCGGCGGGGTGAGCCGGCTGGAGCGGTGGTTCGCCGAGCCGGAGGGGCACTCGCCCTATCTCCAGTCGGCGGTCTTCACCAAGGTGGTGCTCGCGCTCCGCTCCGGGCGGCCGGCCGACCGCGTGCTGCACGCCCAGCGCACCGCGCACGTCGCCGCGATGCAGCAGCTGATCCGGCGCAAGAGCGGGGCCGACCTCGCCACCGTCCTGTCCTGCGACTTCACGATCTTCCACCTCGAAGCGGATCTGCGCTGGCTGGAGCACACCGCCGCCCGCCTCGACCGCCTGGCCAAGGAGCTGCCGTGACCGAGCCCGTGCTGCGCGGCGAGGAGCTGCGCCTGTCGTTCGGCACCACCATGGCCCTCGACGGCGTCGACATCGAGATCGGCGCCGGCGAGGTGGTGGCCCTGCTGGGCCCCTCCGGCTCCGGCAAGTCCACGCTGCTGCACTGCCTGGCCGGCATCCTGCGCCCGGACAGCGGCCAGGTCCACTACCGGGGCGTGCGCGTCGACGACCGCTCCGAGGAGGAGCGCAGCCGGCTGCGGCGGGCCGAGTTCGGCTTCGTGTTCCAGTTCGGGTCGCTCGTGCCGGAGCTCACCGCCACCGAAAACGTCGCCCTGCCGCTGCGCCTGGGCGGCGCGGCCAAGCGGCCCGCCGAGGCCCGCGCACGGCAGTGGTTGGAGCGGCTCGGCGTGGCCGATGTCGCCGGCAAGCATCCCGGCGAGATGTCCGGCGGGCAGGGGCAGCGGGTCGCGGTGGCCCGCGCGCTGGTGGCCGGGCCCCGCGTGGTCTTCGCCGACGAGCCGACCGGCGCGCTCGACACGCTCAACGGCGAGCTGGTCATGGACGAGCTGATGGGCGCGGTCCGCGCCGAGGGCGCCGCGATCCTGCTGGTGACCCACGAGGCGCGGATCGCCGCGTACGCCGACCGGGTCGTCGGGCTCTGCGACGGCGGCATCCCGGCTCCGGCGGGCGCGTGGTGAGCCGCTTCGACGTGGCGCTCGGGCTGCGCCTGACGTTCAGCGGCAGCCGGTTGCGGCTGCTGATGATGGTCGGCGGGGTGGCCGCCGCCGTCGCGCTGCTGCTCGGTGTGGCGGGCGCGCTGCCGGCCGCGGCGGAGCGGATCGCCAAGACCGCCAGCCGGGGCGTCGATCCCGACCCGGGGATGGCCGAGCGCGCCGAAGGGGTGGCCGCCCAGCTCTCGGTCGGCGTGTGGCGGGGCCGGGAGCTGCGCGTGCTGCTCGTGGAGACCGTCGGGCCACCGGTCGCGCCGCCGCCCGGCGTACCGCGCACGCCCGCACCGGGTGAGGTCTTCGCCTCGCCCGCGCTGGCCCGGGCACTCGACGGCGAGCACGGCGCCGAGCTGGCCCCGCGGCTGCCCGGCGCGGTGGTCGGGAGCGTCGGCCGGGCCGGGCTGGTCGGGCCGGACGAGCTGTACGCGGTCGCCGGCGTCCGTCCTGGCACCCTCGGCGGGGAGGGCTACGCGCTGCGCTTCGCCGAGCCGGTCGGCGGGCTGTTCGCGTCCCAGGCGGCGTACACCAACGGCACCGGCCTCCGCCGCGAAGACAACGCCGCCGCCACGCTGCCGGTCCTGCTCATCCTCGCCGGGGTCGGGCTGGTCGTCCCGCTGCTCGTGCTGGTGGGCACCGCCACGCGCCTCTCCGCGGCCAGCCGGGAGCGGCGGGCCAGCGCGATCCGGCTGGTCGGCGCCACGCCCCGCCAGATGCGCCGGCTCGGTGCCGTCGAGGGGGCGACCCTGGGAGGGCTCGGCGCGGTCGTCGGGCTGGCGCTCTTCCACCTGCTCCGGGCACCGGCGGCGGGCCTGATCCCGGTCCGCGACGGCCTGTACGCCGGCGACGTCGCGCCGCCGTGGCCCGCCGCGCTCGCGATCCTCGCCGGGGTACCGCTGCTGACCACGGCCGCCAGCGTGCTGGCCCTGCGCCGCGCGATCGTGACGCCGCTGGCCACGCGCCGCCAGGCCGCCCCCGACCGACGCGCGGGCGATCCGGCTCGTGCCGCTCGCGGCCGGGCTGGTCGCGCTCGCCGCCGCGTACGCCGACCGGTCCGCCCTGGTGACCGGCGCGTGGCACGCCCGGGCACTGCTCTTCGGCGGCGCGGTCGCCTGCCTTGTCGGCCTCGCGGTCGGTGCGGCTCCGCTGTCCCGGCTGGCCGGGGCGCTGCTGGCCCACCGTGCGCCCGGACTCGCCGGCCAGCTCGCCGGGCGGCGGATGCTGCGCGACCCGGCCGGCGCCGCCCGGGCCGTCGTCGGCACCGCGCTCGCGGTGGTCGTGGTCGGCTGGCTCGTCGCGCTGCTGCCGCTCCTGAAGCCGGACTACCGGGAGGACAACGCCCACCTGGTCGACGTCCTGCCCGAGGGGACCGTCATCGCCACGCTCGCCGATCGCTCCGATGTGGAGCCCGCGGTGGCGGCGGTGCGAGCGGTGCCGGGCGTGCGCGCGACGGTCGCCGTCCGCTCCCTGACCCTGCTGCCTCCGGGCGTATCGCGCACCTACTGGTCCTCGTCCGACCAGACTCCTCGGCTCGACCACGGTGTGCGCGCGGTGGTGGCCGACTGCGCCGCGCTCGCCGCCGTGCTGGGTCGCCCGCTGCCGGGCTGCCGGCCGGAAACCGTGTACCGCCTGCCCGGCGGCACGTTCGACGCGACCACGCTGGCCGGCGCGGGCCGGCTCCAGCCGGTGGGGGAGCCGCGCGACCGGGCCGACCCGGCCGCGCCCGCGGTCGCCATCCCGTCCACTCTGGACACGGCGGTGCTGCCGGACGCGCTGGGCGCCGACGTGCCGTACGGCTTCGCGATCCGCGGCGACCTGCTCGTGCCGCCGTCGCTGCTGTCCGGATGGGACGGTCCGGGCAGGTGGTTCCCGACGCTGCTGGTCGGCACCGACGGGCGGGCCGGCACGGTGGAGGCGGTCCGCAGCGGGCTGGGCGCCACGCCGCTGGCCCTGCCGCCGGCCACCCCGCGCGAGTCCGTCCAGCTCGGACACTCCGGATCGGAGGGCTACCGGCAGGCAGCGCTCGTCGTCGCGCTCGCGGTCGTGCTGACCGGCGGGCTCTCGCTCGCCGTGACCACCGCCGACGCGGTCCGCGAGCGGCAGCGGGCGCACGCGGCGCTGACCGCGATCGGCGTGCCGGAGCGGCTGCTGCGCCGGGGCGTGCTCCTGCACACCGTGCTGCCGCTGTTGCTCGGCGTCGGGCTGGCGATCCTCGTGACCGCCGCGACGTCGTGGCTCTACGTGCGGATGGCCGCCATCGACGGCACGACTGTCGCCGCCGGGCTGCCCTGGGGCGGATACGCCGCGATCGGCGCCGCCGCCCTCACCGCCGGGCTGCTGGCGACCGCCGCCGCGCTGCCCTTCGTCCGGGCGGCCACGCGCCCAGACGCGCTGCGCACCGAGTAGGGCCGGGCCACGACACCGGACGCGGCTACGACACCGGACGCGGCCACGCGCCCCGTCCGCCGTGGCCGAGTAGGGCCGCGCACCGAGTGGGGCCGCGCACCGAGTAGGGCCGCGTCAGCGAACGTGGCCGCGGACCGGCAGTTCGGCGGTCTCGCCGCGGCGCATCTGGCGGATCCGGGTCACCGAGCCGTTGCGGGTCACCTCGCGCAGGTACTCGCTGAGCGGCGAGCGGAACGCCGTGTAGTCGTCGTAGTGGATCGGCACCGTCATCGCCGGCCGGATCAGGCGGGTGAGCCGGTTGCCCTGCCGCCCGTCCATCGTCAGCAGCACGCCCAGCACGCGCGTGCCGCCGAGGTGGATGAGCATCGCGTCGATCCGCGGGTACCGGCGGGGGATCTCGGCCAGGCTCGACCGGTACAGCGTGTCCCCGCTGACGTAGAGCCGGAATAGCGACCGCCCGTCCCGTTCCAGCTCGAGGATCGAGCCCATCACCGGCGGCAGCAGCCGCTCCAGCCCGCGCGGGCCGTGGTGCCCGGGCGCGGCGGTGACCCGCAGCAGCTGGTCGCCCCGGACGAACTCGTGGCTCTCCCACGTCTCCAGCCCGCTCGCCGCCCGAAACCCCCACTGCCGCAGCCGCCGCTGCGCCGCCGGCGTGGTCACCACGGTCAGGTTCCGCGGCAGCCCGCGCCGGGCGACCCGGTCGAAGTGGTCGCCGTGCAGGTGCGACAGCAGGATCCCGTCCAGCGACGGCAGCTCCGGGATGGTCAGTGCCGGTTCCGCGCGGCGGCGGGTCCAGATCCCGTACCCCAGGTAGGCCCGCTGCCCGGCGTGCAGGAAGTTGGGGTCGGTGAGCATCGTGAAGTCGCCGATCCGCAGGATGGTGGTGGCGTTGCCGACGTACGTCACGCTCGCCGGCGGCGGGTCGCCCGCGGTCATCCGTACCCCCTCAGCAGACCAGGATGGCGGGCGTCGCCGCGCATTCGCCGATCGCCTCCATCGCCGCGTCGGGCGTGAGCGGCGGGGGCGGCGGCAGGTCCGCGGCCTGGCTGCGCAGCACGGCGGTGGCGTGCCGCACGGGCAGCGGAAACATCGCCAGGTTGGTGGCCGCCGGGTCGACCGCCGCCCGCTTCGCGCCGAACTTGGCGGCCGCGTTCCACTGCGACGGGTTGGCGGTCGCCGCGGTCGGCACGCCGAAGCCGTCGACCAGCACGTCCACCGAGCTGAACGTGGTGCTGCCGGCCAGCCACCAGCTCAGCGCCATGGCCGCGCGGCTGGAGGGCGTCTCGCACCAGTACGGCACCATGCCCGCCCGCAGCACCTGGGCCGGGTCGAGCAGCCGCCCGCTCTCCACCACGAGCCGGTTGCCGGTCTTGCCCGCGCCGCGCAGCCACTGCCGGTGCAGGTCGGCGACGGCGGCGCTGAACGCCTCGGGCGCCGCGTACAGCACGCGGTGCAGGCGCAGCCGCCGGGCCCGGGCCCACGCGCGCACGCTCTCCTCGAAGCCGGCCTCGACGCCGGTCTCGGTGTACCGCTCCGGGCAGGAGGAGGTGGGCGGGCGCCAGCGGACCCGGTCCGCGTCGAGGTAGCGCAGTGCCTGGCAGAGCTGCGTCCCGGCGGTGCGGAACTCGGCCGCGTCCAGGCCGCTGGCCGGGCTGCCGAGCTGGAACGTGTGCCCCGCGCCCACGTCGAGCACCGGCCAGGTACGCATGTCGCGCACCACGATCACGGCGGCGTTCCGGTCGAGCTGGGCGGAGAGGAACTCGCGGTACGGGTCGGGCAGGTGCTGCCAGCGCACGTGCAGGGAGACGGTGGAGCCGGCCAGCACGCCGCGCAGCACCGGGTCGTGCACCTGGCGGATGGTGAGCGCCGGGTTGGCGGCGAGGAGCCGGGCGGCGACCGCGGCGCCGTGGGTGAGCGCAGCGTTGGGGTCGTCGGGCGAGCCGTCCGGCCACTGCACCGCCATCTCGAAGCCGGACGGCAGCCACGGCACGCCGGCCGCCGTCGCCAGGTGCGCGGCCGCGCCGTGCGGGGAGCCCACGATCACCGCGGGGTACGACCGGCGCGGGTACTGGCCGACGATCCACCGCGCCACGTCGTCGGCGTCGACCGCGCTGGTGGCCGCCAGTGGCACCGCCGCCTGGCTCGCGGTACGCGCCGCCGCCCGCCGCGCGCCGGATGCCAGTACCCCGCCGTAGCGGGCGAGCATCGGCCGCCGGCCCAGGTCGCCGCAGTCCCGGCCGTGCAGGGCCCGGGCGGTGGCGGTAACGAGTACCCGGGTCATGCTGTCCGGGCACAGGACCCGGTCCGGCGCGGCGGCGGTCGCCGCGGTTGCCCGCGCTGATTCCTCCAACATCACCCACGTCCCTCTGATCGCCCGGTCTGGCACGAGATGGCCGCAATCTCGGGTCCCAAACGTCCGAACCGGGTTGTTTCGGCGCGTCGTGATGCATTGGCGTAGATGTATCGATGGAGGAGTCTCGTCCTGGAGATCGCTCCCGGAACGACCGCACGCGATGTCCGGCCTGGGCGGGCCGCTCGCCGCCCAGGCCGGACGCCCCGTCAGCGCCGGGTGCGGGTGAGGTCGGGAAGCGAGTGCTCGGCCAGCACGTTTCCGGCGGCGTCGTAGCCGACCAGGGGCGGCGGTGCCGTGTCGCCTCCGGCCTCGTACCGCAGGGCGTACGCCATCACCCGCCGCGCGTGCGCGCTCCACAGCACGACGAGTCGCTCGAGCCGATCCTCAGCTCCGGCGGCGTGATCGAGCCGCCGCTCGGCTACTTCGCCGCGCTCGCCGAGAAGTGCCGGGAGCGGGGGATGTTGCTGATCGTCGACGAGGCGCAGACCGGGCTCTGCCGCACCGGCACCTGGTACGCCTTCGAGCGGGACGGCATCGTCCCGGACATCCTCACCCTCTCCAAGACCCTCGGCGCCGGACTGCCGCTGGCCGCCATCGTGACCAGCGAGGAGATCGAGCGGCGGGCGCACGAGCGGGGGTACCTCTTCTACACGACCCACGTCTCCGACCCGCTCGTGGCCGCGGTCGGCAACACCGTGCTCGACGTGCTGCGGGCGCAGGAGCTGGACGCGCGGGCCCGGGAGCTGGGGGAGTACCTGCGCGCCGGCCTGGTGGCCATCAAGGAGCGGCATCCGGCGGTCGGCGACGTCCGGGGCCGCGGCCTCATGCAGGGCGTGGAGCTGGCCGCGGCCGAGGGCGGCGCGGACGCGCTGGGCGCCCGGATCACCCGCCGCTGCCTGGAGCTCGGCCTCCACCTCAACGTGGTGCAACTGCCCGGCATGGGCGGCACGTTCCGGATCGCCCCGCCGCTCACCGCCACCCGCGAGGAGCTGGCGCTCGGCCTGGAGATGCTCGACCAGGCGATCGCCGACACCAGCGGGCGAGCGGGCGGCTGAGCCGGGGCGGCGTCAGCTCATGTAGCAGGGCGGGCCCCACATGCCGTGGCCGCCGTCCCGCGCGCGCGTCTCGGCCGTCGAGATCTCCACCGCGACCTCGACCGGCACCTTCTCCGTGTACGCCTTGACCGCGCCCGCCTCGGCCGCCGCGAGCGAGAAGTTGGTGCCGTCCGGCAGCACCGCGTACGCCAGCAGTTGCCCGAACCGGTCGTGCGTGCGCTGCGTGGGGTCGGTGGAGATGGTCACCTTGCGCCCCTGGAGCATCTCGGTGGCGTACGCGGTCGCGTCGGCCCCACCGCACTCGCAGGGGTCCTCCGGAGCCTCGATGCCGAGCAGGCGCACCGGCCTGTCCACCCCGGAGACCCAGATGGTGTCGCCATCCGTGATCTGCGTGACCGTACCGACGGTGCGCGGCTCACCGGGCATCGTCCAGCGCGGCACCTCGCGGGCGCCCTCCAGGTGCGCTGCCTGGCCGGTGCCGGCCGGATCCGGGCGGAGGAGGACGGAGGCGAGCACCGCGGCCGCCCCGTACCTGATCTGGGCCATGCCCCGAGCCTCCCCGCCGCCCCGCCGCCGGCGGCCGGAAACCCGGGAACGACCCCGCGCCGCGCAGCCGGGGAGGAGAATGGGTCTTTCCGGTGGCGCGGTGGGCTTTGCCGATCCGGTAGAAGGTCGAGGGTTTCGGGGTCCGCCGCGCCGGCGCCTCGGCAGGCGGTCGGCTGAGCCCGGTGGCGTCCTTCCCGGGGATCCACCGGCGGCTCTACGATGGCGCTGTGCTGGAGGTTCCGGCGCGCGAGGCGCGGGTCCGCTGGGGGCGGCTGGCTTGGGTCGGGGCCGGCGCCTCGGCGACGCTGCTGGCGGTCGACGCGGCGGCGTTCCTGCTGTTCGTGCTCTGGACGACCACCTGGTCCGGCCGCGACCGCGCGTGCGAGCCGGTCACCATCGGCGACTGCATCGCGCCAGCCGACCTCACCGTGGTCGCCACCGGGGCACTCGCCGCCGTCATGGGGCTCGGCGTTCTCGTCGGCCTCGGCACGATCGCCGCCACGGTCGCGGTCGCCGGCGGCGCGACCCGGTGGTGGCCGCGCCGCGCCTCCGGCACGGCGTTCGCACTCGGGCTCGGCCTCCTCACGTCGGTCGCGGCCCCGGTGCTCGCGCTGCTGCTGGTCAGTGGCCTGGCCGCGACCTGGGCCGTGGCCTGACCCGGCGCTCAGTCGCGGCGCGGCTGCCCTTGACCGTGGAGACGGCGGCGTCCGGCTTGTCCGCGCGCGGTCGCGGGCGGTCGCGCTTGGTCGTGGGAGCCGGCGTCCGGCTTGCTCGCCCGCGCGGGCCTGAGCCTCCACTCAGTCGTGGTGCGGCCGCGCCTGGCGGCGGAGGCGGCGGCGTCCGGCTTGTCTGCCCGCGCGGCGCGGGCCTGAGTCGGCGCTCAGTTGCTGAACAGGCGGAAGACCGCGTCGCGGGCCACCAGGAAGCCGGCGATGCCGAGGACCCAGCCGGTGGCGCTGGCGGCGTGCCGTTCCATCCACTTGCTCATCCGCCGCAGCAGGGGCTCGACCCGCTCGCGGGCGGCGGTCCGCAGCGCCAGCAGGACCAGGGCGGGCAGGACCATCACCGCGCAGTAGCCGGCGAGCAGCACCGGTACCAGTGTGCCGTCCAGGTCGGAGGTGGTCATCATGCCGATCGCGCCCAGGTACGGCAGCATCGTGGCCACCTCTGCGACCGCGGCGATCAGCGCCAGCCCCACGAGCCAGCCGGGCGAGCCGGAGCCGCTCATCACCCGCTCCTGCCACCGGGCGACCGGGCCGGACCCGCGCTTCCGCTGGCGCTTGGAGTCGAAGCGGAAGCTGAGCGCGAAAAGCCCCACGCCGATGCCGAGCTGGATCCAGAGCGCGACCGGATGGTCGAGGCTGCCGCCGACCGCGTCCGCGAGCGGCGTGGCGCCGAGCACGAGCAGGATGCCGACGACGAAGTAGAAGCCGGCCACCGTCGCGAGGTAGCCGAGGAGCCGCCCCGGCCGCAGCGGCACCGACACCAGCATCAGCCAGATCGGGATGAAGAGCGTGCCGATGCTCGTGCTGTCGATCAGGGCGAGGCCGGCGAGGGAGAGCAGGAGTTCGGCGCTCATGCCTTCACGCTATGCGCGGGAGTGCGCCGTCCCGTCCGCCCGCGCGACGAAATGCGCGTACATCCTTCGGCGGACGCTGTCGACCTGGGCTACCGCGACGTCCGCCGTGGTCCCGACCGCACGCACGGACCCGACCCGGCTAGGGCGGGGGGAGCGCGGAGCGGACGTCGAGGCCGAGCGCCTCGGCGAGTACGGCCGCCTGCTCGGGGTCGATGATGGCCTGCCGCAGCGTGGCGGCCAGCGGGTCGAGTGTGGAGAGGTCGGAGCCGCGCAGGTCGGCCCGGGTCAGGTCGGCGCGGTGCAGTTGGGCGCCGGCGAGGTCGGTGTGGCGGAGCGTCGCGTCGGCACAGCGGGCGCCGGTGAGGTCGGCCTCGCGCATGCGTACGCCCACGATGGTCGACTTGCTCAGGTCGGCACCGGGGAGCCCGACGAACGACCAGTCGCCCCCGGTCACCTTCAGCAGGCCGAACGAGCACCGGTCGAAGAGGCTGCCGACCAGCTTGCAGCCGGTGAAGGTGGCGTCGAAGAACGAGCAGTTGGTGAAGGTGCAGTTGACGAACGCGGCGTCGGTGTGCGCGGAGGCGTTGAAGCGGCAGTCGCTGAAGACGCACTCGGTGAACGAGGCGCCCTGGTCGACCACCTCGGTGAGGTCGACGTCGTGGAACGCGACCCGCGCGTGCTCCTGCCCGGAGATGTCGTCGCACGCCCAGTCTTCGTGCCGCACCTCGGACTCGGTCGGCGGCGCGGAGGCGCCGTACCTGCGCTCAGCCATGATCAGTCACCCTAGCGCCGGCCGCGCCGGGGCGTGCACCGGTGGCGGCCGCCCGTCACGCCCCGCCCGGGCGCACACCGGGGTCGGCGGCGGCGGGCCGCGACGCCGGGGCGGGGGGCGCACCGGCCCGGGGGAGCCGCCCGTCGAGGTACCGCAGGATGGCGGCGATCGCCAGCGCGAGCACCAGGACGAAGCCGACGTTGCGCAGCGCCACCGGATAGCCGAGGTCGCCGACGTCGAGGAACGGGTACGGGTACCAGCCGGTGACGGCGCCGCGGACCAGCGTGTACGCGACCCAGGCGGCCGGCCACGCGAACGCCGCGCCCACGACCCACCAGGTGATCCGCGGCCGAGGTCCGAAGAGCAGCCAGCCCAGCAGCGTCCAACATGGACAGAAGAAGTGGAACGCCGCGTTCAGCCACACCTCGATGCCCTCGAGCGAACGGTTGCCGGCGAGCACCGTCGCGTACACGATGCCGGTGATCGTGATGCCCAGCAGCCCGTCCAGCCGCAGGACCCGCCACCACCGGCCGTCCCGGGCGGGGACGGCGGCGAGCGTGGCCGCGGCGGCGAGCACGAGCAGGTTGCTCTGGATGGTGAAGTAGCTGAACATGTTGACGACTCGCGTACCGGTGCCGGTGGGCTCCCCGCCGGCGGCCGCGTTGATGTCGGTGTCGCCGCGGAGCACGAGCACGAGCTGGATGACGAAGGCGGCCGCGACGACCGCGAACAGGACGAAGTGCCAGATACGAGCAGCCCGAGCACTAAGCACAAATGGAACATATCAGGCACCGGTTGCGGAAGTCGCCTGATGTGGCACGACGGCGGGCACCTCCGCCGGCTCGGGCTGACTCCGGGCGCACCGGCTCACCGGCCGGCGCGCTCCGGCGAGCTCTCGTCGCGTCCCACGTACTCCCGGGCCAGCGCGACGAGCGCCTTCGGGTCGTCGGCGTAGAAGCGCACCTCGTTCACCGGCTCGTCCGGTCCCTTGGGGACGGTCAGCGCGAGCGGCCGGCGGAGGACGACGTCGACGTTGGTCTGGCTTCCCGTGGCGAGGTGCAGGAGCAGGCGGTCGCCGGCCCGCTCGACCTCCACGCGACGGCTGGAGGCGAGCCCTCGGTAGCGGTGGCCGACCGAGGCGACCGCGTCCCACGGGATCGTCACGTCGACGAAGAGGCCGTCGCGGACCCGGATCCCCGCCGCGCCCACGAGGTGCGGGCTGGTCAGCAGCGCGCCGAGCGCGCCGATCATCCAGATGAGGCCGTAGACGCCGGCGACGAGCACGATGTAGCGCACCACCGGCCACGGCACCAGCCGGCTGATGACGAAGTCGAAGATGGGGATCTCCAGCGCGGAGAGGACGATGAAGACCGCGAAGATCGGCTTGACCGGGCCCCCGTGCCCGAAGGCCGCGTCGCCGGGCGCCATCTCGCGGGGGCGCCGGGCGATCCAGCGAAACAGCCCGCGCCACATCGCCGCCTCGTAGGCGGTCGCCCGCCGCAGCAGGCTCATCGCCGGCGGTACACGGTCAGGGCCAGCGGCGCGAAGATCGCCACGAAGCCGGCCATCCAGAGCACCGTCCACAGCACCGGCCGGGCGACCGGCCCGCCGAGCATCAGCCCGCGCATCGCGTCCATGAGGTGCCCGACCGGGTTCACCTGGACGAAGGCGCGCAGCCAGCCCGGCATCGTCTCCGGCTGGACGAAGATGTTGCTGGCGAAGGCGAGCGGGAAGGCGACCAGCGCGCCCAGCCCCTGCACGCCCTGTGGGTCCTTCAGGAGCAGGCCGAGCAGCACCCAGACCCAGGACATCGCCATCGCGAACGCCACCGCCAGCCCGCACGCCGCCAGCACCGACCAGGCGTTGGTCTCGAAGCGGAAGCCGAGCAGCGCGCCGAAGCCGATGAGCGCGGCGATGGCCACCACCTGGCGTACGAGGTCGCCGCCGATCGCGCCGACCAGTGGCGCCGAGCGGGCCATCGGCAGGCTGCGGAAGCGGTCGAAGACGCCCTGCCGCAGGTCCTGGTTGAGCGCGACGCCGACGCCCATCGTGGCGAGCAGCGTCATCAGGCCGATCATGCCGGGCAGCACGTACTGGAGGTAGTCGCGCGTGCTGCCGTCGATCGCGCCGCCGAAGACGTACACGAAGAGGACCAGGAAGACCGCCGGGCCGAGCACCACGTCGGCCAGTACCAGCGGGTTGCGGCGGATCTTCACCACGCCGCGCCAGGAGAGGGTCAGATACTGGTTCACTGTCGCGGTCATGCCGCCTTCCCTTCCGGTACGGCCGCCAGCGTCGCCGAGTGGCCGGTCAGCGCGAGGAACACGTCGTCGAGGCTGGGCAGGCGGAGGGCGAGCTCGGCCATCTCGATGCCGGCCTCGTCGACGCGCCACACGATCGCCGGCATGATCGACGCGTCGGCGAGCGGGACGCTGAGCGTGCCGGCGGCGGGATCGCGCACCGGCTCGACCCCGACCATGCCCTCCACGATGGACGCCGCCCGGTCGAGGTGAGCCGGGTCGGCGACCCGCACCTCCAGCGTCTGCCGGCCGGAGCGGCGCTTCAGCTCGCTCGGCGTGCCCCGGGCCACGACCCGCCCGTGGTCGAAGACCACGACGGCGTCGGCGAGGTTGTCGGCCTCCTCCAGGTACTGCGTGGTGAGCAGGACCGTCGTCCCCTGGGCGACCAGGTCGCGCACGGTCGCCCACATCTCGCCGCGCCGGGCCGGATCGAGGCCGGCGGTCGGCTCGTCCAGGAAGAGCACGCGCGGGCGGCCGACGAGGCTGGCGGCCAGGTCGAGGCGGCGCCGCATGCCGCCGGAGAACGTGCGCACCGCCCGCCCGGCCACGTCCGCCAGCCCGAACTCGGCCAGCAGCTCGTCCGCCCGCCGCCGCGCCTCCGCCCGTCGCAGCCCGAGGATGCGCCCCAGCATCGTGAGGTTGTGGTGGGCGGTCAGCTCGTCGTCGACCGACGCGTACTGCCCGGTGAGCCCGATCGCCTCGCGCACGCGGTGGGCCTCGCGGCGCACGTCGTACCCCCCGACGAGGGCGGTGCCGGCGTCCGGCCGGAGCAGCGTGGCGAGGACGCGCACGGCGGTGGTCTTGCCAGCCCCGTTTGGGCCGAGGACGCCGAGCACGGTGCCGGCCGGGACGGCGAGATCGACGCCGTCGAGGGCGGTCACCGCGCCGAAGCGTTTGACCAGGCCGGTGGCTTCTATCGCGTACGGCATGCGCTCCTCCTTTTTGCGTTGCAGTCGCAACGTAACACGCATGCCGTTGCGGTTGCAATGTGAAAAGATGGGGGCATGCCGAAGGTGGTCGACCACAACGAGCGCCGCACGCGCATCGCGGAGGCGCTCATGCGCGTGGCGGGGGAGCGCGGTCTGGAAGCGGTGAGCCTGCGCCACGTCGCCGCCGAGGCGGGCGTGACGTCCGGCATGGTGCAGCACTACTTCCGCACCAAGGACGAGATGATGAGGTTCGCCATCGAGGTGGTGCGGGAGCGGGGCGAGGCCCGGCTCGCCGAGGCCACCGCCCGGCTCGGCCCCGACCCGACCCCCCGCGCGCTGCTCCGCACGATCGTGGCCGAGCTGCTCCCCGTCGACGAGCCGCGCCGTGTGGACGGCCGCGTGACGCTCGCGTTCTTCGCCTACACCGCCGTGCGTCCCGAGGTGGCGAAGGCGTTGCGTGCCGACACCGCCACCATGGTCGGCGGTGTGGCGGAGCAGATCCGGGCCGGTGGTCCCCGCCCGGGCGTCGATCCGGAGCTGGCGGCGGTCGCCCTGCTCGCGTTGATGGAGGGCCTGGGCATCTACCTGCTCGGTGGCCACTACACCGCGGAGATGGCGCTCGCGGCGCTCGACGCCCATCTGGACACGATCTTCGCGTAGAGCGTTTTACCGCTCCCCGCGTGGGCATTCGGCGGCATGCTCGGGTTCTTCCTGGAGGGGTACGGCTGGCTGCCCAACCGCCGCCGGCGTGCGGATGGCGCCCCGGCCCGGGTCGGCGTGCCCGGGCAGCGCGTGGTGGCCCTCTGCGGCCCGGGCGCGGCACGCTTCTTCTACGAGGAGCGCGGCATCCACCGCCACGGCGCGATCCCCGGGCCGGTGATGGACACGCTCTTCGGCCGCGGCGGCGTACACAGCCTGGACGGCGTGGACCACCGGCTGCGCAAGGCGATGTTCCTCAAGGTGCTCAACGGCGACGGCGCGGGCCTGCTGGAGCGGCACGCCGCCGAAGCCTGGGACGCCGCCGCCGAGACCTGGGCCACGCGTGACCGGATCGTGCTCTTCGACGAGGCGAGCCGGGTACTCGCCCGCACGGTGGCGCCGTGGGCCGGCGTACGGGTCGCGGAGTCCGAAGTGGATGGTCTCGCCGCCGACCTGGTGTCCATGGTGGACGGCTTCGGCTCGCTGGGGCCACGGCACTGGCGGGCCCGGCGCGCCCGGGCCCGCCGCGAGCGGTGGCTCACCGACCTCGTGACGCGGGCGCGTGGCCCCGGCGTCGCCCCCGCCGGCACCGCGCTGGCCGCGGTCGCTGAGCACGAGGACGCCGACGGCACCGTGCTGGACGCCCGCGTGGCCGCGGTCGAGCTGCTCAACGTCCTGCGCCCGACGGTGGCGGTGTGCTGGTTCGTCGCGTTCACCGCGCACGCGCTGCACCGGTGGCCCGGACACCGCGACCGGCTGCGCGACGCCGATCCCGCGTACGCCGAGGCGTTCGCCCACGAGGTGCGGCGCTTCTACCCGTTCGCTCCCTTCGTCGGCGGCCGCGCCGTCCGCGACCTGGAGTGGGACGGGTACCGCATCCCGGAGGGCTCGCTGGTGCTGCTTGACCTGTACGGCCAGAACCACCACCCGCTGCTCTGGCCCGACCCGTACGGCTTCGCCCCGGGCCGCTTCCTGGAGCGGCGCGTCGGCCCGTACGAGCTGGTGCCGCAGGGCGGGGGCGACCCGACGACCGGCCACCGCTGCCCCGGCGAGACGCTGACGGTCGCGCTGCTGCGTACCCTGCTGCCGCGACTGGCCCGCCTGGAGTACGACGTGCCGCCGCAGGACCTGGCGATCCCGCTGCGCCGGGTCCCCACGCGCCCGGCCAGCGGCGTCGTACTCGAAGGGGTCCGTGTGCCGGGCCGCTGACCGGCCGTGGTGCGAAGATTCATATTCTCTGGGACGATTCCGGATGTGAACGCCGTTGCCGCCGGATCCGTCACCCGATGCCTCGCCGGCTTCGTCGGGGTGGCGCTCGCGCTGGTGGCGATCGTGATGTTCGTCCCCAGCCGGGAGACGCGGCCGGTCGCGTCGACCGAGTGGGCACCGAGCGGGTTCACGGCCGTCGACACCGTCACGCTCGACGGCGACCGCACGCTGCGGCTGTGGGTGAGCCCGTCCGGCTGGTGGGTGCAGAGCCTGGTGGGCGGCGAGCATGAGGGGGCGGTCGGCGCGGCCACCTCCCGTCACCGGTACACGGCGAGTGTCGTCCTCGACGGCCTGGTCGGCATCGTGCCGGTGCCCACCACCGCCCCGGTGGAGCCGGTGCGCTCCGTGTCGGTGCGCGCCGAGTCGGGCGGCACCGCGCTGCGCGCGACCGTCCACGACCGTGTCTTCCTGCTGCCGGGCTGGATCGCCCCGGAGTCGGCGCGGGCGGTGCTGGTGACGCCGTACGGCGCGGACGGCCAGCCGCTCGCCGACGAGGTGCCGGTGACGATCGCCGGCCGTTGACGCCGGGCCTCTCGACCTGCTTCGAACCGACAGCGGGAAGCTCGCGGTTGCTCCTTGACAAGATTTCTTTTCCGGACAACACTCTTGTCCATGGAGGCAGTGGCGTCGGTGGCCGACCTGGAGACACTCCAGGCGTTGGCCCACCCCATCCGGCTGCGCATCCTCGGCGCCCTGCGCGCCCCCGCGTCGCCGGCCGTGGTCGCGCGCGGCCTCGACGAGCCCCGGCAAAAGGTCAACTACCACGTCAAGGAGCTGGAGCGGGTCGGGCTGGTCCGGCGCGTGGGGGAGCGGCGCGCGGGCAACCTCGTGGAGAGCCTCTACGAGGCGGTCGCCGCCACGTTCGTCGTCTCGCCCCGCGTCGCCTGGACCGACCCTCGGCGCACCGGCGCGCTCGCCGACCAGGTGGCGCTGGAGACGCTGGTCGCCACCGGCGAGCGGCTCCAGCGGGCGGCGGCGCTGCTGCTCGACCGGGCGGCCTTCGACGGGGAGCAGATCGCCAGCGCGGCGGTCGAGGCCGAGGTGCGGCTGGCCGGCGAGGCGCAGCGGACGGCCTTTCTCAGTGAATACGTGGCGGCGGTCGGACCGCTGCTGAGGAAGTACGGCGACCGGGACGGCGAGCCCTACCGCGTGGTCCTCGCCGTCCACCCCGACCCGTCGCCGGGATCGGTGACAACGGAGCCGCAGGAGGAGACATGAGCGAGCAGTACGCGCGGTACGAGAAGACGTTCACGCTGGCGGTGCCCGTCGACAAGGCGTGGCAGGCGTTCACCGACCCGAAGCTGATCGAGGTCTGGCTGACCGGCACGGTCGAGCAGGCCGACGTGCGGCCGGGCGGGCAGATCAGCTGGACGCCCGACGAGTACGGCCAACTGGTGTGGGACATCGTCGAGGCCGAGCCGGGCGAGAAGCTGACCTACCGGGAGGGCCCGGGCATCCTCCCGGTCACCACCGAGGTCACGGTCACGTTCGAGGAGGCCGAGGCGGGCACGCGCCTCACGATCACGCAGTCCGGCTTCGGCGAGGGCGTCGACTGGCAGGCGAAGATCGACGGCGTGGGTCTCGGCTGGGCGCAGACGCTCGCCACGCTCGACCTGTACCTGCGCACCGGCGTGCGACTCGACCGCTTCTTCACGTTCCGCTCCGACCTCGGCTTCGAGGCCGACGACGTGCTGGCCGGCCCGCTGGTGCGTACGGTGGCCGACGGCTCGTTCGCGGCCCGCGCCGGCGTCGAGCCCGGCGACATCGTGGTGCGGCTCGGCGACGCCCCCGTCTTCGGCCGCTCCGACCTGTGGCTCTTCACGCGCGAGCACGAGGCCGGCGAGGAGGTGGAGGTCGCCTATGCCCGCGCCGGCGAGATCCACACTGGACGGGCGCCCCTCGACCCGCCCTTCCCTTCGGAGGGCTAGGGCCTGTCTGGTGGATCTTTGCGGGGCTGCGGCGGGCCCAGACGACGACCGACCGCACCGGACGAAAGACCACATACAACACCGGTATGCGACCTTCCGCCCGGCACGCCCGGACGCCGCCTGGGCTCGCCTCGCATCCATAAGATCCACCAGACAGACCCTAGCGGCTTTCACCGCGCGCCGCCCTCGGGCCTGGTCGCTTCGAAGAGGGCTATGTCGGGGACGTATCCCCTTCAAACCGACCGCAAAGGGCTGTGTCCCCGACAACGCCCGCGCACCCCGCCAGGTCCGGCGCGGCGGGCCCACCGGACCCGGCAGCCACGCCACGGGCCGCGTGTGCGGGGTTGGGCGCGTCGGTGCGCCCAGCTCGACAGCTTCTCCAACACACGACACCAGGTCCGAACGCGGCCTGGCCTTCCGCAGCCAGACGACCTCGATGCCGGACCGTACGCGGTGCTCGGGGTCAGCCCGTGCGCCAGGGCACCACGCGGTGCACCGCGGCGAGCGTCAGCGCGGTCACGCCCGCGGTGACGCCGGCGATGCTCGCGGCCGCGCCCGCGTACGCGGTCAGCAGCGTGCGGCGGCCGACCTCGTCGACCGGCGTGGTCGCCACGCCGTCGGTCCACCAGAAGGCGGCGGCGGAGACCGCGACGAGTACCACGGAGGTGATCACCAGGAGCGCGACGGCGAGTGGATGGGCGTCGTCGCTCTTCACCCGCGCGTCCCGCCCTTGCGCCAGCACCAGGAGCAGTCCGGCCAGGGCGGCGCAACCGCCGACGACGAGCATCGCGCCGGCCACGTCGCTGGGGCGGTGCCAGCCGAGCGACATGGTGGCGATGCCGGCGACGGCGGCGTATCCGGCCCCGACGACCGCCGCGACGCCCCGCATCCGGGGTGGCAGCACGAGGACGAGCGCGATCACCACGGACATCGCGACGGTGGCGTGGCCGCTCGGGAAGCTGTTGCCGGCCGCCGCCCGCTCCGGGTCGATGCCGAACTCCGGCCGGTACAGCCCGTGCTTGAGCACCTGTGTCACCACGTTGGCGGTGGCCACGAAGGCGGTCACCACCAGCGTCAGCAGCACGCGTCCGCGGGCCAGCGCGATCACCGCCACCACGATGGTCGCGACGGCGAGCGACGCGAGCGACACGGCGTTGAGCACGGTGGTGGCGAGGCCGTCGACGCGGTCTTGGCCGATGGCGT
This sequence comes from Phytohabitans kaempferiae, assembly GCF_042433955.1. Classification (NCBI taxonomy): domain Bacteria; kingdom Bacillati; phylum Actinomycetota; class Actinomycetes; order Micromonosporales; family Micromonosporaceae; genus Phytohabitans; species Phytohabitans kaempferiae. The sequence continues at coordinate 109,891 of NZ_JBHLUH010000009.1, read as the reverse complement.
TGCCCTCCAGGGCCACGGTGTCGAGCAGTTGTCCCCGCTCGCCGCGGACGAAGAACCGCCACAGCGCCACCACGCAGACCGCCTCGGCGAGGCCGAGTAGCGTCAGCCATGCGGCGGGGAAGGTCACGCCCGCCTCGCGGGCCTTGGCCCGTGCCCCGACCGTCGTCGTCACGGGCACTTCTTTCCCCGAGTCCGTCACGTTTCAACCCCAGCCCGCGCTCGCCGTGATCGATAAGGCTAGCGGTCAGGTCATCCGGTTCCGGTGAAGAAACGAACCACGCGCCGGTAAATCGTTTGCCGGGTCAGCGAGGGCCTGGATAGCCTGGAGGGGATGTGATCCACAGGCACCCCGTCCCGCCCGCGTCCGAGGCACTGCCCGGCGGGCGAAAGCGTCTATTCCGCGGTGGTGTCCCATGTCCCGTCATCCTCTGGTCGCCCATGACCTCGTCCGCGCGTTCGGCGCACGCCCGGTGCTCGACGGCGTGTCCCTCGTCGCCGCGCCCGGCCACCGCATCGGCCTGATCGGCGAGAACGGCACGGGCAAGTCGACCCTCCTGCGCCTGCTCGCCGGCGCGGACGAGCCGGACAGTGGCAGCGTCGTCCGCCCGCCCGACCTGGGCTACCTCCACCAGGAGATGCCCTTCGACCTCGGCGCGACAGTCGCCGACGTGGTGGACGACGCGCTGCGCGAGGCCCACGACGTACTCGCCGCGCTGGACCGGCTCACCGCCGCGCTCGCCGCCACGCCCGAGGCGGCGCCGGGCTACTCCGATCTGCTCACCGAGTACGGCGAGCGGCTCGACCGGGCACAGGAGACCGACGCCTGGGACGCCGACCGCCGCGCCCGGCTGGTGCTGGACGGGCTGGGCCTGGGCGACATCGGGTACGACCGCACGCTCGGCTCGATCTCCGGCGGCCAGCGTGGCCGGCTGGCGCTCGGCGCGTTGCTGATCCGCCGCCCCTCGGCGCTGCTGCTCGACGAGCCGACCAACCACCTCGACGACGCGGCCGCCGCCTTCCTGGAGGAGCAACTGCGCGGGCTGCCCGGCGTGGTCGTGCTGGCCAGCCACGACCGTACGCTGCTCGACGCGGTCTGCACCGACCTCGTCGACCTCGACCCCGCCGTGGACGGCCCGACCCGCTACGGCGGCAACTACACCGCCTACCAGGCGGAGAAGCAGGCCGAGCGGGAGCGCTGGCAGCGCCGCTTCGCCGAGGAGCAGGAGGAGCTGCGTGGCTTGCGCCACGCGGTCGCCGTCACCGCACACCAGGTCGCGAAGGGTCGCCCGCCGCGGGACAACGAGAAGATGGGGTACGACGCGACGGGCGCCCGAGTCGAGCACCAGGTTTCCCGCCGGGTGCGAAACTTCGCCCGCCGCCTCCACGAGCTGGAGCGCGACCAGGTGCGCAAGCCGCCCGAGCCGCTGCGGTTCCGGGCCAGCCGGCTGGCCAGCACGGTCGCCGAGGGGCTGCTGGTCTCCGTACGCGACCTGCGCGTGCCCGGCCGCCTCGCGCTCGACCGCCTCGACATCCCGGCCACCGACCGGCTGCTGGTCACCGGTCCCAACGGCGCCGGCAAGTCCACGCTGCTCGCGGTGCTCGCCGGCGGGATCGAGGGTAGCGGCGAGGTGCGCCGGCGGCGCGGGCTGCGGGTCGGCCTGCTCACCCAGGACACCGTGTTCGCGCGGCCGGACCGGACGGCGCGGCAGACGTACGAGCTGGCGCTGGGCCCGGAGCGGGCGGAGTCAGTACCGCTGCGGTCGCTCGGCCTGCTCGCCCCGCGCGACGCCGCGCGGGCGGTGGGGGAGCTGTCGGTGGGGCAGCGGCGCCGCCTGGCGCTGGCCCTGCTGGTCGCCGACCCGCCGGAGCTGCTGCTGCTCGACGAGCCGACCAACCACCTCTCGCCCCGCCTCTGCGACGAGCTGGAGGAGGCGCTGGGCACCGGTCCCGGCGCGGTGGTGGTCGCCAGCCACGACCGCTGGCTGCGGGCGCGCTGGCCGGGCCGGCAGGTGGCGGTCGGCGGCGTGGCCCAGCCGCGGGGCGCGGCGTAGCGCGGGGGGCGCGTTCAGTCGCGCCCCTGCCCGGTCGCGCTCCGGATCGCCTATCCGCAGTGCCAGCCGGTCGGGGGGCAGATCCTGAAGAGACACACCGCGAGGTAGTGTGCGGGCGCTCGCCGGAGCGAGCGCCCGCGACCTCCTAGAACGTGCTCATGCCCGCGCCGAACGGGTACAGCGGGTTGCCGTAGTTGGTCGGCACCGGCTGCCCCGCGTCGATCCGGGCCCGGATCTCGTTGCGCTGGGCGGCGGTGGCGCCGAGGTCGTACGGCAGGTCCCAGTGCTCGTTGGCGTCGGCGAGCACGTCGCTACCGCCGGGCCGGAGCACCTGGTCGAGGCTGCGCGGCAGTTGCCACGGGAGCTTGCCCCTCGGCTGGTAGTCGCCGAAGAGCAGCGCGGCGGCCGCCGGCCCCATCTCCTCGCCGCCGCGGTACGTCACGACCACCGCGCTGGCGAGCGTGTGCCACTCGGTGATCACGTACGGCCGCGGCATGACCAGCAGGACGACGACCGGGATGCCCTGCCGCTGGAAGTTCTGGATCACGGCGAGCTGGTCCGGCGGCAGGTACGGCTGCTCCTTCACCCAGTTGGTGCCGTGCGTGTACGACGACTCGCCGACCGCCACCACCGCGAGCTTCGGCGACGGGCCGCTGTCCTGGTACACGTTGACGCCGGCCCGCGCGGCCCGCGTACGGATCGCGTCGAGGAAGTTCTGCGAGCCGTACTCCTGGTGGAAGAAGCTGGTCCACACGCAGCACGCGCCGCCGTCCGTGGCGCGCGGTCCGGCCACGACGATGTTGTCGCCGGCGTTGAGGCGTACCGGCAGCACGCCCGTGTTGCGCAGTAGCGTCGTCGACTCCCGCGCCGCCTGGTTGGCGAGCGCGGCGTACTGCGGCGTGTGCTGGCGGTACGGGCCGTTGACCGGGTCGCCGTACGGGTTCTCGAAGAGGCCGAGCTGGAACTTCAGCCGCAGCACGCGCCGCACCGCGTCGTCGATCCGGGCGGCCGGCACGCCGGCGGTGAACGTGCCGATGCTGTATCCGGGGGCGCCCGGGTCGGCCCCGCCCATCACGTCCGACCCGGCCCGCGCCGCGCCGACCCACGAGCCGGAGGGGAGCCAGTCGGTGGTGATGAGGCCGGTGTAGCCGAGGTTCTGCCGGAGGTAGGTGAGGATCGGCGCGCTGTCGCCGGCCCCCGGCCCGCCCGGGTCGAGGAAGGAGCTGCCCGCGTATCCCGGCATGATGTTGACCGCCCCGGCCTCGATCGCCGCCCGGAACGGGATCATGTGGTACTTGATGGTGACGCCGTCGAAGACGATCAGCGCCTCGCCGCCCGCGCCCTCACCGGGCCAGTGCTTGACCGTGGCGAGCACCGACCGAGGGTTGAGCTCAGGACCGCCCTGCAGGCCGGCGACCAGCGCCCGCACCTGGGCGGCCGCCACCTCGGCGCTCTCCCCGTTGCCCTCCTGGATCCGCGGGTAGATGACCTTGGTGCCCACCTCGGCGAGCGGGCCGAGCACGCCGCGCGTACCGACCTCGAGCTGCTCGCGCCGCTGCATGTCGCCGAGCCGGTAGTCCAGCGGGTAGTTGCGGGCCGCGGCCAGCGCGCTCTGCGTGGGGTACGTCGTCTTGTACCCGTGGATCGTGTCGCCCGCCGAGATGAACGGGATGCCCAGCCTGGTGCCGCTGGACCGGATCAGGTTGGCGTGCAGGTCCTGCGCGTCGGCCGGCCCGAAGTGCCAGCCGGACTGCGCGAACGCCTGCGCGTTGTAGAACATCTGGTACGCCTTCTCCTCGAGCGTCATCCGCCCGAGCAGGTCGTTGACCCGCGACTCGACCGGCAGCCGCCAGTCCTCGTACGGCTCGATGGTGCCGTTGCGGTTGGCGTCGCGGGCGCCGTTGACGGTCCCGACGCCGTCGGAGACGGTCTCCAGCGTCGGCACGTACAGGCTGAACTGCCGGATGTTCGACGTGGCGACGGTGCCGCCCGAGCCGTTGACCGCGACCACGTACCACTTGTAGGTCCACCGGTCGGCGATGTCCCACGTCGGCGTGTAGCTGGTGCCGGTCGGCTCGGCGACCTTCGTGTAGAGGTCGACGAGGTTGCCGGTGGCGGCGAAGTCGTAGTCGGTGCGGCTGACGTTGAGCCACACCTGGTAGCGGGCCGCGCCACCGACGGCGGCCCAGGAGAGCGGGGGCCGGCGCGTGTTCGTGACCATCGCCCCGTTGGCCGGCGCGCTCAGCTGGAACTGGCCGGTCGTGCCCGGCGGGCGGGTCGGCCCGGACAGCAGCGGGGGAGTGGTCGCCTGGTTGTCCACGGAGCCGAAGACCTGGAGCTCCCAGAGCGAGTAGCCGTAGCCGGTGGCGCGTGCCGTACCGGTAAGGCGGAGGTAACGCCCGCTGCCGCTGACGGTGAGCCGCTCGGTGCCGCCGCGCCCGGCGGTGGTCGCGTAGATCTGGGTCCAGGTGGTGCCGTTGGTCGAGGTCTCGATCCGGTACGCGGTCGCGTACGCCGCCTCCCAGGCGAGCGTGACCCCGGTGATGGTGGCCGCCCCGCCCAGGTCCACCTGGATCCACTGTGGATCGCCGAACTGGCTGGACCACCGGGTCGTCATGCGGCCGTCGAGCGCCGCCGCGGGCGCGTTGCCCCCCTCCCACGAGGAGGCGGTCACGGTCTTGAACTCCGAGATGGGTGTCCCACCGGCGGGCGGCGGGCTGGTCGGTGGCGTCGTGGGGGCGCCGCCGATCGTGCCGAAGACCTGAAACTCCCAGAGCGAGTAGCCGTAGCCGGTCGCCCGCGCGGTGCCGTACACGCGCACGTACCGTCCGTTTCCGGTGACCGCGAGCGTCTGCGTGCCGCCGGTGCCCGCGGTCGTGCCGTGGATCTGGGTCCAGGTGGTGCCGTTGGTCGAGGTCTCGATCCGGAACGCGGTCGCGTACGCCGCCTCCCAGCTCAGGATCACCTGGTCGATCGCGGCGGTCTGGCCCAGGTCGACCTGTATCCACTGTGGATCGCTGAACTGGCTGGACCACCGCGTGCCGGGGTTGCCGTCGACCGCGAACGCGGCGGCCAGCCCGTCGCCTTCGATGGACGAGGCGGCGGCCGGGCGGCCCTGGGACAGGAGCGCGCCGGCCGCGCCGGCCCCCTGCGCGAGGGCGACCGCGCCGAGCAGGCCGGCGAGGACCACGGTCAGGGCCGCGGCGAGGGCTCTGCGTGGTCGTGCGCGGACATGGGTGAACTGCGACATGACACCTCCAGGCGTCGGGCGATGGTGAACGCACCGCCCGAGGCGGACCCGCGAAGGGCCGCCACAGCGCCGAAGAGGCGGTTTCTGGGAATCAGAGTCATCGACATCCCTCCACGCGTCAAGGACCGGTTTTCCGTAAGGCGCTCGACGCCGCGCTCGTCGCCGACCCGCACGCGGACATCGAGACCGGGCTCAGCCGGGGCGGGTTGTGGCCGGCCTCTCGATCGCCGCCGGGGCGCTGGCCGCCGGCGTGGCGCTGCTCGGCCCGGCCGGCACCGGCCCCGGCGACCGATCCGAGGTTTCAGGTCAAGGGCACGGGGTAGGGGTACATCAGGTACAGCATGTCCAAATAGGACTATGGACCGCACATCCGTTCAATCACAAAGTTCGTGAAATAAATTGATGAAGTTCTCTTGATTGCTGCAATGTGGGGCAATAGGCTACGGGCAAGAGCCACGCCAGGCAGCCGGTCGAGGAGCGATCCGGGTCTCGTGGAGACCGATCGCCGAGGGCTACCACAAGGGCACGGGGGCGCTGACGTGCGCCCCGCGACGGCCCCGCCGCTGCACTGACGCACAGCCGCCCGGCAGTCCAGCCGGGATGGGCTGACCTTCCGGTGGTGTGCCCGCGGCACGCTTGTCGCGCGCGTGATCCGCGGGCCACCGCCCCCGGAGGGGCCGCACCGCGTCGGATGCGCGGATGCGGTCGTGGGACCTGCCGGGGAGTCCGCACGCGACCCCACAAGGAGTATTCGCATGCACGTCAACCGTCGGTTGCGCCGTGGCCTCGCTCTGGCTTCGGCGTTCACGTTGATGGCGGCCGCGGTCGCCGTCGGCACCGGCTCGGCCAGCGCGCTGGAACGGGTCGACAACCCCTACGAAGGCGCTCAGGTCTACGTCAACCCCGAGTGGTCCGCGCAGGCCGCGGCGAACGGCGGCGCGGCGATCGCCGACCAGCCCACCGCGATCTGGCTGGACCGGATCGCGGCGATCGAGTCCGGCTCCGCCGGGTCCAACACCATGGGCCTGCGGGACCACCTCGACGAGGCGCTCTCCCAGGGCGCCGACCTGATCCAGGTGGTCATCTACAACCTGCCCGGCCGCGACTGCGCCGCGCTCGCCTCCAACGGCGAGCTGGCCGCGGACGAGCTGGCGCGGTACGAGACCGAGTACATCGACGTGATCGCCGGCATCCTGGGCGACCCGGCCTACGCCGGCCTGCGGATCGTCACGATCATCGAGATCGACTCGCTGCCCAACCTGGTGACGAACGTCAGCCCGCGCGAGACCGCCACGCCCGAGTGTGACGAGATGAAGGCGAACGGCAACTACGTCGAGGGCGTCGGCTACGCCCTGGCGCGGCTCGGCGCGATCGAGAACGTCTACAACTACATCGACGCCGGTCACCACGGCTGGCTCGGCTGGGACGACAACTTCCAGGCCTCGGCCGACGTGTTCCTCCAGGCCGCCAACGCCAACGGCGCCACGCCGGCGGACGTGCACGGCTTCATCACCAACACCGCCAACTACGGCGTGCTCGAAGAGCCCTTCTTCGACGCGGACACCGTGGTCGGCGGCAGGCCGGTGCGCGAGGGCACGGAGTGGGTCGACTGGAACCGGTACGTGGACGAGCTGTCGTACGCCCAGGCGTACCGTGACCTGCTCGCCGGGATGGCGTTCGACGACAACCTCGGCATGCTGATCGACACCTCGCGCAACGGCTGGGGCGGCCCGGACCGGCCCACCGCGGCGAGCACCTCGACCGACCCGAACACGTTCGTCGACGAGTCCCGTACCGACCGCCGGATCCACCTCGGCAACTGGTGCAACCAGGCCGGCGCGGGCATCGGCGAGCGGCCGACCGTGGCGCCGGAGCCGGGCATCGACGCGTACGTGTGGATCAAGCCGCCGGGCGAGTCGGACGGCTCCAGCCGGGAGATCCCGAACGACGAGGGCAAGGGCTTCGACCGGATGTGCGACCCCACGTACGAGGGGAACCCGCGCAACCAGCACAACATGTCGGGCGCCCTGCCGGACGCGCCGATCTCGGGCCACTGGTTCCAGGCCCAGTTCGACGAGCTGATCGCGAACGCGTACCCGCCGCTGTGAACCGTGGAGGGGCGCCCCACCGGGGGCGCCCCTCCGCTCAGCGTCCCTGAAGGGCGCGGACGTTGTCGCCGAAGGTCCAGTTGCGCGAGCCGTCCCAGTTGATCGACCAGGTCATCAGCCCTTTGAGCTGGCCAGAGTGCGCGTTCCACGCCTGGCTCACCAGGCTCGGTGACATGTAGCCGCCGCCGGCGCCGACCTGGGCGGGCAGGCCCGGCACCTGCTTGTCGTACGGGACCCGGATCGTGGTGCCCTGGATGACCAGCCCGCTGTTGAGGCAGTTGGTCTGCACGGTGAAGCCCTGCACGGTCCCGGCGGGGTACGAGTCGCCGTTGCAGCCGTACATGCTGCCGTTGTAGTACTGCATGTTGAGCCACCACAGCCGGCCGTTGTCCGCGTACTTCTTGATGATCGGCAGGTACGCGCCCCAGATCGACCCGTAGACCACGCTGCCGCCGGTCACGTACGCGGTCTCCGGCGCCATCGTGAGCCCGAAGTTCGCCGGCATCTGGGCGAGCACGCCGTCGATGATGCGGATCAGGTTGGCCTGCGAGGTGGAGAGCTGGTTGATGTTGCCGCTGCCGGTGAGCCCGGTCTCGATGTCGATGTCGATGCCGTCGAAGTTGTACCGCTTGAGGATCGGCACGATGGTCGCGACGAACCGGTCGGCCACGGTGGACGAGGAGAGGTCGATGCCGGCGGTCGCGCCGCCGATCGACATCAGGATCGTGAGACCGGCGGCCTTGGCCGCGCACATCTCCGCCGGCGTGGCCACCTTGACCGTCGAGTCCATGCCGTCCTCCCACAGCACGGTGCCGTCGGAGCGGATCACCGGGAAGGCCGCGTTGATCACGTTGTAGCCGTGCTGGCGGATCCGTGCGTCGGTGATCGGGATCCAGCCCAGCGGCGGGTGCACGCCGTTGACGGCGCCGTCCCAGTTCTCCCAGTAGCCGTGCAGCACCTTCCCCGCGGGCCGGGACTTGACCGCGCAGGTCGTGCCGGTCGGCGCCGGTGTGGTGGGGGTGGGGGACGCGGACGGCGTGCGGGTCGGCGTGGGCGACGCGGAGGGCGTCCGCGTGGGAGTGGGGGAGGCCGACGGGGTACGGGTCGGCGGCGGCTGGCCGTCGCAGGCGCCGAGGTCCCGCCAGAGCGAGGGGGTGGCCGCCGGGTTCCAGCCGGCGCCGGGGTGCGCGGTGTGCGTGACCAGCGCCTGGTAGAGGCGGAGACTGTAGACCACCTGGGCGCCGGCCGGGTACGTGTTGCCCTCGGCCCACGCCGGCGCGTTGCAGACCACGAGGAGTTGGGGCGCCGCCCCGACGTTCGGCGCGAGGCCGATCCCGGCGACAACCGCCGCCGCCACCCCTGTCACCAGGGCCGACACCAAACGCCGAGCGCCCATGAGAACCCCAATCATCGTCGATTGGGCAGGAAGCTTATCAGTTAACTTTCTTCATAGTAAGAGACCGGTCCGCCGCGATCGCGTGCCCACGTACCCTGGAACCCGTGCGCCTGGCCACCTTCAACGTCCTGCACGGGAGGTCCCTCGACGACGGGGCGGTGGAGCGGGAGCGCTTCCGCGCGGCGATCGCCACGCTCGACGCCGACGTGCTGGGGCTCCAGGAGGTCGACCGGGCCCAGGTGCGCAGCGGCCACCTCGACCTCACCGCGCTCGCCGCCGAGGCGAGCGGCGCGGTCGCGCACCGGTTCGCCCCCGCGCTGATCGGCACGCCCGGGGAGACCTACCGCCGGCTGGCCCACGACGAAGACGGCGCCGACGAGCCGAGCTTCGGGGTGAGCCTGGTCAGCCGGTGGCCGGTGCGGTCGTGGCACGTGACCCGGCTGACCGGCGCGCCGCTGCGCTCGCCGATCCTCTCGCCCGGGCCGGGCGGGCGCTTCCTGTGGCTGCGCGACGAGCCGCGGGTCGTGCTCGCCGCCGTGGTCGAGGGGCCGCGCGGGCCGTTCACCGTGGCGACCACGCACCTGTCGTTCGTACCCGCCTGGAACGCCGGCCAGCTGCGCCTGGCGGTGCGGGCGCTGCGCCGGCTGCCCTCGCCGCGCGTGCTGCTCGGCGACCTCAACATGCCGGCCCGCGCGGCGGCGCTGGTCTCCGGCTGGCGGCCGCTGGCCAAAGTGGCCACGTTTCCGGCCGGAAGCCCCAAGGTGCAGCTCGACCACGTGCTGCTCGACCGGCGGGGGGCGGCCGGTTGGCCGGGTGAGCCCGCCGCGGAGACGCCCGCGGTGCCCTTCTCCGACCACCGGCCGCTCGTCGTGGAGATGCACGCCGGGCCGCCCCCACGACGGCCCGGCACCGACGGCAACTGAGCCGTATACCTCCAGTTCGGACAGTGGGCCCGGGGGCCACCCCCGGCGCCGGCCCGTGTCCTGGAACGTGACGCCGCGCCGCGCCGAACCGGCCACTGTGGAGTACGGCTCAGGCGGGCAGCTCGGACGGGAGCCGGCTGGCCTCCTGGCGCGGCTCGATCGCGTCGCTCACCGCGGCGTCGTGGTAGACGTACGCGGTGGTGAGCGCGACGAACGGCAGCGCCAGCGCGTAGACGACGCCGGCCACGATGTTGACCAGGGCGAACGGGGCCTCCGTCGCGAGGATCAGCACCATGCCGACCAGCGGGCCGAGGGCGAGCACGATGCCGGCGCCGGCGACGACCAGCCAGGCGACCTTCCACCACCGGCCGCGCACGAGCCCGCTGCTGCGCCGCAGCGCGCCGGGCACCGTGCCGCCCTCCAGCTCGACCACCTGCGCCACCAGCGCGAACCGGCCGGCCAGCCACACCGCGAGCGGCAGCAGCACCACCGTCGCGCCGAGCAGGACCACCGCGGCCACGGCCAGCGCGACGGCGCCGAGCAGGCGGGGCAGGCGGCGCAGCGCCAGCGCGTACGCCCGCAGCGGGTCGATCGGCCGCCCCTCGTCCACCGCGGCGAGCGCCCGCGCGGTGGCCGCCTGCACCAGGCCGACCGCGGCGAGCGTGAGCGTGGCGCCGGCGGCGACCGAGAGCGTGGCGAGCAGCCCGCCGCTCTCGCCGTCCATGTCGATGCCGAGCACGCTCCGCGCGCCGAGCACGAGCCAGTGGAGCAGCGCGATCAGCCCGGCGATCGGCAGCAGCGCGAGGCCGATGCCGGCGAAGAGCGGCCACCGCCCCAGGTACATCCGGGCGGCGGCGGCCAGGATCTGCCCCCACGCCCGCCGCCGGCTGACCCGCAGCGGCGCGGCCGGGCGCCAGCGCGTGCGGCGTACGGCGTAGAGGCCGATCGCCAGCCCGACACCGAGCACGAGCAGCATCCGGTCCGGCTGGTCGACGGTGCGGCGCAGCGCGTCGGAGCCGGTACGCAGCGCGGAGCAGAAGAAGTCGGTCGCGTCGGTGCCGAGCAGCCCGCCGGCCGGCACGGCGTAGCTCCGCTCCCGCCACGTCTCGGCGTACGCGATCGGCTCGGTCCACTGCCGCTTCAGGTTGGGGCCGGTCGGTCCGTTGTAGAACGCCGTCTGCAGCTCGCCCCAGCGCCCCTCGAAGGCGATCCACGGGTACGCCGCCCGCGCCGCCGCCGGGTCGCTCGGGATCACCTTCACCACCGGCCGGATCTCCACGCTCGGGCTGCTCGCGTCGTCGCAGCCCACGCCCTGCGAGCCGGAGCTGCCGAGGTAGAGCGCGTCCTCGAAGAAGTTGGCGTGCGAGCCGGCGGCCGGATGCACCACGGGGTGCGTGCCGTCGACCACCTCCAGCTTCGGGTCGCCCCACGCCGCCCGCTCGGCCCCCTCGTGCTGGCTGTAGCCCACCTCCACCGGCGGCGTGGCCAGCGCCGCGGCCGCGTCGGGCGCGTCGAAGACGAGCTGGATCATCTCCCAGTCGCCCTCGTGCGTGTTGTTGAAGTCGTTGAACGCGTAGAAGAACCAGTACTGGAGTGCGAGCTTGCCGGGGTGGCCCGGGTCGGTCGCCACGTGCGCGTACACGGTGGGCGGCGTGCCGCCGGTGATCCGGTCCGCCCACCGCTGGTAGCCGCAGCCGGGGTGCAGCGGGTTGCCCGGGAAGTCGAGGTGGTACTCGTACCGCCCGTCGGCCAGGTCCTCCGCGCTCGGCCCGATCCGCACCAGGTCGGCCGAGGACCAGGGCCCGCGCAGGGCCACGGTGGACTGTCCGAAGAGCACGTCGACGTCCAGCGGCCGGTACGGCTCGCCGTACCCGCACTCCTCCGCCTGCTCGACCAGGCGCACCACCGGCGCGTACCGCTCGGCGAGCGCGGTCTCGCCGGCCAGGTCCGCGCCCGCGGGCGCCGCGGCGGCCAGCACGCCGCCGCCGGCAAGGGCCAGCGCGATGGCCCACCGTCGCAACCGCCGCCCGCGCATACCGCCATTCTGATCAACTCGGCGCCATCTGGTACGGGATTGCTACGATCGCCTCCGCCATGATCGATTGGGATCGCACCGAAGCTGAGCGCTACCGCTCCCGCGTGCGCGGTTGCCTGGTCGGCGGGGCGGTCGGCGACGCGCTCGGCGCGCCGATCGAGTTCCTGTCGCTCGACCGGATCCGCGAGCGGTACGGCCCGGCCGGCCTCACCGACCTCGTCGTCGGTGCGGACGCGGTCGCGCCGGTCACCGACGACACGCAGATGACCCTCTTCACCGTGGAAGGGCTGATCCGCGCCTCCGTGCGGTGGGACCGTGGCGTCTGCCATCCGCCCTCCGTGGTGCACCGCGCCTACCTGCGGTGGCTCGACACGCAGCGGCTCGCGGCGCCCCCGCGGCCGGCGGACGGCTGGCTCGCCGCCCAGCCCTGGCTGTACGCGCGGCGGGCCCCCGGCAACGCCTGCCTCTCCGGCCTGGAGTCGCCGGGGATGGGCACGCCCGACGACCCGAAGAACCCCGACTCCAAGGGCTGCGGCACGGTGATGCGCTCGGCGCCCTTCGGCCTCGACCCGCGCGAGTGGGCGACGCCGGAGCGCGCGTTCGACCTCGCCGTCGAGTGCGCGACGCAGACGCACGGGCATCCGACCGGATACCTGGCCGCCGGCGCGTTCGCGGCGATCGTGCGGGCGCTGGTGGCCGGTCGCGACCTGCGCGCCGCGGTCGCGGTCGGGCTCGACCTGCTCGCCGGCCGCCCCGGGCACGAGGAGACCACGGCCGCGCTGCGCGCGGCGCTCGCCGCCACCGGGCGCCCGCCGGCTCCAGACGAGGTCGAGCGGCTGGGCGGCGCCTGGATCGCCGAGGAGGCGCTGGCCATCGGCGTCTACTGTGCACTGTCCTATCCCGACCCGGCCGACGTGCGGAAGGCGCTGCTGCTCTCGGTCAACCACTCCGGCGACAGCGACTCGACCGGCTCGGTCTGCGGCAACCTGCTCGGCGCCTGGCACGGCGAGACCGCCCTGCCGCCCGACTGGGCCGCGGTGGTCGAGGGGCGCGGCACGATCCTGGCGCTCGCCGACGACCTGGCGATGGAGTACACGCAGGGCGGCCAGTTGCACGGCGACCACGGCCCGCACACCGCCTGGACCCGCCGCTACCCCGGGGCCTGACGCCGCCGCGGCGTCGAGCGGGCGCCGTCGAGGCGGCGCGGATACCATCCTTGCGCGCGGATCTCACCGCACCGTGCTAGCCGCGGCCGCCCGGGCGCGTGGCCGCCTCGCCGCGCGGCGGCGGCCGGAGGAGGGGGCAGCGTGACCGAGCTCGTGCGCACCGCGGCAGGCTGGGCCGTACGCCGGGAGGCCGGCCTCTTCGCGCTTGGCACCACCCTCGCCGACCTGCTCGCGCTCCCGCTCGCCGAGGCGCGCGCGGCGTACGAGGCCGGTGACGGGGCGCTCCTCGACGCGCCCCCGCTGGCGCCGGTCGACGCGCAGGAGGTGTGGGCGGCCGGCGTCACGTACCAGCGCAGCCGCGAAGGGCGCCGGGAGGAGTCGGAGCCGGCGGGGCACGCCGACCTGTACGACCGCGTGTACACCGCCGACCGGCCGGAGCTGTTCTTCAAGGCGACCGCCGCCCGCGTGATCGGCGACGGCGAGCCGGTCGGCATCCGCGCCGACTCCGGATGGGACGTGCCCGAGGCGGAGCTGGGGCTGGTGGTCAACGCGGCCGGCGAGCTGTTCGGCTACACGGTCGGCAACGACATGAGCAGCCGCTCGATCGAGGGGGAGAACCCGCTCTACCTGCCGCAGGCGAAGGTGTACGCCCGCTCCTGCGCGCTCGGCCCGGCGATCGTGCCGGCCTGGGAGGCGGGCCCCGGCCCGTTCCCCGTGTCGGTGCGCGTGGAGCGCGGCGGCGCCACGGCGTGGGCGGCGACGACCTCGACGGATCGGCTGGCCCGTACCCCGGAGGATCTGGTCTCCTGGTTGACGCGGGCGCTGGACTTTCCCGCGGGGGTCGTGCTGCTCACCGGCACCGGTGTGGTGCCGGACCGGAGTTTCACGCTGCGTGACGGTGACGTGGTGACCATCGATGTCGCCGGGGTGGGCACGCTGCGCAACCCGGTGGTGGTCGTGGGGCGCGCCTGAGCACGCCAGCTATTCGACAGGGGGACGAACGTGGAGCAGATCGAGAGCCGCTCGCCGCAGCGGCCGGACGACCTGGTGGTCAAGGTGGCCGACAGCGGGCCGGCCGACGTGGCGGCGGCGGTGGAGCGGACCCGGGCGGCCGGCGCCGACTGGGCCCGGCGCGCGGCGGGAGAGCGGGCCGCCGCCCTGACCGCCTGCGCCGACGCGCTGGCCGGCGCCGCCGCCGACGTGTCCGCGCTGGTCGTCCGGGAGGTGGGCAAGCCGGTCGGCGAGGCGGTCGGCGAGGTGGCCCGGGGCGTGGCGATCCTGCGGTACTTCGCCCAGGCCGCACTGCTGCCCGAGGGCGAGGTCTTCCCCGCCTCCGACGGCGCCTCGCTGCTGCACACGCGCCGCCGCCCGCACGGGGTCGCCGGGCTGATCACGCCGTGGAACTTCCCGGTCGCGATCCCGCTGTGGAAGGCGGCGCCGGCGCTCGCGTTCGGCAACGGGGTGGTGCTCAAGCCGGCCGAGCAGTCACCGGCGGTGGCCCTGCGCCTGGCCGAGTTGTTCGCGGACGCGCTGCCGGGCGGCGTGCTCACGGTCGTCACCGGCGGTGGCGCGGCCGGCGCGGCGCTGGTGGAGGCGGCCGACGCGGTCTCGTTCACCGGTTCGGTGGGGGCCGGCGCGCGGGTCCGCCGGGCGGCCGCCGAGCGGGGCATCCCGGTGCAGTGCGAGATGGGCGGCCAGAACGCGTCGGTCGTGCTTCCCGACGCCGACCTGGACGCCGCCGCGCGCACGATCGCCTTCGCCGCGATGGGGTACGCCGGCCAGAAGTGCACCGCCACCAGCCGCGCGATCGTGGTGGGCGACGCGGATGGCTTCGCCGAGCGGCTGGTCGCGGCCGTCGAGGAGCTGGGCGTGGGCGACCCGGCCGAGCCCGGCACCGCGGTCGGCCCGGTGATCGAGGTGGAGGCGCGCGACGCGGTGGCCGGCGCGGCCCGCCGGGCGGCCGGGCGCGGCGCGAAGGTGCTCACCGGCGGCGCGGCGCTCGACCACGCCGGCTGGTTCGTGGCGCCGACCGTGGTCACCGGCGTGCCCGAGGGCGACGAGCTGCTCACCGAGGAGGTGTTCGGGCCGATCTGCGCGGTGGTGCCGGCCGCCTCGCCGGAGGCGGCGGTCGAGGCCGCCAACTCCGTACGGCACGGGCTCGTCGCAGCCCTCTTCACCCGCGACCTTGGCGCCGCGCTCACCCTCTCGCCCCGCTTCGACGTGGGCATGCTCAAGGTGAACGCGCCGACCGCCGGCGTCGACTTCCACGCGCCCTTCGGCGGGGCGAAGGAGTCCAGCTACGGGCCGCGCGAGCAGGGGCCGGCCGCGCGCGAGTTCTACACACGCACCACCACGGTCACCCTCACGCCGTGACCGGCGCCGCGGGGGCGCGCGGTGGTGGAGCCGGACCGGCGCCACGACGGATAGACTCCGCCGCATGGCGCTGGCGATGGACCCGGAGCGCAGGCGGATGTTGATGGCGGTCGACAAGGCGCAGCGCGAGTGGGAGGAGCGATACGGCATCGACGACGCCGACTGGGTCGCCGGCGGCAAGACCGGCCCCGACCGCGTCTCGCCCACGCCGGAGCAGGCCGAGGAGCTGCACCGGGCGCTCAATCGGATCACCCACTGGGATCCGGAGACCGGCCGCTACGGCGCCTGACCGTGGCCTGCCCGTCGGTGTGACGGGACCTCATCGGCTCCGGACCGTGCGGCGCAGGCCGGCGATCAGCACGGCGCCGGCCGCGACGTGCATCGACACCAGGGCGACCAGCCCGCCCGCCGTCTCCGCGCCGGCCGGGCCGGCCAGCGACAGCACCAGCACCGCCACCGAGATCCAGGTCCACGCGGTGGCGGCGCGCCGCGTCGACCGTTCCAGGATCGCGAGCAGCCCCCACGCGGCGAGGCCGGCGACGGTGGTCGCCACGGCGACCGCGGCGAGCGTCACCGTCCGCCCGCCGGCGGTGAGATCGGCGCCGAGGCCGCGTGCGCGTTGGCACAGGGCGCCTCGCTCACCTTGATGCGCCGCGCCACCGGGCCGGCCTTCGCGATCGCGCGGCATAGCGGCGGAGCGCTCCCCGCCGTACGAGGTGTTCGCGTGGTAGAGGTCGCGGGACGAGCTGTACCGGCAGCTCGTGGAGGCGCTGCGGATCGCCAGCCAGGTGAGCGAGGAGCCCGCGTCCCTGGTGCCCTAGGACGTGGCGCCGTGCCGCGCCAGCTCCGCGGCCCGGTCGACCACGCGTTCGGCGCTGCCGGCCGCGACGGGGGAGCGGAGCACCTCGTAGTCGGGTCGCCGGTAGGCGCCGCGCACCGGTAGGTAGCCGAGGTATCCGTTCGTGTATCCGATGAGGACGGTGGGGTGGTCGACCAGGCCGTCCAGTCGCGCGGCGAGGTCGAGGTACGGTTCGGCGCCGAGCCCGACCAGCGAGAGTCCACCGCCCGCCACGCCGGGCTCCGCGGCCAGCCGCACCACGGAGATGGCGCACGCGGGGTCGGCCAGCGCCGGCTCGAGCTGGGCGAGCTGGGCTGCCTGGAGCGCGGTCCACGCGGTGCGGACGGCCACCGCGTCGCCCGCGCGGCGGGCCCGTTCCAGCCGGCGTTCCAGCCGCCGGGCCAGTTCGGGCGTGGCGGTGGCCGGCTTGGGCGGCAGGGCGAGCCGCTCGCGGGCCACCGTGAGCGGGCCGGCGGCGGTGGCGCGGGGCGGGCGGCGCAGGCCGCGTACGACGGCGTCGGCCACCAGCCCGCCCAGCCGGTCGCACTCCGCCGGCGTCTGCGCGTGGCGGTGCGGTCGCGTGCTGATGTCGCCGGCCGCGCCGGTGGCGACGACGGCGAACGTGCCCGGCCCCAGCCGCGCGGCGAGCGCCCGGCGTACCGCCCCGGAGAGGTCCGCGCTGACCAGCAGGTTGTCGGCCGGCATGACGGTGGGATGGACCGGCAGCACGACGAGCAGGCCGGCCAGCCCGCCGCTGTCCGCGTGCTCGAAGCGGAGCACGTCGACCGGTACCGTGCGGCGGGGGCGGGCGCCCGAGCGCTGCCCGCCGACCCCGGCCAGGCGCTGGCGGTGCAGGCTCAGCCGCACGTCCCGTTCGGCGGCGGTGGCGGCCTCGACCGCGGCGGCCGCGACCGGCGGGATCTCGGCCAGCCACCGCTCGGGCGTGACCGGCGAAGCCGGGAGGCAGCTCGTCTCGGGGCCGGCGTGCGTGTGCGTGGCGGAGACCCACACGTCGGTGCCGGGCAGCAGCGCGGCGACGGCGGCGGCGAGGTCGGCGTGCGCGTACGGCGTGTCGAGCACGACCCAGGCCAGCCGCCGCCCACCACTGTGGATGGTGAGCGCGTGCGCCTCCAGCCGGTCGAGGGTGCCGGTGGCGGGGCCGGGGCGGGCGGCGTATCCGCCGAGGGGCGAGCCGAGCGGCACGTCGAGCGCGGCGCTGGCATGGCCGACCCGCACAGGCTCGGTCACCGGGGGTACCTCCATGGTCGAGTCGCCGCTCAGGCCCGGCGGCCGCCGTCGGGCAGCAGCTCGACGGTGAGCGTGTAGTAGTCGCCCCGGTACACCGACTCGCCGTACTCCACGGCACGCCCCCGCCGGTCCCACATCAGCGCCCGGATGCGAAAGCACGGCTGGGCCGGGGGGACGCGCAGCAGCTCGGCGGTGCGCCGGTCGGGCAGGGCCGGCTCCACCTGGGCCGTGCCGGAGATGACCTCGACGCCGTAGCGCTCGGCCATCAGCGCGTACCAGGAGCCTTCCAGGTCCTTCTCGGTGAGGTCGGGGAAGAGGCGCGAGGGCACCATGATGTTCTCCACGGCGAGCGGCTCGCCGTCGCCGAGCCGCAGCCGGACGAAGCGGGTCACCGGATCGCCCACGGGCAGCCGCAGCTGGCGGGCCATCCGCACGGTGGCCCGCACGCGCCGCAGGTCGAGCGTGCGGCTGGCGGGCCGCACGCCCCGCCGGGTCAGCTCCTCGGTGAACGAGGCGATGGTCAGGTGCCGCGGCACGCGTGGCCGGCAGGTGTACGTCCCCTGCCGCTGCCGGCGCTCCAGCAGCCCGTCGAGCACGAGCCGGTCGATCGCCTTGCGCAGCGTCATGCGCGCCACCGACCAGCGCGCGGCCAGCTCCCGCTCGGCCGGGATCCGCTCTCCGGTGGGCAGCGAGTCGATCAGGTCGAGCAGGCGCGCCCGCGCCTCCCCCGCCCGGTCGGCCCCTCCGGCCAGCACGCCCACCTCCTCCCGGACGATCGCCGCTGGGGGCACCGTAAGCACGTCCGGGCGGCTTGGGCCAGACCACGACGCCGATCTCACTGGACCACGACCCCGCCGCTCACGCTCCGCCGAGGTCCATCTGGTCCAATCTGGTACGCACGGCGGGGCGGCCCGGCCCGCGGTGCCCGACCCCGCCCGGGGCCGGGCGCCTAGGCGAGGATCTCCGCGACCGTGTCGGGGTCGCCCGCGTCGTGGGCCTGGAGCAGCGCGGCGAAGCGCTCCGCCGGCAGGACGCGGATGCCCAGCTGCTCGGCCTTGGCCGCCTTGGAGCCGGCGCCCTCGCCGACCACGACCAGGTCGGTCTTCTTCGACACCGAGCCGGAGGACTTGCCGCCGAGCCGCTCGACCGCCTCGTTGCCCTCGTCGCGGGTCAGGCCGGGCACCGCGCCGGTCACCACCACCGTCATCGGGCTGCCGTCGGGGCGCTGGAGGGGGAGCGAGGAGACGTCCGGCGTGGCCTCGATCGGCTCGGTCATGTTGACGCCCTTGGCGGCGAGCTTGGCGATCAGCGGGGCCAGCTCGACCAGCTCGGCCGCGATGGTCACCGCGCGCTCGGGGCCCACGCCGTCGACCCGCTGCAGGTCGTCGGCGGTCGCGGCGAGCAGGGCGTCCATCGTGCCGAAGTGCCGGGCCAGGCGGCGGGACATGGAACGGCCGGTCATGCGCACCCCGAGGGCGGTCAGCACGCGCGACAGCGGCTGCGCCTTCGAGCCCTGGATGTTGGCGACCAGCTTGGTGGCGGAGACCTCGCCGAGGCGTTCCAGGGCGGCGAGCGTGGGCACGTCGAGGTCGTAGAGGTCGGCGGGGTCGGTGACCAGGCCCGCGGCGACCACCGCGTGGAGGATCTTGTCGCCGAGCCCTTCGATGTCCATCGACGTGCGCGCGACGTAGTAGGACAGCGACTCCTGGGCGCCGCAGGCCCGGCCCTGCGTGCACCGCCACCGCTTCTGTGTGCGGTCGATCTCGCCGCCGCAGCGGGGGCAGTGCGTGGGCGGCTCGAACGCCACCGCGCCGGCCGGCCGCAGGTCGAGCTGGGCACCGGTGACCTCGGGGATCACGTCGCCGGCCCGGCGGACGAAGACGGTGTCGCCGGCGCGGACGTTGCGGCGCACCAGGTCGTCGAAGTTGTGCAGCGTGGCCGAGGTGACGATCACGCCGCCGACCTGCACCGGCTCCAGCACCGCGACCGGAGTGATCACGCCGGTGCGGCCCACCTGCACCTCGATGCGGAGCAGCGTGGTGGTACGCGTGTCGGCCGGGAACTTGTACGCCACGCCCCACCGCGGCGCCCGGCTGGACGAGCCAGCGGCGAGGCGGTCGGCGGGCTGGTCGGCCTTGATGACCGCGCCGTCGACGCCGAAGCCGAGCGTGCCCCGGGCGGCGGTGAGCGCCTCGACCGCCGCGTGCACCTCGTCGACCGTGGCGCACAGCGTCCAGCCGGTGGTCGCCACGCCGAGCTCCGCCAGCCACGCCATCGCGGCCGAGTGGGCGGTCGGCTCGGCGACGCCGTGCACCGAGTACGCGAGGAAGGAGAGCGGTGCCTCGTAGACCCGCTTGGGCGCGCGGAGAGTGCCCGCGGCGGCGCTGCGCGGATGCGCGAAGGCCGGCTCGCCCGCCCCGGTGCGCATCACCTGGGCGGCGGCGAAGTCGTCGTCGGTCATGAAGACCTCGCCGCGCACCTCGACCGTCACCGGCTCGCGCAGCCGCTCGGGCAGCCCGGCCGCGCGGCGGGCCTGCGTGGTCACGTCCTCACCCGCGCGCCCGTCGCCCCGCGTCGCCACCAGGGTCAGGACGCCGTCGGTGTACCGGGCGGCGATGGCCAGCCCGTCGATCTTCGGCTCGACCGTGAAGCCGGCGACCGGACGGCCCAGGAGCTTCTCCAGCCGGGCCGCCCACTTGCGCAGCGGCTCCTCGCCGAAGACGTTGTCGAGGCTGAGCATCGGCTCGCTGTGCACGACGTCGCCGACCACGTCGCCGCCCGCGCCCACCGCCTCGGTGGGGGACTCGGCGTCCTTCCACTCCGGATGGGCCGCCTCGGTCGCCGCGACCCGGGCCATCAGCGCGTCGTACGTCGCGTCGTCCATGGCCAGGTCGGGACCGCTGTAGTACGCCTCGGCGGCGCCCCGGATCCGCTCGACCGCGGCCTGGTAATCTGCGGGGTCCGGGAACGGCGTCGCCTCCGCCGCGTCCACGACCGGATCCACCAGCTCCCGCATGCCCGCCGCCCCCTCAGCCTCAGCGTGTACCGCGAACTCAGCGTGTACCGCGAACTCAGCGTGTACCGCGAACTCAGCGTGTACCGCGAACATTGTGGCTGGTCGGGGGCGGTGCGCGCGAACCACCCCGGCGGTGCGGCCGCGAACCGTCCAGCCGGACCGGTGGCCTCGTACCGCTATGGGCGGTCGATCAGCCGCGTGAGCGCCTCGCCGCCTTGAGCGAGCACATGACCGCGGCCGTCGGCGGGCGGTGTCAGGATCCGGCGGCAGCCGTCGAGTTCGATGTACACCTCGCCGTTGTTGCGCCCGATCGGTAGCAGGACGGCGAACCGGCTCGCGTGCGCCGCGCAGTCCGCCGCCGGCGGGGCGGCGGCCTCGGCCTCGTCGCCTGGAACCGGTGCCGCGCCGCCGAGTTCGTCGCCGGCGGCCAAGCCCCGCACATCCACGTGGCGGCCCCGCCGCCACCTCGACGTTCGCTCGTTGACCATGACCCGGCGCACGTAGCCCTCGGGGTTGCCGCCCGCGACGACCCGCCGCCAGTGCACGGCCGTCTTGACCAGCGCGTGCTGAAGCAGATCCTCGGCGAGCTGATGATCCCCGGTGAGCAGGTACGCGGTGCGCGACAGTGCCGCTCCACGCGCCACCACGAACTCGCGCAGACCCTCGTACCTGTCCATCGCACTTCCTCTCCCAGGTAAACGCCACAGACCACTAGAAGGTTGGGACGCCGCCCGCTCCGGAACGCGGCGCGGTCGTCGCGGTGCCGCTCTCGGGCGGCTGGTTGGAGGCGCCCCGCCAACCGCGTCGCGCGCCAAACCACTTCCAAGTCCTTTGTGGACCTAATCGTGTCCCATGTGGATAGCGCGCGTGGCGGGTCGCGAAAAGTGTTGCGGGATGGCACGATGACGGCGTGCTGGAGCGACTCGCTGACGTCGACTGGGCCCGCATCACCCACGCCTACGGGCCGGCCACCGACGTTCCCGACATGATCAGAGATCTCTGCGCCGCCGACCCCGACCAGCGGGAGAAGGCGCGCTGGCACCTTTACGGCACCATCTTCCACCAAGGCACGCGCTACGAGGCGACGGCACACGCGGTGCCGTTCCTGCTGGAGGTGCTCGCCGACCCGGAGGCGCCCGACAAGGGCGAGCTGGTGCTGCTGCTCACCGCGATCGCGATCGGCTACGACGCATACTGGCTGCCCGACGGCATCCCGATCGCCGAGCACCGCCGCACGGCCGAGGGCGGGGCGACGCTGCTCGCCGCCGCGCCACATCCGGGCGACGACGAGTTCGACGAGGAGGATGGCGACGCGGCCTACGTCGAGGCGCTCACCGCGCAGGAGCAGGAGAGCATGCTCGCCCACGTGGCGGTGGCCGCCCACGAGGCCGTGCGGCGGGGCGTGCCGCTCTTCCGCGCGCTGCTGGCCCACGACGACCCAGGAGTGCGCGCCGCCTCGGCGTACGCGCTGGGGTGGTTCCCGGAAGACGCGGAGGGCAGCATCCCCGCCCTCGCCGCGCTCGCCGCCCTTCATCCGTCCGATGAGGACGGTGCGCTGGCCGCGACCGCCGTCGTGTCGATGGGCCTGCTCGGCGCCGCGCCTCCCTTCGACGACCCGCGCCCGCTGGTGCGCTGGGCCACCGCGGTCGCCCAGGCACGCGTGCACGGCATGGCGGCGGGCCAGGAGGCGTTCGACGAGCTGCGCTTTTGGACGACCGAGGCCGGGCGCGACGAGCGGATCCCGTTCCTCGACGGCGACCTCGTGGGCTACGCGACGCTGGTCCTCGACCGCGGCTGAGCCGCCTGTGCGGTACTCGCGGTGTCGGCGCGATCCGATAGTCGTTCGTACGCGAAGAGGGCGACCGCCGTCCGCATTCAGGGCCTCCCCGCCGCCAGCCCGACCGGCGTGCCGGGCGGGGTGAGCACGCACCGGACCGCGGTGGCCAGCCGCCGCCGCTTGGGCACCACCGCCCGCCGTGCGAACACGTCGTGCCCGGCCCGCCGCACCTCGTCGAGGATGCCGCCGTACAGGTGGAAGGCGGCCCGGATGCACGCCTGCGAGGTGGGGGCGAGCATCGGCACGCCGGGTGCGGCGGCGGCGTAGTGCTCGCGGGCGCGCTTCACCTCGTACGCGATGAGAGCCTTGACTGCGGGCGAGGAGGCGCGGAGGTCGGCGGCCGCGCGGAGGTCGGCCCGGGTGACGCCGAAGAGGTCCAGGTCGGCCTTTGGCAGGTAGAGCCGGCCGCGGTCGAGGTCTTCGCCGACGTCGCGGATGAAGTTGGTGAGCTGGAAGGCGAGGCCGAGCTGGCGGGCCGGCTCGCGGGCGAGGGCCCGGTCGGCGGGCTCGAGGATCGGCAGCATCATCGTGCCGATCGCGGCGGCCGAACCCTCCATGTAGGACAGCAGGTCGTCGTAGCCGCCGTACTCACGGACCTCCAGGTCCATCGCCATGCTGGCGAGGAACGTGGCGAAGTCGGCCCGGTCCATGTCGAAGACGTCGATCGTGTGCAGCACGGCGGGGAGGAGGGGGTCGTCGACCCGCTCGCCGGCGAGCCCGGAGAGGAAGCGGTCGGACCACTCGCGCAGCCGGCGGGCGCGCTCGGCGGGGGAGGTGCCGTCGGCGCGGTCGACGATCTCGTCGGCGTATCGGGTGAATCCGTACAACGCGTGGACGTGTGGACGTTTCCCGGAAGGGAGGAGCCGGGTAGCCAGGTAGTAGCTGCGACCGTGCCGGCGGTGCAGGGCGCGGCACCGCGCGTACGCTGCGGCGAGTGCCGGATCCATGCCGCTCCTCTCGCTAAGCGTGGCCTCCGTGGTGGCAGTCTCGGCTGAGAGTAACCGATGCAACAAACGATGCAATGGTGACTCTACTGTACGTTACCCTGACGCCGTGGGGACGAGGGTCGCCGAGGAGGGGCTGAGTGCGGGCGAGGTGGCCCGGCGGCTCGGCGTCGCGGTGACGACGCTGCGCAGCTGGCACCGGCGATACGGGCTGGGCCCCGACCAGCACGAGGCGCACCACCACCGGCGGTACACCGGAGCCGACATCTCCCGCCTCGAGGTGATGTGCCGCCTGACCGGCGAGGGGATGCCGGCCGCCGAGGCCGCCCGCGCCGCGCTGGCCGTCCATCCGCTCGACGTGACCGACCGGCCCTCGGTGGTCCCCGGCACGCGGGCCGGCGGGGGCAACACGATCCCGGTCGGTGGCGCCGGCCCGGAGGCGCGCGGGCTGGCCCGCGCCGCGATGCGCCTCGACGCCGCCACGATGACCACCGTGATCACCCGGATGCTCGTCGAGCGCGGCGTGGTGCACACCTGGGACCACCTGCTCCGCCCGGTGCTCAGCGGCGTCGGCGACCGCCACGCGGCCACCGGCGCGCTGGTCGAGGTCGAGCACCTGCTCTCCCGCACCATCTCCGAGGCCCTCGCCGCGGTGCCCCGCCCGCCCGGCACGCCCGCCCCCGGCACGCTCCTGGCCTGCGCCGACGAGGAGCAGCACAGCCTCCCGGTGGAGGCCCTCGCCGCGGCGCTCGCCGAGCAGGGCCACCGCTCGCTGCTGCTCGGCGCCCGCGTCCCGCCGCCCGCGCTGGCCGCCGTGGTCGGCCGCCTCGGGCCGACCGTCGTGGTGCTCTGGTCGCACGCGCCGGTGACCGCACACCTCGACCAGCTCGGCGGCCTCCGGGCCACGCCGCTCGTCGTCGCCGCCGGTCCCGGCTGGCCCGCGGAGGGCCTGCCCCCGGCGGTCGCCCGCCCGGCCAGCCTCGCCGAGGCGCTCGACCTCGCGCTGCGGTGGCTACCCGAATCCGGCTAATCCGCCAAAAATGCGGGCACTGCATGACCTGCCCGATCATCCGCGAGCCGGTGAACTTCTGAAACCTGCCCGGGCACGGCCGCCGCGGGGCGGGACCGGCGACCCTCCCGGGGGGCTGATCCACGGGTCAGGACGGCCTTGACCGGTCGGGCGCGTACCCATAGATTTTAGTCACTGCGGGATCCGGGCATCCGTGCCGGTCGGCGCTGACCGGTGCCGTTCCGGCGGTCGGTGGTGCCCTCAGCGCACTCGCCGGCCTCCTCGCCCCAGGTCCACAAGGAGTGCCCGCATGTCCGCAACACCCCCCACGGAAGACGAGGAGCCCAACGCTCCGGCGCACCACCGCAAGGTGCTGCGCCTGGACCGCCACGGCCGCACGATGATCGCCGTCACGGTCGCCTGCGTGTGCCTGGCGGCGGCCACCCTCGTCGCCTCGGCCCTGGAGATCATCGGGCCGGCGCACAACGCGGGGGCGACCGCCGGCGCGGCGGTCCCGCCCTACCAGGACTCGGCGCAGCCGGTGCCGGCGCGGGTCGCCGACCTGCTCGGGCGGATGACGTTGGAAGACAAGCTCGGCCAGCTCACGCAGGTCGACCGGGCCGCGCTGACCAGCCCGCAGGACATCGCGGCGTACCGCATCGGTTCGATCCTCTCCGGGGGCGGCTCGGCGCCGGCGGACAACACACCGACCGGCTGGGCCGACATGTACGACGGGTTCCAGAGCGCGGCCCAGGCCACGCCGCTCGGGATTCCCATCATCTACGGCATCGACGCGGTGCACGGGCACAACAACGTGCGCGGTGCGACGATCTTCCCGCACAACATCGGCCTCGGCGCCACGCGCGACGCGGGGCTGGTGCGGGCGGTCGGGCGTGCCACCGCCGAGGAGGTGGCCGGCACCGGCATCGACTGGACGTTCGCGCCGTGCCTCTGCGTGGCCCGCAACGACCGGTGGGGGCGCACGTACGAGTCGTTCGGCGAGCAGGCCGAGATCCCCACCGCGATGACCTCGATCATCGGCGGCCTCCAGGGCGGCAACCTCGGCGAGCCCACGTCAATCCTCGCCACCGCCAAGCACTACGTCGGCGACGGCGGCACGACCGGCGGGCGCGACCAGGGCAACACCGAGATCTCCGAGGCCGAGCTCCGCGCGGTCCACCTGCCCCCGTTCCAGGCGGCCATCGCGCAGGGCGTCGGCTCGATCATGGTGTCTTTCAGCAGTTGGAACGGGCAGAAGCTGCACGGCCACCGCCAGCTTCTCACCGACATGCTCAAGGGCGAGCTGGGCTTCACCGGCATCGTGGTCTCCGACTGGGCCGGCATCGACCAGATCGACGGGCAGCGCGGCTTCACCGGCGCGGAGATCGCCACCGCCGTCAACGCCGGCATCGACATGGTGATGGTGCCGACCGACTACCGCCAGTTCCTTCAGTTGCTGCGCGACGAGGTCGACGCCGGCCGCATCCCGCTGGAGCGGATCGACGACGCCAACCGCCGCATCCTCACCAAGAAGTTCGAGCTGGGGCTCTTCGAGCGGCGCTTCACCGACCGCGCGCTCACGTCCACTGTGGGCAACCAGGCACACCGCGACCTGGCCCGCGACGCCGTACGCCGCTCGCAGGTGCTGCTCAAGAACCAGGGCGACGTGCTCCCGCTCGCCAAGGCCGGCGGCAAGATCTTCGTGGCCGGCAAGAGCGCCGACGACATCGGCCTCCAGTCCGGCGGCTGGACGATCTCGTGGCAGGGCTCGGCCGGCAACATCACGCCCGGCACCACGATCCTCCAGGGCATCCGCAACACGGTCGGCACGGGCGCCACGGTCACGTACAACCGGGAGGGCACCGGCATCGACTCCTCGTACCGCGCCGCGATCGCGGTGGTGGGGGAGACGCCGTACGCCGAGGGGCAGGGCGATCGCACCGGCGCGATGGGGCTGGACACCGCCGACCTCCAGGTGCTGTCGCGGCTGCGCGCGTCCGGCGTACCCGTGATCGTGGTCCTGGTCTCCGGACGCCCGCTGGACATCGCGGCCCAGGTGGACGGATGGGCCGCGCTCGTCGCCTCCTGGCTGCCCGGCACCGAGGGGCAGGGCGTGGCGGACGTGCTGTTCGGCGACTACAACCCGACCGGCAAGCTGCCGGTGACCTGGATGCGCAGCGCCTCCCAGCAGCCGATCAACGCGGGCGACGGCAAGCCGGCCCTCTTCGCGTACGGCTTCGGGCTCAGCTACCCCGGCGGCCCCACGACGCCGTCGCCGTCGCCGACCCGCACGCCGACCGCCGGCCCCACCACCGGTGGCCCCACCACGCCCCCGGTGGCGACGACCCGGCCGGTGCCCACCACGCCGACCACGCGGCCGCCGGCCACCACGGCCGCTCCGACCACGCCGACGGCGGGCGCGGCATCGTGCACGTTCCGGTACGCGGTGAGCAACCAGTGGCAGAACGGTTTCGTCGCCGAGGTGCGCGTCACCGCCGGCCCGGCACCGGTCAACGGCTGGACGGTGCGCTTCGGCTTCCCCGGCAACCAGGCGATCACCAACTCCTGGAACGCGACCGTCACGCAGAGCGGCAGCCAGGTCTCGGCGGTCAACCAGGGCTGGAACGCGAGCGTTCCGGCCGGCGGCAGCGTGACGTTCGGCTTCCAGGCGACGTACAGCGGAACGAACGCGGCGCCGACCTCCGCGACCGTCAACGGGACGGCGTGCGCCGCCGGATAGCGGGAGTGCGCGCGGGGGGCGCCGTCCGGACGGTGCCCCCGTGGCGTTTGGCGGACAGGGAGTGCGTTCGCCGGTGAGATTCTCCACCGAGTCTCGCATGTGGAATTGACCATGCGGGCACAGCAAGGAGAATCCATGACACGTAGAGGTCGGACGCGCCGTACCGCGCTGCGAGTGGCTCTCGCCGCGGCCGTCGCGCTCGGGTCACCACTCCTTCTCAGCTCACCGGGCACACCGGCGTCCGCCGCGCCCACGCCCAACGCCGTCGTCACCTGGGACGCCCTCGCCCAGGAGTCGATCTGGGACGTCGCACAGCAGGGTCCGCACGTGCAGGCCCGCAGCTTCTCGATCATCCACGGCGCCATCTACGACGCCGTCAACGCGATCGCGGGCAAGCCCTACCAGCCGTACCTCGGCGCCCCACCGGCGACGGGAAGCGAGTCGGTCGACGCGGCGGTGGCGACCGCGGCGTTCCGCACCCTGGTGTGGCTCTTCCCGGCACAGCAGGCGGCGATCCAGACCAAGTACGACAACTTCATGGCGGGGGTCCCCAACGGCACCGCCAAGATCCGGGGCGCCGCGATCGGGCAGTTGACCGCGGCCCGCATGATCACCGCCCGTACCAACGACGGGGCCTTCGGTTCGCGCGTGTGGCGGGAGGGGACCGCGCCCGGCCAGTGGCGGCGTACCGCGCCGAGCTTCGCCTCGGACGGTGGCTGGGTCATGGACGTCAAGCCGTTCCTGATCCCGGACGCGACGATGTTCACCACGTCCGGCCCGCCGGCCCTCACCAGCGCCCAGTACGCGCGGGACTTCAACGAGGTGAAGTCGATCGGCGCGGCGAACAGCACCACCCGTACCGCCGACCAGACCGACGCGGCGCGGTGGTGGCACGACCGCAAGCTCACCGAGTGGGAGATCAAGCGGCAGCTCGCGGTCAAGAACAACCTGACCAACCTCCAGGCGGCGCGGATGTTCGCCATGGTCGACATGACCGAGATGGACGCGCTCATCGCCTGCTACTACGAGAAGTACCGGTGGAGCTTCTGGCGCCCGATCACCGCGATCCCGGCGGCGGGCGGCGACGGCAACCCGGCGACGGCGCCCGACCCCAACTGGACGCCGCTGCTCGTCACGCCGCCGCACCCCGACTACACCTCCGGCCACGCCTGCTTCACCGCCGCGTCGATGGGCGCGATGGCGTACTTCTACGGCACCGACCGGATGTCGTTCAGCGCGACGAGTGCCGACACCGGGACGACCCGCCACTTCGACCGCTTCTCCGAGGCGGTCGCGGAGGTCATCGAGGCGCGCATCTGGGGCGGCATCCACACCCGAACGGCTGACGTGCAGGGCGCGATCATCGGCGCCCGGACGCTGGCGTACATGATCCCGAGGTACTTCAAACCGACCCGCTGACGCACGGCTCTCCAGTGGGCTGGACCGGGGCGACCGGTCCAGCCCACTGTCATACCGCCGCTCTACTCTCGACACCGCGCCACCGTCCATCGCCCCCGGGAGGCCCGGTGCGGATCGGCACCTACAACGTCGAAAACCTCTTCAACCGGGCCCGCGCCCTCGACCAGCGCACCTGGTCGGCCGGGCGCCCCGCGCTGGAGGCGTACGAGCAGATCTGCGCGCTGCTGGAGGAGCCGGAGTACACATCGGACATCCAGGCCGGCATCCTGCGGCTGCTGCGCAGGCTCGGCCTGCTGCACGGCGACACCGCGAGGTTCGCGCGGCTGCGGCAAAACCGAGGGCGGCTGCTGCGCCGCTCGCGCAAAGACGGCGTGCTGGTGGTGGCGAGGGGGCGCGGCGACTGGATCGGCTGGGTCGAGCTGACCACCGACCGGGTCGACGAGCAGGGCATGCTCAACACCGCCCGGGTCATCCACGACGTCGGCGCCGACATCCTCGGCGTGATCGAGGCGGAGAGCCGCACCGCGCTCAAGCGTTTCACCGACGCCGGGCTGCTGGTCGGCGGCGTGCCACGCTATCCGCAGGTGATGGTCGTCGACGGCAACGACGAGCGGGGGATCGACGTGGGCGTGCTGGCGACCGCCGCGTACCCCCTGGTCGGCCAGCGCAGCCACGTCGACGACACCGACGCCCGCGGCCGGATCTTCAGCCGCGACTGCCCGGAGTACCACTTCGCCACGCCGCGCGGCGGCCGCCTGGTCGTGCTGGTCAACCACCTCAAGAGCAAGGGGTACGGCGGAAAGCTCGCCTCCGACGCCACACGCCGGCGGCAGGCGGTCCGGGTCGCCGAGATCTACCGGGGCCTGGTGGCGGAGGGCGTCGCCGACGTGGCGGTGGTCGGCGACCTCAACGACACGCCGGAGAGCGAGCCGCTGGCCCCGCTGCTGCACGGCACCGACCTGCGTGACATCTCCACGCATCCAGGGTTCGACGACGGCGGGCGCCCCGGCACGTACGGGTACTGCACGTCGCGCAGCAAGATCGACTACGTGCTGCTGTCGCCGTCGCTGTGGGCGCGCACGACCGGTGGCGGCATCTTCCGCAAGGGCGTGTGGGGCGGCCGGCGCGGCGTGCTCTGGCCCATCTACGACACGATGACCAAGGCCGTGCACGCCGGCTCCGACCACGCCTGCATCTACGCCGACATCGACCTCTGACCGCGCCGACGCCCCGACGCCGGCTCGTCGCCCGGGAACGCGCGGGCTTTCCGGCCCGTGCGTGGGGGAGAAGTCGACCCGGTGGAGCCTGTTGCAGAATCGCCAAATTCGAGCGAGGCGAGGGTCGCCTTGACCCTCGCTGGCCGCCGTTCGGCGGCCAGCGACCGATACAGCGGTGTTCTTCTCGACACTCACTGTGATCGAGCAATTAAGCCGAGTGGCTTGGCCCAAACCGCCGCTCCCGCGGCCGCGCCCGGCGCTCCAGCGTGCGTCGCCGGGGTGCGACCGGCGGCACGTGACAGCAATATCGGGGACTATGCTGCCTCGTCCGCAGCGGGAGGCAGCAAAGACAGGGAAATTGTCGGGATCTTGGTGGTGTGCTCGCTTCGGTCTGTCCGCGCTAGGTGCTTTTCCGGCCTCCGGCCTTCCTGTGTCACTACCCCGGTATGGGAGGCCGCGATCAAGACGGCTGACGCCACAACTCGTCTTGATCCCGAATCTGCCACCACCGGCACCGGCGCGGCGGTTACTGGGGGTGATGTCGAGCGTGTCCGCCAACCCTGTGGCCGGCGGTCCGGGCGGGGGTTGTGAACGCGAACGGTGCGGCTGCGGAAGCGAGCAGGGAAAACCCATGCGCGTCCGAGGACCCGGCGGTTCCTGGCGCTCCGGGAGAATGTGCACGTCACGCGACGGGCGTCGCGGTAGCTCAAAGCGTGCCCGGACCAGGCGTCGTTCTCCGGCACCACCGCGCGCCGCCCCCGGCTCGAACGCGCACTGGTGAAACGCGGTCAGCCGGAGCGGCGGTGGGCCTCCAGCGCCTCGATCAGGCGGCCCATCAGCGTCGCGAGCTGCTCGCGGTCGTCGTCGGTCCAGCTCGCGAGGATCTGGCCGTACACGTCGACGCGGGCCGCGCGCACCGCCGCCATCCGCCGCAGCCCGGCGCCGGTCGGGGCGATGACCGTGCCGCGCCCGTCGCGCGGGTCGGCCTCGCGGACCACTAGGCCGTCGCGCTGCATCGCGGAGACCTGCCGGGTCACCGTCGAGCCGTCGAGGCCGAGCCGGTCGGCCAGCGCGGAGACGTTTTGCGGGCCGGCGTCGGCGAGGTGGCGCAGGATCACGTACGCCGCGCGGTCGAGCGCCCGGTGCGCGGCCACCGGAGTGGCCCGGCGCGTGGTCTCGCCGAGGCGAATGAGCAGTGCGATCTGCGTCTCGATCCGCTCCAGCGCGGACTCTCCTGCCTGCATGGCTGTATGATACAGCAAGATACCTGTAATATACAGCTAGTTTGAGGGAGGCGCGCGTGTCCCGGCGCGACGAACCAAACCGCAGGGCCATCTACGCCACCACGCTCGTGGCGTTTCTCGCGATCGCCGGCATCGCCGTGGTCGACCCGATCCTGCCCGCCATCGGCGAGGCGATCGGCGTCACGGCCTGGCAGGTCGAGCTGCTCTTCACGGCGTACATCGCGGTCATGGCCATCGGCATGATCCCGGCCGTGCTCGCGACCGGCCGGTTCGGGTTCAAGCCGGTGCTGGTCGCCGGCGTCGGGACCGTGGGCGTGGCGGCGATCCTCGCCTCGTTCAGCCACAACATCACGCAGCTCTCGGTGCTGCGCGGCGTGTGGGGGCTGGGCAACGCGCTCTTCTTCGCCACCGCGATGGTGGTGCTCGTCGCGCTCGCGGTCGACCGGGAGTGGGTCGTGGGCCTCTTCGAGACCGCGCTCGGCCTCGGCTTCGCCGTCGGCCCGCTGCTGGGCGGCCTGCTCGGCGAGGTGAGCTGGCGGCTGCCGTTCTTCGTCTGCGGGCTCTTCATGCTCGTGGCCCTCGCCGTCGCCGCCGGCGCCCTCCGCGAGCCGGCCACGAAACAGCCACCGGTACGGGTCGGCGCGATCGCCCGCGCCTACCGGAGGCCCGCGTTCGTGGCGCTCTGCGTGGTCACCGCGACGTACAACTTCGTCTTCTTCGTGATCCTCGGCTACACGCCGCTCTTCCTGCACATCGACGTGATCCCGCTGGGGCTGGCGTTCACCGGCTGGGGCCTTGGCCTCGCCGCCGGCATCCTGGTCGTCGGCCACCGGCTGGCGCACCGGATCGGCGCGGTCCAGACGGTCGGCGTGGCGCTGGCCGGGCTGCTGGTCTGCCTGGTGCTGCTGGCGACGTCGGGCGGGCTGGTGCAGTCGATCGTCGTACTCGTGGCCTCCGGGCTCTGCATGGGGCTCGCCAACGCCAACCTCACCGACCTCGCGCTCGCCCTCGGCGGGGGAGACCGGCGTGTGGCGACCGGTGCGTTCAACCTCGTGCGGTGGGGCGCCGCCGCGCCCGCGCCGATCATCGCCGGCAAGCTTGCCGAGCACTCGCTCGCGCTGCCGTACTGGGTCGCGACCGCGGTGCTCGTCGCCGGCGTGCTGGTCTTCCTCGGGTCCGCGCACGTGATGGCGGCCGGGCACGGCGAGCGCGTGCTGTGGCAGCGGTGGAACCGGCGCGCCCGCGAGGGCCAGCACACGCCCGAGGAGGCGGTCGGCGAGGCGTACTGACCGGCGCGTGCGGGCGGAGGCTAGGCGATCGGCAGGAACACCGGAGGTGTGAGCAACGCGCCGGCGATCGCGCCCACGGCGACCTGGGCGGGGCTGTGCGCGTCGAGCCGCACGCGCGACCAGGCGATCAGCGCGACGACCGCGAAGAACGGGACCATCCACCGCCCGAACGCGACCACCAGCATCTGCGCCGAAGCGGCCGCGGTGGCGGCGTGCACGCTGAGCTTCCAGACCTGGTTGACCGCGGTGACCACCACGCCGACGACGAGGATGACGGTCACCGCCGCGACCAGCGGCCGGGGCGCGCCGAGCCAGGCCAGCGCGGCCAGTCCGGCCAGGCACGACAGCAGCCCCAGCAGCAGGGGAGCGCGGCGCTGCTCGCGTACGCCGATGTGGTGGTCGGTGAGCTGGCCCCGGCGGACGGCGACCCCCACGATCGCGTACGGCACGGCGGCCGTGAACAGCACCGCCAGCAGGCCCCAGCCGACCCGGCCCCGCCACGAGTCCGCGCCATGCGACGCGAAGACCACCGCCATCGCCGCCGCCAGCACGGCCGGCGCGAAGACCTCGGTCACGGCCCGGGCGAACCGGTCGGTGCCGCCCCGGCCGGCGTTCGCTGCCGTCACGCTCGTACCTCCCGCCTCGCGGTGTGCGGTGCCCGCCGTGCCGGTGCCCGGGAGATCAGCGGCCTGGCGCTCGGTGGCTCGGCGCGATACGGCGAGGCTACCCAGCATCCCGGCCGGGGCGGCGGTCGCGGCGCGGATCCGCCGGCCCCGGACATCGCCGCGTGATGCTGTGGTAGCCATGGGATTGAGCGCCCCGGAGAGGAGGGCCGGTTGAGCCAGCCGTTGCCGCACCGCTGGCGGGCCCTCTGGGTCACCCTGGCCGCCGGGTTCATGACGCTGCTGGACGTGAGCATCGTGGCCGTGGCGCTCCCGTCGATGCAGCGCGAGCTGGGGGCGACGCCGGCCGCGGTGCAGTGGGTCGTCTCCGGGTACGCGCTCACCTTTGGGCTCACGCTCGTCGTGGCCGGGCGGCTCGGCGACGCGCTGGGGCGGCGGCGGATGTTCCTGTTCGCGCTGGCCGCGTTCGTCGTGTGCAGCGCGGCCGCCGGCGCCGCGCCGTCGATCGAGGTGCTGGTCATCGCGCGGCTGGCGCAGGGCGTGGCGGCGGGCAGCCTCGCCCCGCAGAACTCCGCGCTGATCCAGCAGATGTTCGGCGGCTCCGAGCGGGCCCGCGCGTTCGGCTTCTTCGGCGCCACCATCGGCGTCTCCAC
Source organism: Phytohabitans kaempferiae (assembly GCF_042433955.1). Taxonomy (NCBI): domain Bacteria; kingdom Bacillati; phylum Actinomycetota; class Actinomycetes; order Micromonosporales; family Micromonosporaceae; genus Phytohabitans; species Phytohabitans kaempferiae. The sequence continues at coordinate 76,512 of NZ_JBHLUH010000009.1, read as the reverse complement.
CGCCGTCGGCCCGGTCGTGGGCGGCCTCATCCTGTCGGTCACGAGCTGGAGCTGGATCTTCTACGTCAACGTCCCGATCGGCCTCGTCGCCCTCGTCCTCGCCGTCCGCCTCCTGCCCCGCTCGCCCCGCGGAGGCGGGGCCGGCCGCCAGCTCGACCCGCTCGGCATACTCCTGCTCGGCGGCGGCGTCCTGGCCGTGATGCTCCCGCTCATCCAGGCCGAGGCCGGGGGCCTGCGCAGGCTGTGGTGGCCGTTTCCGGCCGCCGCCGCGCTGCTCGCCCTCTTCGCGTGGTGGGAGACCCGCGCTCTCCGGCGCGGCCGCGAGCCCCTGCTCAACCCCCGCCTCCTGACCAGCACCCCCGGGTACGCCGGCGGCATCGCACTCGGCACCGTGTACTTCGTCGGCTTCAGTGGCATCTGGCTCGTGCTCGCCCTCTACTTCCAGGAAGGGCTGGGCTGGTCGCCGCTGCACTCGGGGCTGGCGGTCACCCCGTTCTCGGTAGGCTCCGCGTTCGCGGCCGTGGTCGCCGGCCGCCTGGTCGACCGCCTGGGCCGCCAGCTGACCGTGCTCGGCCTGGTGACGGTCGTGGCCGGCCTGGTCGCCACCGCGGTCGTCCTGCGCTACGCCCCGGCGGCCGCACTCGTGCCCGCCCTGCTCATCGGCGGCGTCGGCAGCGGCCTGGTCATCTCCCCGAACGTCACCATGACGCTCCGCAACGTCCCCGTCCAGATGGCCGGCGCGGCCGGCGGCGCGCTACAGACCGGCCAGCGGGTCGGCGCCGCCGTGGGCACCGCGCTCCTGCCCGGCCTCTACTACGTCGTGCTGGCCATGACGCGCGACAACACGGTGGCCGTGATGGTCGCCGTGACGGCCGCGGCCGTAGCGGTGGCGGCCGCCCTGGTGATCGCCGGCGCCGAGTGGCGTTCCGACCGCCGCCGCCCGGCCGGCGCGGGCACCGCCCATCCCGACCCCCACGCGCACGTGGCCTCGGGCTGATCGGCGGCTCAGCCGGCCGCCGCGACCCGCCGGCGGGCCTTCGCGAGCGCCTCCTCGGGGAGCGCGTCGGCGGCCAGGAGGCGGGGGAGCAGCTCCGGCTCGCGGGTCAGCGCCCGGAAGGCCAGCCCGATCGTCACGTCGTGGCCGGGCCGCTGGACCACCTCGATCGGGTCGCCGGCCCGGATCTCGCCGGTGCGGACCACGCGCAGGTACGCCCCCGGGGCCGCCCGCTCGGTGAAGCGCCGGACCCAGCCCTGCTCGGCCATCCAGTGCGCGAACGTGTTGCACGGGATCCGCGGCACCGAGACCTCCAGCACCACCTCGCCGCCGACCCGCCACCGCTCGCCGACCAGCGCGCCGGTCACGTCGAGCCCGTGCGTGGTGAGGTTTTCCCCGAAGACGCCGCCGGGCAGCTCGCGCCCGAGCTCGGCGGCCCAGGCGTCGAGGTCCTCCCGGGCGTACGCGTACACCGCCTGGTCGTCGCCGCCGTGGTGGCCGCCGTCGAGGATGCGGTCGCCGGCGACGCCGCTGCCCAGCCCGGTGCCCTTGGGTCCGGGCGCCCGCACCAGCACAGGCCCCTCCGCTGGCCGCTTGTCGATCCCCGTCACGCCGACCCGGGTCGCCGGGCTCGAACGGGGCACACCGAGGTTTACCGAGAGCAGGTCCGCCACGCGTCAACTCTATGCGGGCGCCGGCCGCGCCCGGGTCACCGCGACGTCGACAGCTCCGCGAGGCGCCCCTCCAGGAACTCCCGCTCGGCCTCGTTGTCGGCCAGGTCGAGCGCGGCTTTGTACTGGGCGGCCGCCTCCGCGTCGCGGCCCAGCCGGCGCAGCAGGTCGGCCTTGGTGGCGGGCAGGTACCGGTATCCGGCCAGCCGCTCGTCCGCCGCCAGCGCCTCGAGGTCGGCGAGGGCGGCCTCCGGTCCCCGTACCATCGACACCGCGATCACGCGGTTGAGCGCGACCACCGGTGACGGCCAGGCCCGCAGCAGCGCGTCGTAGAGGGTGACCACCTGCGGCCAGTCGGTCTCGGCGTAGGTCGGCGCGGTCGCGTGCAGCGCGGCGATCGCCGCCTGGAGCCCGAAGCGGCCGCCCCCCTCGCGCAGCGCCTCGACCACCAGGTGGTGGCCCTCCTCGATCGCCTCCCGGTCCCACAGCGCGCGGTCCTGCTCCTCCAGCCGCACCAGCCGCCCCTCCGCGTCGGTGCGGGCGGCCCGCCGCGCGTCGGTGACCAGCAGCAGCGCGAGCAGCCCCGCCACCTCGCGCTCGGCCGGCATCAGCGCGCGCAGCATGCGGGCCAGGTCGAGCGCGCGCGTGGCCAGGTCGGCCCGGGTCAGGCTGGCGCCGGTGGGGGCGGTGTGCGCGGTCGTGTACAGCAGGTGGATCACCGTCAGCGCCGCGTTCAGCCGCTCCGGCAGCTCAGCCGGCGACGGTACCCGGTAAGGGATGCTCGCCGCGGCGATCTTCTTCTTCGCGCGCGTGATCCGCGCGGCCATCGTCGGCTCCGACACCAGGAACGCGCCCGCGATGTCCGGCGTGGCCACCCCGCACACCAGGCGCAGCGTCAGGGCCACCTGCGCCTCGCGGGCCAGCGCCGGGTGGCAGCAGGTGAAGACCAGCCGCAGGCGGTCGTCGGGGATGCCGTCGCCGCCGGCGGGCTCGGCGTCCGCGCCGTCCCGTTCGACGAGCAAGGGCATCTTGGTACGAAACAGCTTGTCCCGCCGCAACACGTCCAGAGCCCGGTTTCGGGAGGCGGTGGTGAGCCAGGCACCGGGGTTGCGCGGCACGCCGTCCCGGGTCCAGGTGTCCAGCGCGGTCACGTACGCGTCCTGCACGCACTCCTCGGCCACGTCCAGGTCACGCGTGACCCGCACCGTCGCGGCGAGCACGAACGCCCACTCGCGGCGGTGCGCCTCGGCCACGGCCCGCTCGGCTGCCTCTCGACTCACACCGCACAATGTATGGCGTGCCGGCGCCCGATGATCTCACCGATGTCGAACAGGCCCTGTGGGACGGCTTCCCGACCGGCGCGCCGGTCGACGCGGCCGGCTCCCCCGTGCGGGCGGAGGTGGTCGCCGCGCTGCTCCGCGAGGAGGCGCCCGGCCAGGCCGCGGCCGTACACCTGCGCGGCGGGCGGCTCACCGGCCCGCTGCGGCTCGCGTTCGCCGAGGTGGCGCACCCGATGCTGTTCGAGGAGTGCGACTTCGACGAGGCGCCCGACCTGTACTGGGCCCGCCTCGCGCACACCAGCTTCGCCGGCTCGCGGATGCCCGGCTTCCACGCCTCCAACGTGCGGGTCGACGGGCACCTCCAGATGAGCCGGTGCACGGTGACCGACGGCGTACGCCTCCCCGGCGCGCAGATCTCCGGCGGCCTGCTCCTCGCGGACGCGGTGCTCCGCGGCACCTCCGACTGGGCCCTGTACGCCCGCCGCTCGGCCATCGGCGGTGACCTCGTGCTCACCGGCGCGCGGCTGACCGGCGGGCTGGCGCTCACCAACGCGCGGCTGGGCGGCACCGCCGACCTCGACCGGCTGCGGGTCACGGCGGCCGGCACCGAGCGCGCGATGGACGCCGACAACCTCGCCGTCGAGGCCGCCTTCTACTGCCGCCACGCGGAGATCGAGGGCGAGGTGACGTTGCGGCACGCCCGGATCGCGGCGGCGACGTCGTTCAGCCGCTCGACCGTCCGCAACCCCGGTGGCGTGGCGGTGCGGGTCAGCCGGGCGACGCTGGAGGGCGGGCTGTACCTGCACGACGGCTTCACCGCCGAGGGGCAGGTACGCGTGGTGAGCGCCCGGGTCGTACGCACGCTGCGGCTCGACGGGGCGCGGCTGAGCAACCCCGGACAGGTCGCGCTCTGCGCCGACTTCGCGACGATCGAGGGGATGCTCGACGGCCGGCGCGGGCTCACGGTCGAGGGGGAGACCAGCCTGCTCGACGCCACCGTCACCGGCCCGCTCCACCTCGAAGGCGCCCACCTGCGCAACCCCGGCGGCGCCGCGCTCACCGCACACGGCCTCGCCGTCGGCGCGCTGCTCCAGCTCTGCGACGGCTTCACCGCCGAGGGGCGGATACGCCTCGCCGGCGCCAAGGTGGGGAGCCGGATCTGCTTCGACGGCGCCACCGTACGCGCCCCCGGCGAGCGCGCTGTCTCCTGCTGGCGGGTCGAGACGGCCGAACTCGCCCTCCGCTGGGCGCGGGCGCCGGAGGGCTCGGTCGACCTGCGGTACGCCACGGTCGGCATCCTCCGCGACAGCCCCGCCACCTGGCCCGCCGCGCTCGACCTCGACGGCCTCCGCTACGACGTGCTGGAGCCGCCCGGCGACGCGACCGCCCGGCTGCCGTGGCTCTCCCGAGGGCCGGACGGCTTCCGGCCCCAGCCGTACGAGCAGCTCGCCGCGCTCTACCAGCGGCTCGGCGACGGCGCCCAGTCCCGCACGGTGCTGCTCGCCAAGCAACGCCGGCAGAGCGTGGTCGGCGCCTGGTACGCCCGCGCGTGGGGCCTGCTCCAGGACGTCACGGTCGGTTACGGCTACCGCCCCCTGCGCGCGGCGGCGTGGCTGCTGGCGCTGCTCGTCGTCGGTGCGGTGCTGCACCGCGGCCTCCAGCCGGTGCCGGCCAGCCGCGACCAGGCCACGACCTTCCAGCCGGTGGTCTACACGCTCGACCTGCTGCTGCCCATCGTCGACCTGGGGCAGGAGCGGGCCTTCCAGCCGCACGGCGGGCAGCAGTGGCTGGCGTACCTCCTGATCGCGGCCGGCTGGCTGCTCGCGACGACCATCGCCGCCGGCCTGACCCGCGCGCTGCGCCGTTCGTAGCCTTCAGCCGTGGCGGCCGGTCCGGCCCGCGCGCCGTGCTGTTCGTTAGCTTTCGGCGGCGCGCGCCGGTCCGGCCCGCGCGCCGCGCCGTTCGTAGCTTTCGGCGGACACGGGTGAAGGTGACATACCGGACCTTGCGCGGACGCGGCGCGGCGGCGGTGTAGAACCGTAGGGTGAGTTCTCCGTGGTGTGGCGCGTGCGACCCGCACACGCGCGCCGACGCGGAGGGCCAGCACTGCGTCGCCTGCCATCCGTCGGCCCTGCCCGTGGAGGACGCGCGGCGGTGGTGCGGCGAGTGCCACCGGCGCAGCCGGCTCACCGCCGACGGGCGGCGCTGCCAGCGGTGCAACCCGCTCGCCGGGCGCGACGACGACCCGTACCGCCGGCGCGCCTGGTGCGGGCGGTGTGACAAGCGCGACCGGATGGTGCGCGACGCCGACGGTGTGCGCAAGTGCCGCGCCTGCCATCCCCTCGGCCGCCCGCCCGCGCAGTGGCCGATGCACGACGTGCCGGACGGATACACCGAGCAGCTCATGGCCTGCGAGTGGCTCTGCTACGTCTCGCCGACGCTGCGCCGGGCCGGCAGTGACCGGCTGCGCGTGCTGCTCCAGATGTGGTTCGAGGCGGGATGGACGCCGCGCGACGTGCTGTACGCGCTCGACCACCTGCCCACCGGCGAGGGGCAGCCCGGCGAGATCCCGACCGCGTCCGCCGACCCGAAGACCACCGAGGCATACCTGAAGCGCCGGCTGCGTGGCTGGCTCGACACCGACGACTCCCCGCTGCCCCCGGTCAACCGCCAGATCGCCGACAACCGCCGCAAGGTGGTCGCGGCGCAGGAGGCGGCTCGGGAGGAGTGGCTGCGCCGGAGCAGCCTGGCGGTGCCCCCGGCGCTGTCCCGGGGCGCGGCGCTGGCCCGCCAGGTGGCCCGCGACGCGGCCGAGCGCAACCGGCGGCGGCGACGGGCGGCCGACGACCGGGAACTCCAGCGGCGCGGCGAGGAGCTGGCCGCCGGGCAGGAGGTCGCCGCGCACTGGCGTGACCTGCTGCTGCGCGAGGCGCTGCCGCACGCCGAGGAGCCGCCGCCGGGCGTGGTGCCGCCCAGCGAGGAGCCGCCGCCGGGCGTGGTGCCGCCCAGCCATGACGACCGCCTGCGGGCCGCGCTCTCCGCGCCGACCCAGATGATCAGCCTGCCCACGATCGGCGAGTCGCTGCGGGCCCGGCGCGCCGGCGGTGATGGCCAGCAGGAGCGCCGCCCCGGCCCGTCGCCCCGCCCGTACCGCCGCTGACCGCACGCCGGGTCAGCCCTGGCCGGGCAGCAGGCGGTAGCCCATGCCGGGCTCGGTGAGCAGATGCCGGGGGTGCGCCGGGTCGTCCTCGAGCTTGCGCCGCAGCTGGGCCATGTACTGCCGGAGGTAGTTGGTCTCCCGCGTGTACGTCGGCCCCCAGACCCGCTCCAGCAGCAGGCGCTGGCTGACCAGCTTGCCCGGATTGCCGGCCAGGATCTCGATCAGGTGCCACTCGGTCGGCGTGAGGCGTACCGGCGTGCCGTCCGCGGCCGTCACCACGCGGTCGGCGAGGTTGACCGTGTGCTGTCCGATCTGGACGGTGGGCGCGCCGGCCCCGGCACCGGCCGTGGCGGTGACCCGGCGGGTCGCGGCGCGGATGCGGGCGAGCAGCTCGTCCACGCCGAACGGCTTCGTCACGTAGTCGTCCGCCCCCGCGTCGAGCGCGGTCACCTTGTCGGTGCTGCCGGCCCGCCCGGAGAGCACGATGATCGGCGCCTGGGTCCAGCCGCGCAGCCCGCGGATCACCTCGACGCCCTCCATGTCGGGCAGCCCCAGGTCGAGCACGACCAGGTCGGGATGGCGGCTGGCGGCGGCGTGCAGCGCGCTCGCCCCGTCGGCGGCCGTGTCCACCTCGTACTCCCGGGCCCGCAGGTTGATCCGCAGCGCGCGTACGATCTGCGGCTCGTCGTCGACGACCAGGATTCGGATGGGCATGGCCACATCATGCCGCCGGCGGCGCGGGCGGCGGGGTACGCGGGGTCCAGCGGGTCACCACAGCCGCGACGATGGAGACCAGGTAGAGCTGGCCGGTGAGCGCCTCGGCCACGGCCACCGCCCGGGCGGCGTCCGACGCGGGCACGATGTCGCCGTAGCCGACGGTGGTCAGCGTGATCACGCTGAAGTAGAGGAACGCCGAGGCGTCGTCGACCCGGTCGATCCCGGTCAGGTACGGGCCGCCGAGGATCGCGGCGACCATCTGGTGGAGGCCGGAGAAGAGGAGCGCGAGCAGCAGGTACGTGGCGAGCGCCCCGGCCACCGCCTGCACGTCGATCCGCCGCCCGCGGACCACGGTGACGGCCACCGCCGCGATCGTCGCGCACACCAGCACCACCGTGGCGGCGCTGGTCAGGGCGGTCGCCAGGCGAACGCCGCCGGCGACCACCGCGGCCACGCTGAAGGCCACCGCCGCCACCGCGGCCGTGAGCGAGGCCCGGATCCAGCGCCGGTGCCCCGCCACGCGCGCGGCCAGCACCAGCGCCGCGCCGAGCACCAGGACCCGCAGCGGCGCGGCGGCGTCACTGCGACCCGCCGCGATGACCAGCACGTACAGCATCGTGATCGCGGCCAGCAGTGCGCCGAAATGAGGTGGCCGGGAGCGGTCCACCAGCACAGGTTACGAGCCCGGACGCCCCTCACGAGCGCGGCAGGCCAGAATGGGGGCATGCGACTCCCGATCATGCCGCCGGTCCCGCCGATGCTGGCCAAGGCGGTCAAGGGTCTGCCCGAGGGCGCGATGAGCTTCGAGCCGAAGTGGGACGGCTTCCGCTCGATCATCTTCCGCGACGGTGAGGAGGTGGAGATCGGCAGCCGCAACGAGAAGCCGATGACCCGCTACTTCCCGGAGCTCGTCGAGGCGGTGCTGGCCAACTTCCCGGAGCGCGCGGTCGTCGACGGCGAGATCATCCTGATCGGCGAGTCCGGCGACCGCCTCGACTTCGAGATGCTCCAGCAGCGGATCCATCCCGCCGCCAGCCGGGTCAAGATGCTCTCCGAGACCGTACCGGTGCGGTTCGTGGCCTTCGACCTGCTCGCACTCGGCGACACCGACTGGACCGGGCGCCCCTTCGCCGAGCGGCGGGCCGCGCTGGAGGAGGCGCTCGCCCCGGCCAAGGCGCCGATCCACATCACGCCGGTGACCACCGACCGCGAGGTGGCGCAGCGGTGGTTCCACCAGTTCGAGGGCGCGGGGCTCGACGGCGTGATCGCCAAGCCGCTCGACGTGGCGTACGAGCCGGACAAGCGGCTGATGTTCAAGGTCAAGCACGAGCGCACCGCGGACTGCGTGGTGGCCGGCTACCGGCCGCACAAGAGTGGCCCCGACCGCATCGGCTCGCTGCTGCTCGGCCTCTACAACGACGAGGGCGTGCTGGCGAGCGTCGGCGTGATCGGGGCGTTTCCGATGGCCCGGCGGGCGGAGCTGTTCGAGGAGATGCAGCCGCTGGTGACCACGTTCGACGACCATCCGTGGGCCTGGGCGCGCCAGGAGGAGGGGCACCGCACGCCGCGCAACTCCGAGGGCAGCCGGTGGGCCGCGGGCAAAGACCTGTCGTTCGTGCCGCTGCGGCCCGAGCGCGTGGTCGAGGTGCGGTACGACCACATGGAGGGCATCCGCTTCCGGCACACGGCGCAGTTTGTCCGGTGGCGCCCCGACCGCGACCCGCGCTCCTGCACGTACGAGCAGCTCGAAGAGCCGGTCAACTTCGACCTGGCCGACGTGCTGGGCACCGTCTCCTAGGGGATCTGGTCCAAATGGGATAGATCTGGGCTACCGCGATGTCCGTCGCGCTCCAGACCGTCGCTCCCGCGGCCGCACCGTCCGCGGTGCACAACCAGATCTGCCCTCGCCCCGCGGCACTGAGAGGGCAATTTCCGGGAAGCAGCCCTCTCGCGGGTCGCCCCGAGGGGTCGGGTCCGTCCATGGCGAAAAGTTGACCCGCTGGAGCCTGTTGCAAAATTGCTCGATCACAGTGAGTGTCGAGAAGAACACGGCTGTATCGGTCGCTGGCCGTCGAACGGCGGCCAGCGAGGGTTAGCGCGACCCTCAGTTCGCGCGAATCTGACGATTTTGCAACAGGCTCGCTGGGATCGAGAAATCGCCACGGACGCGCGGCGGCCGGAGCCGCGCGGACGCCCAGGTGTTTCCTGGAGAGACCGGGGCTTGAAACCGCGGAGGGTGAGGCTGCGGGAGCGACGGTCCGGACCACGACGAGCATCGCGGCAGCCCATGTCTGCCCCTTGGCACAGATCGGCCAGGGGCCGCCGCACGGGCCCGGACCCCGGGCCACCGGGACGGCTCAGGCGCGGGAGGAGCCCGTGCGGGCGGCGCGGCGCGTGGTCGAGGCGATGCGGGCCCGGGCGGGCACGTGCCGCTGGCGGGCGACCAGCACCGGGCAGTCGGCGTGCCGCAGCACCGCCTGGGTCACCGGGCCCAGCGGCGTCGGCCGGTCGCCCTGCGCGCCGACCACCACGAGCTGGGCGTCGGCGGAGGCGGCGATCAGCGCCTGTCCGGCCGGGCCCTCGACCCGGCGGTGCTCGACCCGCACGCCGTCGGCGACCACCTTCTCCACGCACTCGGCGTCTTCGGCGTGCACCACGACCAGCTCGGCACCTCGGCGGCGGGCCTCCTCGACGGCGGCCTCCAGCCCCACCGAGGCGTCCGGCGAGCCGTCCATGCCGACCACCACGGGGCCAGCGGCGGTGCCGGAGCCGCGGGCGCAGAGCACCGGCCCCACCGCACGCGCCGCCACCTGGAACGACACCGAGTCGGTCGGGTCGTTGGGGCCGGTCGGGTCGTCGCTGCCCAGGACGAGGACGGAGGCCCGGGCGGCGGTGCGCAGCAGCACCTCGATCGTGTCGCCGTCGACCACCTCGGGCGTGACGACAAGGCCGCGGTGCCGCTCCCGGGCCTGCGCGGCGGCGTCCACCACCGTGCGCTCGGCCAGCTCGCGCTCCTCGCCGCTGCCACCGGGCGGCAGCTCGAGCGGCCACACGAACGCGTGCACGACGTGGAGCGGCCGGCCGCTCTGTGCCGCCTCCGCGGCGGCCATCCGCACCGCGGGCGCGTCCGTCACCAGATCCTTGACACCAACCGCGACAGGTGCCTCTGTGCTTGCCATGGCCGCCACCTCCACGCTGAGGCTCGATCGCCGACTGAGGGTCATCCGGTGGATCCGGTGGCGTGAGGGTGCCACCAAGATCCACCGACCAAGTCCAGGGGGCCCAGTTTCTACCCCTCTATCAGCCCACCTAACCGCATGTGACGCCGCGACGACAGTCCTGGGGGCGGATCGGGACACATCCCACACTTCGGCCGAAGCCCGGGAGCCGATCAGGACAGGGAACATTGCTGTCGTATCTGGATAAATCGGCTAAAGCTTGCGTCACGTTCCATACCTCTTGATGCATACCATCGCGCCCCCGGGTGGCCCTGGCCTGCGCGGACGGTCGCGCGGTCCTATGTGGCCGGTGGGCTGCTGCTGGACGCGACCTCGGCGCCGGTCACCTTCCTGGTCGCCGGCGGCGCGGGCGCGGTGGTGACGCTGGCCGTGGCGGCGCGGCTGCCGGCGGTGCTCCGCGGGCGCGACCAGCCCGGGGCGGCGGCGGACCTTGGCGGCCGTGACCCGGCGGCGTCGGCCGCCCCCGGCGGCCGTGACCAGCCCGGGGCGGCGGACCTTGGCGGCGGTGAGGCGGCGGCTGAGCTTCGCGGGCGTGATCAGGCTGAGCTTCGCGGGCGTGATCAGGCTGAGGTTGGTGGGCGTGATCAGGCCGGGGCGGCCGAGCTTCGGGGCGTGACCTGGCGGTGGGCGCCGAGCCGGACAAAACGCCGCCTTCCGGCGCGTAGCCGCACCTGGCGGATATCGCAGGCCACTGCCTTGACAAGCGCTTTCCTGCATCCATAGCCTTCTACGTGCTTTAAACGTTTCACTGTCACGCACGTCGATCTTGTACGACTCTGTCAATCGGCCGCCCACCCACGGAGGCGCTGATGAATACCCGCCCGCGCGCGCTCCTCGCGAGCGCCTGCACGATCGCCCTCATGACCCTCGGCGCCGCCCCCGCGTCCGCCGGTTCCCCGGCTGCCCACGGCCGTCCCGGCGGGGGAGCGGTCCAGCTCGAACGCCTCGACCGCGGCCTCGTCGCCGCCGCCACGCCGGACGGGGTCTTCCTCAGCTGGCGGCTGCTCGGCCACGAGGTCACCGGCCACTCCGCCACCGGCCTCACCGGCGCCGACTTCCGCGTTTACCGGGACGGCAGGCCGATCGCCACCGTCACCGGCAGCACCAACCACCTCGACGCGGGCGGGTCGGCCGCGTCCACGTACCGGATCGGCACGCTGGTCCGCGGCGTGGAGGTGGCCCTCAGCGCGGCGGCCCGGCCGTGGTCCGGCGCCTCCCACGACATCCCGCTGCGCAAGCCGGCCGACGGCGTGACCCCGGCCGGCGAGGCGTACACGTACTCGGCCAACGACCTCAGCGTCGGCGACGTGGACGGCGACGGGCAGTACGAGTACGTGGTCAAGTGGGACCCCTCCAACTCCAAGGACGTCTCCCAGGTCGGCTACACCGGGCCGGTCTACGTCGACACGTACGAGGCGGACGGCACGCTCCTGCACCGCATCGACCTCGGCGTCAACATCCGGGCCGGCGCGCACTACACGCAGTTCCTTGTGTACGACTTCGACGGCGACGGCCGGTCCGAGATGATGTTCAAGACCGCGCCCGGCACGAAGATCATCCGCTACCGCGCGGACGGGAGCGTCGCCTCCACGCGCTTCGTCACCATGCCCAAGCGGGATGTCCGGGCCGGCTACTCGCACGCCGACGACTACCGGCTCAGCGCGGCTGACTACCGGGAGCGGCTGGTCGGCGTCTTCCAGGGCTGGGACAGGCATCCCGAGGTGGTGGCGGGGCGGTGGCCGTCCACACTGGAGGCCGCGCTCGGCATTCCGCCGGCGTACGCGTACCCACTGTCCCGTGTGGACGCCGAGGCGCTGGTCGACCACTTCATCGACGTGTACGCCCCGGCCCGCAGCGCCCGCAACGTGCTCCGCTCGTTCGAGGGGTTCATCGTGGACGGTCCGGAGTACCTGACCGTCTTCGAGGGCGCCACCGGCCGCGAGCTCCAGACCATCGACTACAAGCCGGGCCGCCACGACGACGGTCTCATGTGGGGCGACTACGCGATGGCCCGCATCGAGCCGGGCAACCGGGTCGACCGCTTCCTCTCCGCGGTCGCGTACCTGGACGGCAAGCGCCCCTCCGCCGTCTTCGCCCGCGGCTACTACACGCGGTCCACATTGGTCGCGTACGACTGGGACGGTAGGCGCCTCTCCGAGCACTGGTACGTCGACAGCGGCTGGGTCCCGATGACCAACCCGTTCAACGACGGGCCGCACGGGCGGGACGGCACCGATCCGGAGTTCAAGACGCTGACCACGCAGGGATACCACTCGCTCAGCGCGGCCGATGTGGACGGTGACGGCAAGCAGGAGATCGTGTACGGCTCGGCCACCATCGACCACGACGGCGACCTGCTCTACAGCTCGTTCGACGTTGGCCCGCCGGAGAGCGCGGTCGCCGGCCAGAACGTGCGCCTCGGCCACGGCGACGCCATGCACGTGACCGACATCGACCCGGCCCGCCCCGGCCTGGAGATCTACACCTCGCACGAGGGCGGTACGTTCGCGCCGTACGGCCACGCGATGCGTGACGCGGCCACCGGCGAGGTGCTCTTCGGCGACTACACCGGCCGGGACACCGGTCGCGCCATGGTCGGTGACGTCGACCCGGCGGTGCCCGGCATGGAGGCGTGGCCGGCCATGCCGCCGAACGCGGCCGACCTCGGCATCGGCCTCTTCTCCGCGAGCGGCGACCTGATCGCGCCCACCACGCCCGGCACCAACATGAGCATCCGGTGGGCGGCCGACATGACCACGCAGATCGTCAACGGGCAGGCGCCCGCCGACACCACCATCGACGACTGGAAGCGGGGGCGGCTGCTCACCGCGACCGGCACCACCACCAACAACGGCACCAAGGGCAACCCCGGCCTGGTCGCGGACGTGCTCGGCGACTGGCGCGAGGAGCTGCTGGTGCGTACCGCCGACAGCACCGCCGTCCGGGTCCACCTGAGCACCGAGGTCACCGACCGCAAGCTCTACACGCTCATGCACGACCCGCAGTATCGGGCCGAGGTCGCGCGCCAGCAGACCACGTACAACCAGCCGTCGTACACGAGCTTCTACCTCGCCTCCGACCTAGACTGGTCGGCGGTGCCGGTGCCGCGCAACTGGGCGCCGGGCAGCCTGGACGCGCTGCGGGAGCGGCTCGACGCGTACACGGCCAGCCGGGACGTCACCGGCTCGGCGGCCCGCGACCTCCGCGGTGTGCTGGCCTCCGCGGGCCGGCACGCCGACGCCGGCCGCCTGACCGCGGCCGCCGCCGACCTGTCCCGCTTCACCGGGTACGTGGAACGCGCGCGCGGCGTCTCCCCGGCGGTCCGGGCCGGCCTGCTCTACGCGGCCCACGCCACGGGCCTGCTCTGACGGGCTGGCGGGTGGTGGGCCGGCGCGGGTCAACCGCCCGGCCCGCCACCGCCGGCGGGGTCAGCGCCGGCCGACCACGGCTGTGGCGCCGAGGTCGTCGTCAGTGACCAGGCGGGTCGTGAGGCCGGCGGCCCTGAACGCGGCCTCGGCCGCCGCGGCCTGGCGCTCGCTGGTCTCGATCAGCAGGTGGCCGCCGGGCGCGAGCCAGCCCGGCGCGGCGGCGGCCACGCGGCGGAGCACCTGGAGGCCGTCCGCGCCTCCGTCGAGCGCGACCCGCGGCTCGTGGACACGGGCCTCGGGCGGCATCAGCGCCACCTCGGCGGTCGGGACATAGGGGACGTTGGCCACCAGTACCTCGACCCGCCCGCGCAGGCCGGCGGGGAGGGGCGCGTCGAGGTCGCCCTGGTGCACCTGGCCGCCGGCGGCCGCGAGGTTGCGCCGCGCGCACCGTACCGCCGCGGGGTCGACGTCCGTGGCGTGCAGCTCGACCGGCCCGGTGGCCTCGGCCACGGCGGCGCCCACGGCCCCGGAGCCGCAGCAGAGGTCGACGACGACCGGCGCGGCGCCCCGGCCGGCGAGGAGCGCGGCCGCCTCGCGGACGAGCAGCGCGGTGCGGCGGCGCGGGACGAAGACGCCCGGGTCGACCGCGATCCGCAGCCCGCAGAACTCCGCCCACCCCAGCACGTGCTCCAGCGGCTCGCCGGCGACCCGCCGGTCGACCAGCGCGGTGAGCTGGGCGGGCGTGCCCGCGGCGGCGGTGAGCAGGCGCGCCTCGTCTTCGGCGAAGACGCATCCGGCGGCGCGCAGCCGGTTGACGACCGACACGCGACCCGATGCTACCCAGGCCCGCCGCGCCGACCGCCACCGCGGAGCGGCGCGGGTCACCGGTGGACGGGCGTGACCGCGTCGAGCAGTCGCTCCAGTGTCGACCGCGTCGCCAGGTGGGTCAGGACGTGGTGGACGACGCGGTCGGCGTACCGCCGCTGCTCGCCGGGAGGAGTGGCCAGCGCGGTGTCGACCTCGCCGGCGACGTAGTTGGCCAGGCTGGTCACCGCCCCGCGGAAGCTCGCCAGGCTGAGCGCGGGGACCTCGCCCGCCGTGGCCCGGTAGCCGTCGACGAGCGCGCGGGCGCCGGCCACGTTGACCCCGCCGCCGGGCTCCACCGCCCAGTCGAGGAGCGCGTTGGCCAGTTCCCAGTGCGGCGGCTGGCCGCCCGCGTGCTCCCAGCCCACGATCAGGAGGCGGCCGTCGCGGGTACGGCGGGCGTTCGCCGGGCCGAGCGTGTTGTGGCAGAGCACCGGCTCGCCGTCCGCCCCGGCGTGGCTGTCGCGCAGTGCCTCCAGGTCGGTGAGCACCGGCGCCGCGGCGGCCATCGCCGGTGCCCAGGCGGCGCCGCCGGCTTCGGCGCGGGCGGCCCACTGCGCCCAGGTCACGCCGGAGAGGCGGGTCGTGTGCCAGGGGCAGGTGCGCTCGACCGGGAGGGCGAGCCCGTGCACCGTGGCGAGCACCTCGCCGACCGCGCGGGTGACCCGGGCGCTGGCCGGCGCGGCGAGCGCGGGACCGGACGGCGGCCAGGTGTAGACCCGCCACCGGTGGCCGCCGACCGACTCGACCACCGCGCCGTCGCGGCTGCGTACCGGCGTGGGGAGCAGCACGCCGGCGGCCGCGGCGGCCTCCTGGAGGGCGGTGTCGGTCTCCGCGTCGACAATCGGCCACCAGGTGTCCAGCCCGCGCAGGTGCCACCGGCCGCGGTCGGTGTCGAGCGACCAGCGCCGCCCCATGTCGTCGGGGCGGGCGAGCGCGCGCATCGGGCCGGTGACCTCGCCCAGGTCGTACCGCTCGGCGACGGCCCGGGCCAGCTCCGGGTCGGCCACGTCGGCCCGCCCGCGCACGCGGTCGACCTCGGCCTTGAGGTCGGTCCAGCCGCGGAAGCCGTACTGCCCGGCGAGCGACGCCTGCGCGTCTGCGAGCGTGGCGGCGGGGTCGGTGTCCCGGAGCCCGGCCAGCAGGTCTTTGGCCTGCTGGCGCAGGTGGTCGAGATGGGGGTTGTCGGGGAGCGTCTTCACGCCAAACACCTCACTTGGCGCCCGGACTCGCACGGGCAGAGGTGAGAGCTTCGGCGGGCCTCACTGGGCAGGCAAGCGCGGGGGTGGCTTCTAGCCTTCCGGCGAGTCGCGGCGCGATCCCCAACGCGCTGCGCCGAGACTAGCTCGCCCCGACCGGCGAGTGTCAAGCGTCAGCGCTCCAGGATGCCCTCGGCCGCGAGGCGGTCGGCGATGCTGGCGAGGGCCAGGCGGAGTCGCGACTTGGCGGTGCCCTCCGGGATGTTGAGCGCCCGGGCCACCTGCCGGTAGGTGTGCCCCCGGTAGTACGCCAGGTGCACCGCCTGCCGCTGGAGATCGGGGAGTGCCCGCACCGCCTCGCGCACGACCTTGGTCTCGGTGTGCCAGATGACCAGGTCGTCGATGTCGGCGTAGGAGGAGGCCGCCGCCGCGCCGGCCGCCGCGTGGTAGCGGGCCCGCGTCTCCCGCCGCCGGGTCCAGTCGAGCGCGCGGCTCCGGGCGAGCATGCAGAGCCAGGTGCGCAGCGCGCCGCGCTCGGGGTCGTACGCCTCCGGGCGCTGCCACAGCCCCACGAACACGTCCTGCGTGATGTCCTCGGCCGCCGCCGCGTCGTCGGTGATCCGCAGCGCGAGCGTGTGGATCAGGCCGGACCACCGGTCGTACGCCTCGGCGAGCGCGTCACCGTCGCCGGCGACGAGCCGCTCCCGCAGCCGTACGTCGCTGTCGTCGGCGGGCACGCTCAGTCACATCCCAGCGTCGCGGCGACGCTCAGGACACGCGTCGACACGGCCGGGCTGCCGGTGGCGGAGTGCGGGAGCGTCTCGGCGCTGCGCCGGTTGGCGACCAGGCGGGTGAACTCCACCGCGTCGGCGAAGATCGTGGTCTCGCCGCCCGGTCCACAAGGGAGTGTCCACTCGCCACCGCCGGCCCCGTCGAGCACGAGCCGGACGGTGCCCGCCGGGCTCCCCTCCAGGGCCTCCGGCAGGAGCGCGGCGGCCAGGTCGACGATGCGGCGCACCTGCTCCGGCGGGGGCGTGGTGGTGCCACGGCCGACCGCGGCGCCGATGTCGTCGAGGTGGATCCAGGTCTCGAAGGCCCGCTGCACCAGCGCGTCGCGCAGCGGCCGCCGCGGCGGCGGCCCGGTGTGCGCGAGCCGCACCGGCTGGTCGAGCGCGCTCTCCTGGCCGGCGAGGCCGTCGACGATGACCCGGCTCTGCTCGCGCCACGCGGCGTGCACCTCGGCGACCGGCCCGTCGGGCACCGGCACCACCGCCAGGCCGAGGTCGGCGGCGAGCATCGCGTCGTTTCCGGCGAGGTGAGCCACCACGCCGCCGACCGTCTCGTGACGGGGGTCGGTGCGGGCCCAGTCGTCGTCGCGCACCGCGCCGAGGAGGCCGTCGAGGAGGGCGGCCTGCCCCGCGTACGCCCCGACGAGCGTGGGCATCAGCGTCGGCGGGCGGGCGGCACGGGCCGTGGCCAGCACACGGTGGCGCAGGGCGCGGGGCGGCGGTATCACGCGGTCGGCGGCGAGCCAGCCGGCGCCCGCCCGCAGGCGCCGCGCCTGCGCCGCGCAGGGTGGGCAGCCCGCCAGGTGGACGTCCACACGTGCCGCCTCGTCGGGGTCGCAGGCATCCAGGGCCCACGCACCGATCAGGTCGAGCACCTCGTCATGCGCATGCATCGCGGTCACCGCCCCCGACGGTACCGCCCGTCAACCGGACCGGTCGAGCAGCGGCCCGCCCGCCCGCAGCCGCGCCGGCCGGCCGATGATCGGCTCCGTGAAGCCGTACGGCGGCAGGGGACCGATCGCGCGTACCCGCCCCTCGCTGGCCAGGGCACGGTCGAGCGCGGCGACCGCGGCGCGGAAGGTGTCCACTGTGTCCTGTTCGACCAGGAACCGCGCTCCGGACCGGCGGACCGCGAGCGGTGCCAGTGTGTCGTGAACCCGACCGGCGAGCGCCGCCGGCCGCACGGTCACGTCGAGCTGCATCCGGCCGGCGACGCGGGCGAGCCCCTCCATGTGGCGTACGGTCCACCGCCGCAGCTCGGCGCGGAGCGTCTCCTCGTTCGGCGCGACGACGCCGTACCGCACCGGCAGCACCGGCCCGCCCTGCCACAGGCAGTCGAGCACGAGTTGGTGGGCGAGTAGGTCACGCGGGCGGGCGCGGAGCCAGCCCGGCGCGGCGGCGACCACCGCGGCGGTCGCGGAGGCGGGGACCCGCCACAGGGGCGTGTCGGGCCCGCCGAGGCCGACCAGGTCGGCCGGACTGGCGGGGTGGTCGGCCGCGACCACTCCGAAGACGTACACGGCTGCGCCGTTCACGCCCCTGGTACGCGCCCCGGACGAGGGCGGATCACTTGACATCGCGGCTGGCGGGCGGGTACAAAACCAGAAGGTTATGAAACCAAGAGGTTATAAATGACTGCCGATGTGCTGGACGCGACGTTCGCGGCCCTCGCCGACCCGACCCGGCGGGCGATCCTGGCCCGCCTGGCGGCCGGGGAGGCGACGGTCACCGAGCTGGCCGCGCCGTTCCGGATGAGCCAGCCGGCGATCTCCAAGCACCTCAAGGTGCTGGAGCGCGCCGGGCTCGTGACCCGTGGCCGCGACGCGCAGCGGCGACCCTGTCGGCTGGAGGCGCGCCCGCTCAAGGAGGCGGTCGAGTGGCTGGAGGGCTACCGCGACTACTGGGAGGAGAGCTACCAGCGGCTCGACGGGCTGCTGCGCGAGCTCCAGGGGGAGGCGGAGGCATGAGCCTCGTCGTCACCACGCCGTCCGACCGGGAGATCGTGCTGGCCCGTTCGTTCGACGCGCCCCGGCGGCTGGTCTTCGCCGCGTTCACCCGCCCAGAGTTGCTCACGAGGTGGTACGGCGCGCGGGGCTGGCACCTGGTCACCTGCGAGATCGACCTGCGGGTCGGCGGCGCGTACCGGTTCGTCTCGGAGCGGATGGCGCGGGCTGGCGGCGCCGGCTCGGAGGGGGCGGCGCTGGGCACGGTCCGCGTCTCGGAGAAGACTGCGCGGGGCGGCGCCTTCGACTCGCAGGCGACGGCGCTGGGCGGCGAGCGGATGGCGCGGGGCGGCGTCTTCGACTCGGTGGGGGCGGGCGGCGAGCGGATGGCGCAGAGCGGCGTCTACCGGGAGGTCGAGCCGGACGCCCGGCTGGTCCTCACCGAGGTCTTCGACGACCAGTCCTATCCCGGCGAGACGCTGATCACGCATGAGTTCGTCGAGCGTGCCGGCCGCACCGACCTGACCAGCACGGTGCGCTACGCGACTCCCGAGGGGCGCGACCGCGTGCTCCGCTACCCGATGGCCCGCGGCGTCGGAGAGGGCTTCGACCGCCTCGACCAGCTACTCATGGAAGGAATCCCCGATGAACTGGACTCTTGAGGTCGTCGTCGTACCGGTGTCCGATGTGGACCGGGCGAAGGCGTTCTACGCCGACCGGCTCGGCTTCAACGTCGACCACGACACGGTGATCAGCGAGGACGTGCGCGTGGTGCAGCTGACCCCGCCCGGCTCCGGCTGCTCGGTGGTGATCGGCAAGGGCGCGGTGCCGGAGATGCCGCCCGGCTCGCTCAAAGGGCTCCAGCTCGTGGTCGCCGACATCCACAAGGCGCGCGCGCAGCTCGTCGAGCGCGGGGTCGAGGTGAGCGAGGTGCGGGTGATGGGGGAGAACCCGCGTCCGGTCGACGACCCGCTGGACAACGTCGGCTTCGTCTTCTTCGCCGACCCCGACGGCAACGCCTGGGCCGTGCAGCAGATCTCGTCGCGTGTCTAGAGATCTGTCGCGGTCGAGGTTCGCGCTTTGCGTCGCGGTTCGATTCCGGTTTGACAGAGGGGAGCTGCCGCGATGCCCGTCGCGCTCCGGGCCGCTGCTCCCGCAGCCGCACCCTCCGCGTCCCCACGATCTCGACCCGACCCAACGCGGGCGGGTCTCGGTCCCGGGCACCATCCTGCGGATCTCGGGTCCTCACTCACGGCAAGAAGTTGTCCGCGACCAGCCCGGGGTTGCCGCGGGCGCGGCAGGTCGGGTCCGTGTTCAAGAGAACTGTCGAGCTGGGCGCACCAACGCGCCCAACTCGCGCCGAATCGCCGGCACGCTCCCTCAGCCCAGCGATAGGTCGGGATAGTTGTTGGACCAGCGGCGCCCGGTCCGGGCCCGGTCGCTTCGCAAGAGGCTATGTCAGGGACGTAGACCCTTGCGGCCGGTTTGAAAGGGCTATGTCCCCGACAACGCCCACATACACCCCCGCCGGGTCCGGCGCGGCTGGCCCGCCGGACCCGGTATCCACACCACGAGCCGCGCATCCGGCGCCCGTCCCGGGGTTGGACGCACCGGTGCGCCCAGCTCGACAGCTTCTCCCACAGACGACACCAGGTCCGAACGCGGCCCAGCCACGCGACCACCTCGGCCTCTTGGCGGCTGCGTCCGGCGAGGTGATCAGTGGCCGGTGGCCGCTGGTGCCGTGCTAGGAGGCGCTCTCGGGGCCGGCGCGGCGGATGGCGAGCAGGGCGATGTCGTCGCCCGGGCGTTCCTCGGCGAGTCGGGCCATCACGGTGTCGCAGACCCACTCCGCCGGGCCGGGCGAGACGGCGGCGCGCAGCCGCTCGATGCCCTCGTCGATCACCTCGTTGCGGCGCTCGATCAGCCCGTCGGTGTAGCAGACCAGCACCCCGCCGGGCGGGAACGGCAGCTCCGCCACGCGTCGCTCGGCCTGGTGGCCACCGAGGCCGAGCGGGAGGTCGACCGGCGCCTCCGCGACGACCGCCGGCTGGCCCGGCGCCGCCAGCACGGGACGCAGGTGACCGGCGAGGGACATCCGGATGGTCGAGCGGTCCGGCGAGATTGTCGCGTACAGCACGGTGGCGAGGTTGCCCGCCTCGAAGTGGTGCACCTTCCGGTCGAGCCGCGTGAGCGCCTCGGCCGGGTCGTCGCCGATCAGGCTGTACGCCCGCAGCGCGCTGCGCAGCCGCCCCATCACCACCGCCGACGCCAGGCCGTGCCCGGAGACGTCGCCGATCACCACGCCGAGCCAGCCGGTGGGGAGCGGGAAGACGTCGTACCAGTCGCCGCCGACGCCCGCGTCGTGGCCGGGTACGTACCGGGCGGCGCTGTCGAGGCCCGGCTCCTCCGGCAGGCGCGTGGGGAGCAGGCTGCGCTGGAGCGCCAGCGCGGCGGTGCGGTCGATGCCGCTGGCCCGTACCCGGGTCGCCGCGCTGGCCCGGTCGGCGGCGATCCGCAGCAGCCGGATGTCGTCCGGCGTGAACTGGCGCGGGCTGCGGCAGCCGACGTGCAGCACGCCGATCACCTCGCCGGCGGCGAACATCGGCACGCCCAGCAGCGAGCGGATCCCCGCCTCCAGCAGCAGGGGGTTGGCCACGTCGCCGGGGCGGACGTCGGGGATGACGACCGGGCGCTTCTCGGCGGCGACCCGGCCGGCGAAGCCCCGCCCGACCGAGATCCGGAAGCCCTCCCGCACCTCCCGCTCCAGCCCTTTGGCGGCGGTCGCGACGAGTTGCTGCGCGTGTGCGTCGAGTAGCAGGATCGCCGCGGTGTCGGTGCGCAGCACGTCGCGGACCCGGTCGAGCAGCTCGTCGAGCAGGTCGTGCGGGTCGAGCTGGGACAGCGAGGTGTCGGTGAGCGCTTCGAGGCGGCGCAGCCGCTCGTCGCTCTCTTCTCGCTGCTCGTGGATCACGGCAGAAGCGTAGTACGCCTGACCGGCGGGACTGTGGGCCACCACACCACTGGCGGAAAGGACGGGTTTGGTTCCGCGTAGGTGGGTACATTCCTCCGTGCGTGTGATCCAGCCGTAGGAAGGACCGCGAGGAGGGAGTGGTCGTGCTCGGGCGTTCGCCGGATCGCCATCTGGTCCCCGACGTGCGTCCGCTGCTCCATGTCCCGATCGGGCCGGGGCGCCTGCCCGCGATCCGTGTGCAGGTGGAGACCATCGCGCTCGACTGCGGGATGCCCGGGGACGAGGCGAGCGACTGGGTCACGGCGGTCAACGAGCTGATGGCGAACGCCGTACGCCACGGCGGCGGCACCGGCGAGCTGCGGATCTGGGCCGACCAGCGGCTCCACTGCGAGGTTCGGGACGGCGGTCCCGGTTTCATCTCCGCGCCGTACGTCGAGCGCCGAGAGCGTCCGCTGCCCTCCAGCGAAGGCGGGATGGGGCTGTGGATCGCCAGCCAGATGAGCGACAGCATGGAGATCGAGAGCGGTCCCGCCGGCACGATCGTGCGGATCAGCACCCGCCTGCCCGGGAGCGCATGAGGCACCGCACCAGGGGAATCCCTCCGCCATGGCGGAGGTGGAACGGACCGTGGCGGCGACTCCCGACCGGGTCTGGACGATTCTGGCCGACGGCTGGACGTACAGCGACTGGGTAGTGGGGACCGCCCACATCCGGGACGTCGACCCCGACTGGCCGGCGCCCGGCACGCAGATCCACCACAAGGCCGGGCCGTGGCCGGTCTCGATCCACGACAGCACGATGGTGATCGCCAGCGACACGTTCCGGGAGTTGCACCTGCGTCCCCGGCTGTGGCCGCTGGGCGAGGCCGACGTGCTGATCACCCTGGTCGAGCTCGATCCGGGACACACGACCGTGCGGATGGCCGAGGACTTTCACGCCGGACCGCTGCGCGGGCTCCGCACCGCTGTGAACGACCTCGTCATACACCGGCGCAACCGGGAGTCGCTGCGGCGCCTGGCCGACCTGGCCGAGCGCCGCGCCACCGACCGGTCCGTCGTACCCGATTTCTAGCGAGCTGGACCCGACTTCTAGGGGGAGAACCAGTGAAGACACGTGTGCGAGTCCTGGGACACCCGGTGCACCCGATGCTGGTGGTGTTCCCGCTCGGGCTCTTCGTCACCGGTACCATCTTCGACCTGATCCACCTGTTCAGCGACAACGGCGTGTTCGCCGAGGTGGGCTTCTGGATGATCTCGGCCGGGATCATCGGCGCGGTGCTCGCCGCGCTCACCGGCTTCGCCGACTTCACCTCGATCCCGTCCGGCACGCGGGCCAAGCGGGTCGGACGCGTGCACGGGCTGCTCAACGCGGCCGTACTCGTGCTCTTCGTCATCGCCTGGCTGATCCGGGTCGGCAACACCAACCACGCGGCCGGCGGGGGCGCCTTCGCGCTGGAGGTGATCGCGGTCGCGCTCGGCGGCACCGCGGCGTGGTTCGGCGGCGAACTGGTCGACCGGCTCGGCATCGGCGTGCACGAGAGGGCTCACCCGGACGCGCCCAGCTCGCTGGGCGGCCCGGGTACCGGCACCGGCGCGGCACGCCCCGCGACCGGGCGGCCGCGTACCTCCCAGATGTGACCTGGTCGGCCCGCGCGGTGGAACGCCGGCTAGGCGGGTCATGATGGGGGCATGACGATCTACGACGTCCCGGTCCGGACACTGGCCGGCGAGCCGGCCTCCCTGGCGGACTACCGGGGCCAGGCCCTGCTCATCGTGAACGTCGCCTCGAAGTGCGGTCTCACGCCCCAGTACGCCGCACTCGAGCGGCTGCACGAGGCCTACGCCGGCCGAGGCTTCAGCGTGCTGGGCGTCCCCTGCGACCAGTTCGGCGGGCAGGAGCCGGGCACGGCCGAGGAGATCGCGGAGTTCTGCTCCACCACGTACGGCGTGACGTTTCCGCTGCTGGAGAAGACCGAGGTGAACGGGCCGGGCCAGCACCAGCTCTACAGCCTGCTGACCCGCGCGTACGACGCCGACGGCGAGGCCGGCGACGTCAAGTGGAACTTCGAGAAGTTCCTCGTCTCGCCCGAGGGCGAGGTCGTGCGGCGCTTCCGGCCCGGCGTCACGCCCGACGACCCCGACCTGGTCCAGGCCGTCGAGGGCACGCTCCCGTAGGGCCTGTTTCCAGGGGCCGCCCCCGGGCCCGCCACAGGGGCGAGCACGGCGAACCGGCCGGCGGGGTGCAGCCGCCGGCCGGCACGTCCCCCCTTCTAGTACGAGTCCCCCTTCTAGTACGAGTCGCCGCCGGATCCGGAGTTGGAGCCGCCGGAGGAGGCAGACCTCTTCTTCGCCTTGCCGCCCCCGGCGGTGATCGCGAACCACTGGTCCTTCGTCCCATGGCCGGCGATCTGGCCGAGCTTCAGGTCCTTGTGGAAGTAGTACAGCGGCCACCCCTTGAGCGTGAGCTGCCGGCCACCGTCCGGCCGCTTGACGATGCCGACCAGGCCGCCGTCGATGCCCTCGCCGACCTGCACGCCGTTCGGCGCGAGCACCGGCTCCCAGGTCTGCGCGCAAGTCTCGACGCAGGTCGTACGGGACGGGCTGTTGTCGTCCTTCTCGAAGCGGTAGATCGTGCGGCCCTTGGCGTTGACGACCACCGCGGGGGAGAGGCCGTCGACCTCGGCGAGCCGTAGCACCTGCGGCTTCGTGGCCGGCGCGGGGTCGGCCGACTTCTCCGCCCGGCCGCCGATCGGCGAGATCGCCCACCACACGTCGCCGGTGCCGTGCCCGGCGGTCTGGCCGAGCTTCAGGTCCTCGTGGAAGTAGTACAGCGGCCAGCCGTTGAGCGTGAGCTGGTCGTTGCCGTCCGGCCGGGCGACGGTGCCGACCAGGTCGTCCTCGATGCCGGCGTCCACCTCGACGCCGTTCGGGGCGAGCACCGGCTGCCAGGTCTGGCCGCAGCCGTCGACGCAGGTGGTGGCGGGCGGGTCGTTCCGGTCCCGGTCGAAGCGGTAGATCGTGCGCCCCTTGCCGTTGACGACCACCGGCGAGAAGCCGTCGAGCTTGGCGATCCGCAGCACCTGCGGGGTACCGGTGGCCGGCGGCGCCTCGGCGCCCGCGGCGGCACCGGAATCCGGCGCGGGCGTGGCTGTCGCGGCGGGCTCGGCGGGCGGGGTCCGAAAGACCGGCTCGGCCTTGGGCGCGGTCAGCGAACAGGCGGAGAGGCCGGCGACGGCGATCACGCCGCCGAGCGTGGCGAGGAAGCGGCGGTTTCTCATGTGGACTGACTCCTCAGCGAGGTACGACGGCATTGCGGTCGCCGGTCGCGCCTGGCATAGTCAGCAGGAGCGACGCGGGATGTGTTGTGCCGCAGGGCTTGGCAGGGCGCGGCGGCGTTTCCCGAGCGCAGCTCATTCGGTGGAGCTGTCGCCGGGGCAGGTGATTCAGTTGGTTGGCTCCAATACGACTGGTGGAGCCGGCCGGTTCACAGGCTTTTCCCCCGCGCGCTTCTACCTCCTGATCGCCGGCGTCGAGCTGACCCTCCTCGCGGCGACGATCGTCATTCCACAGTGGACGACCCCGGCGCCGCGCGGCGGGGAGTACGTCGAGATCGCCGCCGCGCCCTTCGCACCGCCCGAGCCGGCCACACGGGCGTACACGTGGTCGTGCGGGCGCAACGAGGAGGGGCACCGCAACACCGCCAACGTCGTCGTGGTGCCTGGTGTGGCCGGCCCGCCGCACCACGTCCACGAGTACGTCGGCAACCTCTCGACCGATGTGGACAGCACCGACGCGAGCCTCGCCGCCGCCACCACGAGCTGCGGCAACGGCGATCTGTCCACGTACTACTGGCCGGTGCTGCGGACCGGCGAGCGGGCCGGCGGGCCGGCGCACGGCACGATCGCGGCGCCGGCGGCGGTGACGCTCACCGCGTACGGCAACCCGGCCGGGCCGGTCGTCGCGATGCCCCCGCTGCTGCGCGGCACGGTCGGCGACGCCAACACCGCCACCACGCCCGCCGGCCAGGCGACCCGCGCGTGGACCTGTTCGGGCACACCGCAGCGGCGCACCGACCGCTACCCGCTCTGCCCCCGCGGCGACCGGGTCGTGCGGGTCTTCGACTTCCCGAGTTGCTGGGACGGGCGCCGCGTGGACAGCCCCAACCACCGCGCCCACCTGGTCTTCCCGGCGGCCAGCGGGGCCTGCCCGGCCGGCACGTTCCCGGTGCCCCGGATGCGGGTCACGGTGGAGTACCCGCGGCCCGACGGCGACCGGTTCGCGATCGACTCGTTCCCGCCGCAGCGCAACGCCCCGCAGACCGATCACGCGTTCTTCGTCAACCTCATGCCGGAGCCGCTGATGACTCGCGTGGTGCGCTGCCTCAACACCGGTGCGGAGTGCGCGTGAACCCGCCCGGTCCCGTGGCCGTAGTGGTGGTGACTCTCTGACGAAGGGCGGGACGGCGGATGGCGAGGGGACGGCCACCGACTTCCAGCGACGAGGCGTTGGTCCGGTCGCTCTACGAGCAGCACGGCGCGGCGATCCTGGCGTACGTCACCAGGATCGCGGGGGACCGCGCCCTGGCGGAGGACGTGCTCCAGGAGACCCTGATCCGGGCCTGGCGGCATGCGGAGACGCTGTCCGAGCAGACCGGCTCGATCCGGGGTTGGATGTTCACCGTCGCTCGCAACGTCATGACCGACCGGGCCCGCGCCCGGGCGATCCGTCCGGTGGAGGTGGCCGAGACCGCCTCGGTCGGGCCGGTGGAGCGCGACCACGCCGACCGCGTGGTGGACTCCATGGTGGCCTTGCAGGCGCTGGAGCACCTCTCCGAGGAGCACCGCCGCGTACTGGTGGAGATCTACTTCCAGGGGCGCAGCGTCGCCGAGACGGCCGAACACCTCGGCATCCCGGCCGGTACGGTCAAGTCCCGTTCGCACAACGCGTTGAAGAACCTGCGAGAGCTGCTGGTAGGGCGGTCGGCCGCCCTGAAAGGGGCGGCATGATGAGTGCCGAGGCGCATGACGCGCAGTTGCTCGGCGCGTACGTGCTGGACACGCTCGACCCCGACGAGCGGCGCGATGTCGACGCCCACCTGGCCGAGTGCGGGATCTGCCGGGCCGACGTCGTGGAGCTTGAGGCGGTGAAGGACGTGCTCGAGGACATCCCGCCGGAGGCGTTGACGCACGGGCCGCCCGACGCCGACCTGGTCCTCCAGCGCACCCTCCGGCAGGTGCGCACGGAGGTGACCGCCGCGAGCCGCCGCCGCTGGCTGCCGGCCGTGGCCGCCGCCGCGGTGCTGCTGGCCGGCGCGCTCGGTGCCGGCGTCGCGCTCGGCCGGGGCACCGCGCCGGAGCAGGCGGCCCAGGTGCCGCCGTCGGCGGCGCCGACCGTCTCGCCGCTGCCGCCCGGCACGCGGGTCAACACCACCGCCGACGCGTCGAGCGGCGTGCGGATGACCGCCCGGGTCGTGCCGGCGGCCGGCTGGGTCCGGGTCAACGCCTCCGTAATCGGCATCCCGGCCGGGGAGGACTGCCAGTTGATCGTGGTCAGCAGCACCGGCGAGCGGGAGATCGCGGCCGGCTGGCTCGTCTCCGAGCAGGGCGAGCACGACGGCACCAACCTCGACGGCAGCGCCTCGGTGCCGCCCGACGACGTGGTCGCCATCGAGGTGCGAAACACCGCGGGGGAGACCTTCGTGTCGGTCCCCGTGTGAGCACGAGGCGGCGGCGCACCCGGTCGGGCGCGCCGCCGCGGCGCGTCTCAGGCGGACGCCCCGGCGCGGATGGGCGACGTCACGTCCGGGGCGTCGACCTCGCGGTACTTCGCCTGCACCAGGCAGAACCCGGCGTACGCGGCGATGCCGACCGCCATGGCCACCAGCAGCACCGTTCCGTACGTCTGCTCGCGCAGCGTGTGCAGGGTGGCGTCGAGGCCGCGCGCTTTCTCCGGGTCGTACGTGAACGCGGCGACCGCGAAGAGGATGCCGGCGATGCCGTACGCGCAGCCCTTGGCGACGTAGCCGACCACGCCCAGCCGGCGGCTGACCTTGCGGGCGGTCGGCCCCATCTGGTGGATGAGCAGGTGCTTCTCGAAGCGCTTGACCATGCCGTACCAGACCAGCCCGGCACCGAGCGCGGCGAGCCCGAGGCCGGCGAGCGCGACGACCCAGCGGCCGCCCGCCGAGCTCATGAGCTCGGTGGTCAGCTCCTGCTGCTTGTCCGCGCTGGACGAGTCGGCCTCCTGGTAGACCTTCAGCCCGGTCCAGGCGAAGTAGAGGTACACGGCCGCGCGGCAGGCGGAGCCGACCCGCTCCAGCGTGCGCTCGGTGCCCCGGTCGGCGCGGTGACCGCCGGCCGCCTCGAGGATCTGCCACACCGCCATCGCGAGCAGCCCGACCGCGACCGCGACGACGAGGAACCCGCCAAGCGGCTGCTCGGCGAGAGTACGGAGTGCGCCGGACTGGTCGCCCTCGTCGGCTGGCTGGCCGAAGGCGACCTGGAGGATCAGCCAGGCGAAGAGGAGATGGACCAGGCCATACCCGATGAAGCCGGCTCGGGTGAGGACCGCGAGGGGGGTTCGCGCCATGGAGCACTGAATGACCTCGGGGTCCGTTTCCCAAACCTTCACACACGGCCTGGAGTGCGCCGACTACCCGATGTCACAGAAGTTTAGTGAAAACTTTCCACTCGGTAACGTTCCGCCGAACAGCCGTGGCAACCAGCCGTTCGGCTCAGCAGGATGGATCCCGTGCCTGGCCGTCATCGCATGCGAGAACGATTTCCCGCGTTTGGCGCCATCGCGGCGGCGGTGGCGCTCATTGTAGTCGTCGGTGGATCATACTTCGGATACCGGGAGCTTTCCGGCGACGATTGCAGCGGGCAGGTCAAGCTGACCGTGGCCGCCCCGCAGGAGCTGGTGGGCGACGTGCGCGCCACCGCGGAGGAGTGGGTCGCCGAAGGTGCCTCCACCGGCGGAGTCTGCGTCGGTGTCGAGGTCGGCGAGGCCAGCCCGGTCGACCTGGCCGCCGCCCTCGCCGCCAAGCACGGCGTGGCGCTGACCGGCGTCGGCGGGGCGAGCGGGAGCGTCACCATCCCCGACGTGTGGATCTCCGACTCCTCGATCTGGCTGCACCGGCTCAAGGCGGCGGCGCCCGGGTTCACGCCGACCAACGGCGCGTCGGTCGCGCACAGCCCGGTCGTCCTGGCGATCCCCGAGCCGATCGCGAAGACCTTCGGCTGGCCGGAGAAGAAGCCCGATCTGCCCGCCCTCCTCCAGCAGATGCTCACCGGCAGCGGCCTGCGCGCCGGCATCGTCGAGCCGACCCGCGACGCGGCCGGCCTGGCCGGGCTCCTCGCGCTCGCCGCCGCGGCCCAGTCCGGGGCGAACGCGCAGTCGGTACAGACCGCCGCGCTCCGCGCGCTGGCGGCCGGCCGGTCGACGGTCCGCGACGACCTCACGGCGAAGTTTCCGCAGGCGGCCGACTCGGCGTCGCTCGCCTCCGGGCTGGGCGTCGCGACGCTCTCCGAAGAGGACGTGATCCGGTACAACGCGAAGAAGCCGCCGGTGCCGCTGGCCGCGATCTACCTCGACCCGGCCCCCACGCCGCTCGACTACCCGTACGCGGTGATGCCCGGCACCGACCCGGACAAGACCGCCGCGGCCGAGTCGCTGCACAGGGCGCTCAACGAGTCCGCGTTCCGGGACCGGCTCGGCGCGCTCGGGCTGCGCGCGCCGGACGGCTCGACCGGCAGCGGCTTCGCGGTGCCGGCCGGCGGCCCGGAGAAGACCGCCCCGCCGGCCGCGGGGGGCAAGGGCGGCGCGCCCGATCCCGAGGCCGTCGACCGTACGCTCTCCAACTGGACGGCGGTCACCGCGCCGGCCCGGATGCTCGCCGTCTTCGACATCTCCGGCACGATGCGCGGTGCGGTGCCGAGCGCCGGCGGCGCGACCCGGATGGAGGTCACCAAGGAGGCGGCCCGCCGCGGTCTCGCGCTCTTCGGCGACGACTGGGCGGTCGGCGTGTGGGTCTTCTCCACCAACCTCGGCGACGGCAAAGACTGGCGGGAGATCGCGCCGATCGGCCCGCTCGCCAGCACGCGCGCCACGCTGCTGGAGGAGATCGGCAAGATCCAGCCGAAGCAAAACGGCGACACCGGCCTCTACGACACGCTCGCCGCCGCGTACGAGACGGTGCAGGACGGCTGGCAGGCGGGCCGGGTCAACTCGGTGCTGATCCTCACCGACGGCATCGGCAACGACGACCCGGACGGCGGCCTCTCGCTCCCCGCGCTGCTCAACCGCCTGGAGGAGCTCAAAGACCCGAAGCGGCCGATCCAAGTGATCATCCTGGGCCTGGGCGACGCGGTGAACCGCACCGAGCTCGACCAGATCACCCGCACCACCGGCGGCGGCGTGCTGATCGCCAAGGACCCGGCCCAGATCGGCGAGGCGTTCCTCAAGGGCATCTCGCTCCGCCCGAGCGGAGGGTGAGGCTGCGGGAGCAGCGGCCTGGACCGCGACGGGCATCGCGGTAGCTCGGATCTGTGCTCTTCGGATCTGTGCTCTAGGGTCGCCGGGCGGCCCGCCGCTTGGCGGTGTAGGGGAGCGCGAAGAGGTACAGGCCGGTGAGCAGGAGCAGGGCGAGCGGGGGCAGCGGCGAGAGGTACACCACCGCGGGCGGCTCCTCCTGGGTCGCGACGGCGACGGTGACGACGAGCGCGGCCACCGTGAAGGCGATGGCCAGCCAGCGGTGGATCTGCCGGATCCACTTGTTCCCGTTCAACGGACCTCCTCGGACGGCGGGCGGATCGTGATGTCCATGGCGGTCACGCTAAGTGCGGATTCGGGGCGGATGCTTCTCGATTCCTGACCGGTCTGGTGGTGTCCGCGCCGCTCGCGCCAGCGGGGCGGGCACGGCTGCGGCCGCTGGTGGGGCGGCCGCGCCGTGTCCCCGGTGGACTCAGGCCGGGACGGCCGCCTGGCGTACCGTCCGCAGCGCCGCGCTCCACGCCACGACCTGGTCCAGCATGGTGGTGAGCTGCGACTCCTGGAACGGCGACGGCGTGAGCACCGTGAAGTTCTCGAAATCGGTGAAGAGGCTCAGCGCGACCTGGGCCCGCACGTCGGCGATCTGGAGTTCGCCCACCACGAGGCGCAGGTGCTCGACGGCCCGCGCGCCGCCGACCGAGCCGTACGACACGAAGCCGGCCGCCTTGTTCGTCCACTCGTTGTAGACGAAGTCGATCGCGTTCTTGAGTGCGCCGGAGGTGGAGTGGTTGTACTCGGGCGTGATGAAGACGTACCCGTCGTACGAGTCGACGACCCGGGCCCACTCCCGCGTGTGCGCGTTGGCGTAGACGCCCTGCGAGGCGGGGACCTCCTCGTCCAGGTGGGGGAGGTCGAAGTCCTTGAGATCGACCAGCTCGAACTCGGCGTCGGTGCGCTTGCTGGCGATGCCGTGCACCCAGCGGGCTACGGTCTCCGCCCGGCGCCCGGGGCGGGTACTGCCGATGATGATGCCGATCTTGGTCATGGGTCTGCCCTCGGTCTGTCGTCGGGTTGACGTGTCATCCGCACTGTACGCATCCCGGGTTGATGTATCAACTAGGCCGTAGGATTGGTCACATGACCGGCACGGCCGAGTGGCTCGACGACCGAGAGCAGCGCACCTGGCAGGCGTTCTACGACATGCAGGTGCTGCTGTGGCGTCGGCTGAGCCACCATCTCGCGCGCGAGACCGGCCTGTCCGAGCCCGACTACGTGGTGCTGACCGCGCTCGCCGCCGCGCCGGGCGGGCGGATGCGCCCGTTCGAGCTGGGCCTGGTCACCGACTTCGAGAAGAGCCGCCTCCACCACCACCTGACCCGGATGTCCGAGCGCGGCCTGGTCACGCGCGAGAAGTGCGCGGACACCCCGCGCGGCGCCGAGATCGCCATCACCCCCGCCGGCCGCGACGCGATCGAGGGCGCGGCGCCCCTGCGCGCCGAGCACGTGCGGCGGTGGCTGATCGAGCAGCTCACGAAGGAGCAGTTGGACGCGCTGGCCGAGATCTCCGAGGCGGTGCTCGCCAACCTGCGCGCCGCCGGCCGCCCCGGCACGCAGGACGAGGAGAGCTGCGCCCCGCCGGGGTGCTGACGGCGCCTGCCTTGTGGTTGGCGGCGCCTGGCTCGTGGTTGGCGGTGCCGAGTGCGGGCGGCCTCTGCCGTGCCGGCGGGGGCGCCTAGGATTGCCGCCCATGGGACGGACGCACACGTACGAGGTCGCCGTGCGGTGGACCGGCAACCGCGGCACGGGCACGAGCGGATACCGCGACTACGGCCGGGACCACGACGTGGAGACCGAGGGGCGCCCGGACATCGCCGGCAGCGCCGACCCCGCGTTCCGTGGTGACCCCGCGCGGTGGAACCCTGAGCTGCTGCTCGTCGCCGCCCTCGCCGAGTGCCACATGCTCGCCTACCTGCACCACTGCGCGGTGGCGGGCGTGGTGGTGACCGCGTACACCGACGCCGTCCTCGGCTCGATGGAGCAGGCCGGCAACGGCGGGCACTTCACCGAGGTGGTGCTCCGCCCGGAGGTCACGGTCGCTGAGCCGGAGATGGTCGAGACGGCGACCCGCCTGCACGAGGATGCTCACCGCGACTGCTTCATCGCCAGCTCGGTCAACTTCCCGGTGCGGCACACACCGGTGGTCCGCGTGGCGGTGGTGGCGTAGCGGCGGCGCTGCTCGACGCCATCGCAGGCGGTCGCCGAGTTCGCCGACACACACTGGCCCAGCACGCCGGGGCGGAGTTCGCCCGCTGGCGCCGGGGGCGTTACTCGGTGCGGAGGCCGTCGGGGCGCATGAGGCGCCACAGGGGCGGGAGGCTGAGCAGCGTGACCGCCAGCATCACGGCCGTGGCCAGGCCGGCCGACATGCCCACCACCGGCCAACTGATGGAGATCGGCACGCCCACCATGCGTAGCAGCACAGCGCCCAGCGCCAGCCCGAAGAGTACGGCCAAAGCGAGTCCGAGCAGGACCGGCACCACCGTCTGCCAGACCACCGACCAGGCGAGCGTGCCGCGCCGCGTGCCGACCGCGACCAGCATGGCGAGCAGGCGGCGGCGTTCGCGCAGGTGCTCCAGAATGCCGACCAGCAGGCTGGCACCGACCAGCAGGAGGGTCACCACCGCCCCGATGTAGAGGCCGCGCCGGATGTTGGTGAAGCGGCGCGCCTCCTGTGTCTCGACGAGTGTCCCCACCGAGGCGAGTGGGCTGACGGCGGCGGCCGCGTTGCGTACGTGCTCGATCGCGTCCGGGTCGCGCCGGTCGGTGCTGACGTAGAGGCTGGCGTTCAGCGGGCCGAGCCGGCTGGTGTCGAGGGCGGCGGGCGTGGCGAGCACGCCCTCGCGGGTCCAGCCGTTCGGGTCGGGGCGCACCTGGGCCGGGCGGGCGCTGGCCGGGACGATCCACTGTGGACCGCCGTCGCCGAGCACCAGGCGGTCGCCCGCGGCCACGCCACCGCCGCTGAGGAAGACGGCGCCGTCCGTACAACCCTCCACAGTGGCCAGCTCGGCCAGCGCGGCGCAGTCTCCGATGTGGACCTCGACATGTCGCTCCGGCTCGCCCACCGGGGTCGCCGCCGCCTGGAGCGTGCCGGTCACCTCCGCGATGCCGGGCGCCGCCGCGAGCCGGGCCATCGTGCCCGGCCCGTCGGAGGTCCGCACGTGCACGTACGCCTGGGCGCGGTCCGGGTCCTGCCCGGTGTCGTGGCGGTACTCGTGCTGGACGCCGGCGAAGAGCATCTGCAGGCCGATCGTGCCGGCGACCGCCACCGCCACGCCGTTGACCAGCCGAGCCGAGGTGGCGCTGTCGATCTGGAGCCGGCGGATGGCGAGCTGCCAGGGCACGGCGCCACCGCGCATGCGGCGTACCACCAGGTCGATCAGCCAGGGCAGGAGGGTGACCGCGCCGATCAGCAGGAGCACGGCGCCGGCCGCGATCTGGTACTGGTTGCCCTGCTCGGCGTCGCGCACGTTGCCGATCAGCGGATATAGCAGGGCGACGCCGAGCAGCGGGAGGATCAGCCGCCACCAGAGCCGGCGGCGCGTGGGCGCGGTGCGGCGCGCGACGCCGAGCGGCTCGACCACGACGCCGCGCAGCGAGATCATGCTGACCACCACCGCGAGCACCGGCACGGCGACCGCGATGAGGATCTGGGTCTCCCGGGGCGGGCGTACGTCGCCGGCGAAGACGCTGATGTCCCAGAGCGTGACCAGCGGCACGAGCTGGCGGCCGAGCAGGAAGAGCACCGCGCCGACCGCGACGCCGAGCAGCGCGCCCGCGGCTGCCTCCCCGGCGGCGATCCGCCGGGTCATCCGCCGGTCGGCGCCGACCAGGCGGAGGGCGGCCATCCGCCGGTCCCGGCGCTCGCCGCCGAAGCGTACGGCCGCGCCGAGGAAGACCGCGATGGGCAGCAGGAGTACGACGAAAATGATCACGACGAGCAGGGTCAGGACCGGGCCGAGGCCCTCGTTGAACGTCCGGTCGCCGAAGCTGTCGATCCGGCCCGCCCGATCCGCGGTCAGTGTGTCGCTGCCGAGGTAGAACGCCAGCTCGCCGGGGCCGGCAAGCCCTGCGTCGCCGATCGTGCCGGTCACCGTGGCGCCGCCGAGGCGGGGCGCGAAGAGCGCACCGTCGCCCGACCTCAGCACGTCGCGGAGCGCGGGGGAGACGACCACCTCGCCGGCCCGGGGGATGGCGGCGACGCCCGGCGGCAGCGGCGGCCTCGACCCCTCGGGGCGCAGGATCCGCCCGCGCACCGGTATCCCGCGAAACTCGGTGTCGAAGGGGGCGACCAGCATCGTCGCCTCGCCCGGCGTGGCCTGGTCGCCGATGCCGAGCGCGCCACGGGCGGAGCCGCGCGCCTCCCTGGCGTCCAGCGCGCCCGGCACCGCCGCGGCGAGCATCAGCATGGCCACGCCGATGCCGACGCCGACCGCGGTGAGCACCGCGCGGGTCCATCCGTCCCGCCCGCCAGCGAACGCCAGCCGCGCGCCGAGCAGCAGGTCGCTGACGATCCTCACCGGGCCTCCCACGCCACTCGCGCCGTGCCGCTCGCTCGTGCCGCGCTGAAGGCTGGGCCGCCCAGTCCAGACGCCGCCGCGCCAACTCGCTCGCTCATGACGCCATCCGGGCCAGGTCGCGGGTGCGGCCGTCGCGGACCACGACCTCCCGATCCGAGTACGCGGCGACGCGCGCCTCGTGCGTCACCAGCACCACCGCCGCGCGCGTCTCCCGGGCGGCGGCGGTGAGCAGGCGCATGACGCGCTCGCCGTTGAGCGAGTCGAGCGCCCCCGTGGGCTCGTCCGCGAAGATCACCTTGGGCGAGGTGACCAGTGCGCGGGCCACCGCGACCCGCTGCCCCTCGCCGCCGGAGACCTCGCCCGGCCGCTTGCCGGCGACGCCGGCGACCTCCAGCCGCTCCAGCCACTCGGCCGCCCGCCGCTCCGCCGCCCGCCGCCGGGTCCGCGCCAGCCGCAGCGGGAGGGCCACGTTTTCCAGGCAGGTCAGCTCCGGCACGAGCTGCCCGAACTGGAACACGAACCCGAACTGCCCGCGCCGCAGCGCGCTCCGCTCGCCGTCGCTCATCGTGGAGACCTCGCGGCCCTCGTAGAGCACGCGGCCGGAGTCGGGGGGCACGATGCCGGCCAGGCAGTGCAGCAGCGTCGACTTGCCCGAGCCGGACGGGCCCATGACCGCGACCACCTCGCCCGCGTCGATCGCCATCGAGGCGCCGTCGAGGGCGGGCGTCGCGCCGAACGCCTTGCGCAGGTCGTCGGCGACCAGCAGCGCGCGCCCCGCCCGCGACGCGGCTTCGCCGTGCTCACTCATGCCGTCACCGTCTTGGCCAGCTCGTCGAGGCGGGCGGCGGTCAGCTCCAGCCACCGCAGGTCGGCCTCGAGGTGGAAGAGCGCGTGGTCGCAGATCAGCTGCTCGGCGAGGTCGCCGGTGGCCTTGCGGCGGGTCAGCTCGCGCATCAGGCGCAGGTGCTCGGCCCGCTGCGTGTCCAGCAGGTCGGCCGCCGACCGGCCGGTGAGCAGGGCGAGCACGACCTTCGTGTAGAGCGTGGTCTGTAGGTACGGCTCTGGCTTCTCCGGCTGGGCCAGCCACCGGGACACGTCGGTCACGCCCGCGTGCGTGATCGCGTAGCGCTTGCGCTCCGGCCCGCCGCCCGGCTCCACGCTCTCGACCTCCACGAGGCCGTTCTTGAGCAGGCGGGAGAGCGTGGCGTACACCTGGCCGAAGTGCAGCGGGCGGCTGTGACCGAAGCGCTCGTCGTAGGCCCGCTTGAGGTCGTAGCCATGCCGTGGGCTGGACTCCAGCAGCCCCAGGAAGGTCTGTCCGATCGACATGCCGAGAACTCTACACCATAGGTATACGCGCCATGTATAGATGCTGTGTGTAGCTGCCCGCGACGGCGGCGGGCGAGGACCACGTAGCCTGGGCGGGGTCCCGAGCCCCTCGCGTACGGAGGAAGCGGCGTGATCAAGCCCCGACGGCGCTGGCTGGCCCTGCCGGCCGCGCTGGTGCTGGCCCTGCCCGTGACGGCCTGCGGCTCGGGCGGCGACGAGGCCCCCGCGGCCAACGCGCCGGCCCCGACCGGTGCGCCGTCCACCGAGGCCGCGGCGCCGGCCGACACCGGCCTCTACTTCTACCCGCCGGTCGAGGGCGCCACGCTGGAGTACACGCTCGGTGGCGTGGTCAGCGGCACCACCTCGGTGACCGTCGACAGCGTCGTCCAGGGCGCCGAAGGGCGCACGGTGACCGTCACCGAGAAGGGCACCGGCGGGGCCGCCGAGCGGGAGTTCGTGACCCGGTCGGACGGCGGGCTGACCGTCGACATCGGCGCGTTCGGCGCGGCCGCGGCCGGGTTCGAGGTGCGCGGCTCCGGCGACGACGTGGCCGTACCTCCGGTGGCCGACCTGGAGGCGGGCACGAAGGGCACCGGCCGCACGGCGGTCGAGGTGCGCGGGCCCGGGCTCGACGGGCGGAGCCAGCAGGTGCGATACACGGTGACCGGCGTCGGCACCGAGTCGGTGACCACGCCGGCGGGCACCGCCGAGGCGTACGCGATCAGCCTCGACCTCGACCTCGGCCAGGGCATCGCCGGCGTGACGGAGGCGAGCGGGAAGTTCTGGCTCAAGCCCGGCTTCGGCCTGGTCAAGCAGGAGGTCACGATCTCCGGCCTGACGCTGACGACGGAGTTGGCGAAGTCGTCCGTCCCGCTCTGAGAGAGTAGGGGCATGTCGAAGCCGGCGGTCCTCGAGGTCGCCGGCCGCGAGGTGACGATCACGCACCCCGACAAGGTGGTGTTCGCGGCCGGCGGTCACACCAAGCTCGACCTGGTCAACTACTACCTCGCCGTGGCCGGTGGCGCGCTGCGGGGCGTCGCCGGGCGGCCGATGGTGCTCAAGCGCTTCGTCAAGGGCATCGAGGAGGAGGCGTTCTTCCAGAAGCGGGCGCCGAGCAAGCGCCCCGACTGGATCGAGGTGGCCGAGCTCAAGTACGCCTCCGGCCGTTCCGCCGAGGAGGTCGTGGTCCGCGACGCCGCCGGGCTGGCCTGGGTCGTCAACCTGGGCTGCGTCGACCTCAACCCGCATCCCGTGCTCGCCGAAGACCTCGACCGCCCCGACGAGCTTCGCATCGACCTCGACCCGGTGCCGGGCGTGGAGTGGCGGCAGATCGTCGACGTGGCGCAGGTCGCCCGCGAGGTGCTGGCCGACCACGGGCTGACCGCGTGGCCGAAGACGTCCGGCTCGCGGGGCTTCCACATCTACGCCCGGATCGAGCCGCGCTGGCTCTACCGGGACGTGCGCCTGGCCGCCGAGACGGTCGCCCGCGAGGTGGAAAACCGGGCGCCCGGCCTCGCCACCGCCAAGTGGTGGAAGGAGGAGCGGCAGGGCGTGTTCGTCGACTTCAACCAGAACGCCAAGGACCGCACGGTCGCCTCCGCGTACTCGGTGCGCCCGACCCCGGACGCCCGCGTCTCCACGCCGCTGGCCTGGGAGGAGGTGCCGGACTGCCGGCCGGAGGAGTTCACGCTGCCGGCGGTGCGTGAGCGGTACGAGGCCGGCGGCGACCCGTGGCAGGGCATCGACAACGCCTTCGGGGCGCTCGACGGGCTGCTCGACCTGGCCAAGCGGCTCGGCCCGGCGGAGAAGCCGCCGAAGGGCGCCGGGCGCCGCCAGTCCACCATGCCGCTCATCGAGATCGCCCGCGCGAAGACGAAGGACGAGGCGCTGGCCGGGCTGGAGCGGTGGAAGGCCCGCCATCCATCCACAGTGGAGCGGCTGGAGCCGGCGGACGTGCTGGTCGACGGGATGCGCGGGCGCAGCTCGCTCTGGTACCGGATCCGGGTCAACCTCCAGCACGTGCCGGAGGGGGAGCGACCGCCGCAGGAGCCGCTGGAGGTCGACTACGACCCGTGGGAGGGGATGCGCCCCGACGGCGGTCCCGCATAGCCTATTTCTCCGATAGGATAAGTGGCATGACTGAACTCGTCGTGCTGGTGGGCAACCCGCGCCCCGCCTCCCGCACCCGTACCCTGGCCGAGGCGACCGCCGACGCGCTCACCGCCCGGCTCGCCCCGCTCGACGGCCGCGTGGTGCTGGAGCTGGCCGATCTCGTCGGCGTCACGTTCGGCCCGGAGCCGGCGCGCGGCTCGGGCGCGGTGGCCGACCCGTTCGCGGCCGTCCGCGAGGCCCGGCTGCTGGTCGTCGCCACGCCCGCCTACAAGGGCACGTACACCGGCCTGCTCAAGGTCTTCCTCGACCAGTTCGCGGCCGGCGCGCTGGCCGGCGCGGTCGCCGTGCCCGTGGCGGTGGCGGCCGCCGAGCCGCACCTGCGCGCGGTCTCCGCGGCGCTCGGCGACCTGCTCACCGAGCTGGGCGCGCGCCTGCCGGTGCCGCCCCTGGCCGTGCTGGAGTCGGAGCTCGCGGCCTCCGGCGGCGCGGGGGACGTGGCCGCAGCCTGGGCCGACCGGCACGCCGCCGCCATCGCCGGCCACCTCGCCGTGCCCGCCAGTCCGTAAAGGCGGCCCGACGCGCCGGTGCCCGCGGCGCCGGGCCGCGGGCACCAACCGGCCTCCGCTCAGCCGCGGATGGCGGCCGGCTCCGGCGCCTCGACCCGGGCCGGTGCCGCCGGGCGGGCGCGGGCACCGGGCGGCTTCCGTTCAGCCGTGGATGGCGGCTGGCTCCGGCGCCTCGACCCGGGCCGGTGTCGCCGGGCGGGCGCGGCGGCGCAGGCCGATCGCGACCACGGCCGCGCCGACCAGGGCCGCCACGACCGGCACGAGCAGCGCCGCGCGGTAGCCATCCAGCCGGTCCGCCGCCGTGCCGCCCGCGCCGGTGGCGGCGACGTTGACCGCGGTGACCAGGGCCAGCCCCAGCGCCGCGCCAAACTGGAACGACGTGTTGAGCAGCCCGCCGGCCAGCCCTTGCTCGGCCTCGTCGACCCCGTCGGTGGCGGCGATCGTCAGCGGTCCGTACGCCAGCGCGAAGCCGAGGCCGGTGAGGAGCAGCGTCGGCAGCATCAGCGGGTACGCCCAGTCCGCCCCGAGCGGCAGGAACAGCGCGTACGCCAGCGCCGCCAGCAGGAAGCCACCGAAGATCACGCGGGCGTTGCCCCACCGCTCGACGAGCCTGGGCGTGAGCGTGGGGGCGAGGACCGAGTCGATGCCGATCACCATCAGCGCGAGGCCGGTCTGCACGGTCGACCAGCCGCGCAGCTCCTGGAGGTACAGCACGGTCACGAACTGGAAGCCGAAGAACGAGCCGGTCAGCGTCATCGCCCCGATGTTGGCGCGGACGAGCGGGCCGGAGCGGAGGATGCCGAGGCGGACCAGGGGAGCCGCCGACCGCCGTTCGATCACGACGAACGCGGCCAGCAGCGCGGCGCTCGCGGCGAGCGTCGTGACGGTCCAGGCCGGCGCGACGTCCGGCGCCCGCACGACGGTGAAGACGAGCAGCAGCATGGCGCCGGTGACCGTGGTGGCGCCGGCGAGGT
Source organism: Phytohabitans kaempferiae (assembly GCF_042433955.1). Taxonomy (NCBI): domain Bacteria; kingdom Bacillati; phylum Actinomycetota; class Actinomycetes; order Micromonosporales; family Micromonosporaceae; genus Phytohabitans; species Phytohabitans kaempferiae. The sequence goes on along the minus strand of NZ_JBHLUH010000009.1, from coordinate 37,271 downwards.
CGAAGCCGCCCCGCCGCGCGGTGCCGGGCGCGCCCTCGCCGTGCCGCTCGGGCGCCGTGGCCCGCGGGATCAGCCGGATGCCGGCGAGCAGGATCGCCACCGCCAGGATCACCGGGGCGAAGAAGACCCACCGCCAGCTCACCGCCGCCAGCAGCCCGCCGACGAACATGCCGAGCGAGAAGCCGCCGGCCGCGGCGCCCGCGTACACCAGGAGGGCCTTGTTGCGCCGCGGCCCCTCGGCGAACGTGGTCGTGATGATCGACAGGCCGGCCGGCGTCATGAAGGCGGCCGCCACGCCGGTGACGAACCGCGCCGCGATCAGGACCCATCCCTCGGTCGCCAGGCCGCCCAGCCCGGAGAAGAGGATGAAGACCCCGAGGCAGACCAGGAAGACCCGGCGCCGTCCCCACAGGTCCGCCGCGCGCCCGCCGAGGAGCATGAAGCCGCCGTACCCGAGGACATAGGCGCTGACGACCCAGGAGAGCCCGGCGGTCGACATGTCCAGGTCGGCGCGGATCGAGGGGAGGGCCACGCCCAGCATCGAGATGTCGATGCCCTCCAGGAAGATCGCGCCGCAGAGCACGAACAGCACGCCCCACTCGCGCCCGCTCATCCGCCCCGGTCCTGTGGGTTGTGTCGTGGACACGTACCGCCCCCGTTACTCGAATGCCTGTTGGTTATCTCTTGTAACCACTCGCATCCTGCGGCAGCATGGGCAGGCGTGGAAGAAGGCACTTCAAAGTCACCGAGTAACTGCGCCGATACCGACCTCGGCGACTCGGACCCTTTCCAGTGGGACCGGCGGGAAGACTGCGAGGTGCGCCAGATCCTCGACCGCGTCGCCGACAAGTGGTCGCTGCTGGTCATCGCGCTGCTGGAGCGGCGCACGCTGCGCTTCACCGAGCTGCGTAACAAGATCGACGGGATCAGCCAGCGCATGTTGAGCGTCACACTCCGCCAGTTGGAGCGCGACGGGCTGGTCGAGCGCACGGTGTATCCGGTGGTCCCGCCCCGCGTGGAGTACGCACTGACCCCGCTCGGCGCGACGCTGCACACCACGATCCAGGCGCTGGTCACCTGGACCGAGGAGCACCAGGACGAGATCGCGGCCGCCCGCGCGTCCTACGACCGGCGGGCGGCCGCCGAGACGCCGGTCTAGACCGGCGCGGTCCCGCCGGGCTGGCGCACGCCGTTCACCGTCAGCGTGTACGGCGCGTACTGGCTGACCTGCTCGGTCGGCTCGTCGTAGGCGACGATCGCGACGACCCTCGGGAAGAGGCGCAGGGCGGCCAGCCGCACCGGGTCGAGCCGCACGCTGTGCCGCCCGTCCAGCTCCAGTTGGAGCGCGACCTTCCGCCGCTCGTCCAGGCCGACCAGGCGCACGTTCCAGTTGTGCACCGCGGTCGGCTCGATCTCGGTCGGCGAGTCGAACGCGGCGAGGCTGGACCCGTCGCTGACCGCCGCGCCGCCGAGCCTCACGTCGTCGACGAGCAGCCCGCCCTCGTTGACGCCGCCGTCGCTGACGTACCGGAGGCCGAGCAGCACCGTCCGGCCCGCGTACGCCGACAGGTCGAAGGTGTGCGGCTCGAAGCCGTCCGTGGTGCCGTTGAGCGCCGGGCCGAGCGGCCCCTCGACCGTCCGGTCGCCCTCCACCGGCGTGTACGTGGCGCCGCCGTCGGTGGAGACCGTCACATACCCGTAGTCGTAGCCCTCCTCGGCGCCGTACTTGGCGAGCAGGCGCAGCGTCGGGTCGGCGGCGGGCACGGCGACCGGGACGACCGCGGTGTTGTCGAGGTTGTTGGCGTTGCCCGACCAGAGCACGGGGTTGCCCGGGCGGTCCGGGTCGTTGTCGACCACCTTCCAGGCGAGCGGCAGCGGCGGCAGCGTACGGGCGCCGGCGAACTCGAGCGAGCGCAGGTCCGAGCCGCGCAGCACCGCGCCGTTCGCCCTCCGCAGCGGCACGTAGTCGGCCCCGTTCGGCGCGGCGCCGGGCGTGGCGTTGATCGCCGGGTTCGCCTGGTTGACCGTGGAGCGGAGGCTGCGCGTGGTGACCCGGCTCTTCGGCACGCCGTACACGCGCCCCTCCCGGGAGTCGCCGACGATCCGGTCGAGCAGCACCATCGACTGGTAGTCGTGGACCACCTGCCAGAGGTCGCGCACGCCCTCCGCCTTCAGCGCCTCGGCCACGCTCGCCAGCCCTTGGTGCTCGCCGTCGCGGTGCAGGCGGGAGATGAAGGCGGTGCCGTACCGGTCGTGGAGGAAGAGCATGAACGAGTACGCGTTGCCGTAGTCGGCGAGCGTCGCGTTCGGGTTCGGGCTCTCGCCCCAGAGGGTGAGCGAGTTCTCCGGGCCGCCGCAGTCGCGCGGGTTGGTGTTGAAGTCCGTACGGACCGTGCCGAAGCCCTGGAAGCAGAAGATGTGGCTGTCGGCGCCGCGCTGGTCGATCGTGGCGGTGGCGTCGACGTACCCGGTGAGGGTCTGCGCGAAGTCGGAGAGCCCTTCGTTGACCCAGGTGGTCTCGAACGGGTCCGCGTAGTACTGGAGCAGGTGCTGCCACTCGTGCGCGAAGGTGCCCTCGTACAGGTTGGGGCGGGCCGGCCGGCTGGTGCACAGGTCGTCGGTCGGCTCGTTGGGCGGGTTGGCGCCGGTGCGGTGCAGCCAGTCGAACGCGTCGATCGTCATCACGTTGCGGTCGAAGAGTTCGTTGAGCTGCGCGGAGAAGAAGCCGGCGATGTAGGTCGGCGCGGCCGGGAAGTCGTGGTAGTTGTCGTCCCGCACGTTGTCGACCAGCGTGACGGTGCGGTCGCCGGCGCCGGTGTAGACGCCGCCGTCGCCGTTCCCGTCCGGTTCGAGCAGGGCGTTGGTGCCGTCCCGGTCCGGCGGCGTGCTGAAGGCGGCGGTCTCCTTCGGGTACATGTTGCGGTCGAACTCGCCGATCAGGTGCTCCACCTGCGCGTCGGTGACCTCGGTGGTGCCGGGCACCTGGGCGCGGCAGTCGCCGGCCGGGAAGGCGAGGTCGTCGGCGACCCACACCTCGACGTGCTCGCCCACGCCGCGCAGCGTGTAGTTCTTGCGGTACAGCGAGCCTTCGAGGTCGTCGAGGCCGAGCCACTGCCGCTTCGTGCCGACCGGTGGCGTGTCGGCGCCGGCCCGGGCGCCCGAGCGGGCCACCTTGGGCTGGTAGCTGGCCGGCGTCCGGACCGGGCGGCCGTCGAGCGTGAAGTCCTTGCGGCTCAGCTCCCGGACGTCGGCGGCCGGCCGCTCAGCCGGCGTCCGCTCGGGGCTGGCCGGCGCCGCGCTGGCCGGGAGGACCGACAGGGGCAGGAGCAGAGCGGTGGCGGCGGCTACGACGGTGCGGGCGCGTGCCATGGATCCCCCTTTGTGACGGGACGACAGTGGTCGTCACAAAGGAGGATCTTATTTGAGGGTATGTCCGATATGGCCTAAGCGGGTGGCTTGGCGCAGATAAAGCGTGGCTCAGCCTGGTACGTCCAGCTGAACTTCTCCCGCTTCGTCTCCTTGCCGTCCTTCCGGAAGATCCGCCACGCCTCCTGGCTGAAGCCGTCGATGCCGGACGTCGCGATGCAGCTCGGGCCGGGGTCGAGGTACTTGGTCACCGGCTTGGTGATGTTGCGCCGCGGCCCCCACTCGGTGGTCACGCTGTCGTAGATCTTGGTGCTCCAGATCGTGACCGTGATCGAACTCGACGTGTACGAGGTGTCGATCAGCACGCCGTACGGAGTGTTGTTGCGGAACCGGAAGTCGAGGTGCGGCGGGTAGATCGTGGACTCGATGACCGAGGGGTAGCGGCTGAAGTAGTACGAGTGTGGCTTGTGCTCGACGTCTTCCAGCCCGGCGTAGTACGTCGCGTTGAAGAGCGTCGTCACGAACTGCGAGACGCCACCGCCCGCGCCCGGCACCAGCTTGCCACCCACGATCGTCGGCGCGTCTTTGTAGCCCTGCGGGTAGCTGCGCTCGCCGGTGTGCGTGTTGAGCGAGAAGACCTTGCCCGGCATCACGAACGCACCCTTGGTCTCCTTGGAGACCAGCACGATGTTCTGGCTGCGGGCCGAGGTGAGCCCGCCGGTGAAGTTGGTGGTGAACGAGGAGACCTTCTCCTTGACGCCGAGCTTGGCGACGTCTTCGGCGGTGACCTTGGGCTTGGTCGTGGCCATGGTGCCGGCGACCGTGCGCCCGTCCGCCTTGGGCAGTACGCCGAGCAGGTCGGTGCTGAGCTTGGCGGTGTCGAGGCGGTGGCCGTCGGCGCCCGGCACGACCGCCGGCTTGCCGCCGGAGATCGTCATCGTCGCGTCCTTCGCCTGCACCTCGACCTTGCCGAGCGGAGTGGCGAGCGCGGCGCGCAGCTTCTTCTCGTCGACCTTCGGGTTGATCTTGCCGGTCTTGTCGGCGGTGAGCACCAGGCTCTTCGCGATCGCGGCGGGCGGGACGGTGACGTCGCCCCGGTCGGTGGTCACCGTGACCGGGCCGGCGACCGCCGGGCGGGCCAGCTCGGCGACGAGCTTGTCGACCTCCTCCGCCGAGGTCGCGGGATGGATCTCGACCAGCGGCACCGGCACCGGGCGGATGCCGAGCCAGCCCTCGCGCAGCGTCTGGGCCGACTTTTCCGGGTCGAGACCCAGGCCGGGCTTGGGATGGACCGCCTTGGGCGTGGTGCCGGAGAACGTCACCGCCGGCATCGTCATCGCCTGCGCGTCCTTGCCGAGCGCGGCGCGGAGCACCTCGTCGGCCTTCGCCGTGTCGATTGTGACCACCGGTGCCACGTTGCGGGAGCCGAAGATCCGGCTGAACGGGCCACCGCCGCTCTCCGCGGCCGCCGCCACCGTGGCGTCCACGTCGATCGCCAGCCCCACGTCGGCGGGAGTGATCTCGACGACCCGCTCGCCCAGCCGCACCGGCAGGGGCGCCTCCAGCCGCTCGGCCTGCTCGGTCAGCCCGGCGCGGAGCGCGGCCGCCGCCTCCGATCTGCTCTGCGCGCCCAGGTCGATGCCGAGCACCGTCGTGCCGCGCGGCACCTCGCCCGCGTATCCGTAGGCGACGGAACCGCCGACGGCGACGAGGACGACCGCGGTGATCCCACCGGCGAGGAGGATCCGCGCCCGGCTCCGCTTCGGCTGATCGGGCGCCGGCTCACCGTAGGTGACGGGCCCGCCCGGCGCGGCCTGGCCGCCCACCGCGGAGAACTGGACGGTCGGCGCGTCGTCGGCGAACGGTCTCGGTGGCTGGGTCACGGGGGCAGATGCTACGCGACGCGGGAGAGGAGCGGGGCGATGCGGATCGATGGAGTACGGGCGGTGAGCCCCGGGTCACACCACGGAAACCACGCGAACGTGTCCGGCACCGCGCCGGTGGCGGGCCGCCTCCGGCGGTGCTCGCCGGCGCGGCGGGAGGCGCGGGCCGGCCGGCGTGGGGAGGCGGGATCCGGGCGGGCATGGCGCGATAGCGTGGCGCGATGGCTGACGACGGACCCGGACACCTCGGCCACGGTCACGCGCACGCCCACGGCGCCGACCGGCCGCACGCCCGGTTTGCGGGGCGCACCGCCCTGATCGTGCTCGCCTGCGCCGCCGCGGTCACGCTCGCGGCGATGATGCTGCTCTGGCCGCGCGACGAGGTCGGCCGCGAGGCGGCCGAAGGCTCGGTGCAGGCCACCGGCGACGTCGTCGCGGTGGCCCTCACGCCCTGCCCGGAGCTGCCCGGCGACCCGCAGATCGCCCCGCAGGGCGGCCCGCAGGGCGGCCCGCAGGAGTGCGGCACCGTCACGGTCCAGCTCACCTCCGGCCCCGACGAGGGGCAGCGGATCGAGACCGACCTGCCCCGCGGCCCCGGCGCCCCCGAGGTCGGCGAGGGCGACCACATCGTGCTGATCAACACCGAGGGCACGGCCAGCGGTGTGGCGTACCAGATCCTCGACCACCAGCGCGGCACGCAGCTCTGGATCCTCGGCATCGCGTTCGCGCTCGCGGTCGTGGCGTTTGGGCGGTGGCGCGGGCTGGCCGCGCTCGGCGGGCTCGCGATCACGTTCGGCGTGCTGCTCTTCTTCATCGTGCCGGCGATCCTGGACGGGCGCTCGCCGCTGCTTGTCGCCGTCGTGGGCTCCGCCGCGATCATGCTGTCGGTGCTCTACCTGACGCACGGGCTCACCGTCCCCACCACGGTCGCGGTGCTCGGCACGCTCGCCAGCCTCACGCTGACCGGTGTGCTCGCGACGGTCGCCACCACAGCGCTGCACCTGACCGGCGTGGGCACCGAGGAGACAAACTTCCTCACGATCACCAACTCCGCGGTCAACATGCAGGGCCTGCTGCTGGCCGGCATCCTGATCGGCTCGCTCGGCGTACTCGACGACGTGTCGGTGACACAGGCGGTGACGGTCAGCGAGCTCGCCCACGCCAATCCGGCGCTCTCCGCGACCCGGCTGTACCGGGCGGCGGCGCGGGTCGGCCGGGCGCACATCACCTCGGTGATCAACACGCTCGTGCTGGCGTACGCGGGCGCCTCGCTGCCCCTGCTGATCCTGCTCGCCGCCGGCAACACGCCGCTGGGCGAGGCGCTCACCTCGCAGATGCTCACGCAGGAGATCGTCCGTAGCGTGGTGGGCACGATCGGGCTGATCGCGGCGGTGCCGATCACGACGGCGCTGGCGGCGTTCGCCGCGACCCGCAAGCCGAAGGTCAAGCAGCCTCGGCGGGCCGAGCCGAGGCGGCGGCGCGGCATGGACGTGACGAGCGACGAGTGGCTGGGCACGCCCGACGACACCGGCCATCTCCGTGCGGGACGGCAGGCCCAGCTCCCGGAGGATGCCGGAGGCGCGTACGGCGGCGGTCTTCGGTGAGCCCGCCCCTGACCAGCACGCGGAGTGAGCGCGGCCCGAACGCGTGAGCGGGCCCCCAGGTCTCTGCCTGGAGGCCCGCCCGCCGCCTTTGGTTACCTGGTGACGCCGAAGACGATCCGGCTCAGCGTGTCCTCCGTACCCGTGAAGCCCTCACCGGGGTTGAAGGCGTCCTCGCCGAAATCGACGTCGATGTCGTCGGCGGTGCCGCCGACGCCGTCCGGACCCACGGCGAACATGACCGGGAAGTTGCCGCCCTGGTCCATCAGGTTGGGGATGTCGTTGAACTGGTCGACGTGCCAGTCGCCGAAGAAGTGGCCGGCCTCGTGCGAGACCACGTTGCCGAGCGCCCGCCCGACGAAGGCCACCTTGTCGCTGGCCGGCGTGATGTACGTGTTGAGCGAGGCGTCGTCACCGGCCGGGTCGCTCAGCACGTCGAGCAGCACCAACGCGGTCTCCTCGGTGGCGAAGTTGCCGGGGTCGATGGTCTGCGCGATGCCGATGGTGGGGACGCCCGACTCGTCGATCGTGCCGCCGACGACGATGCGGCTCACGTTCGCCTGTCCGAACGTGTCCCGGTGGTCGCGGCTGTTCTTGATCTGGATGCGGAAGCGCCCGTTGAGGCCGCTCGCGACAAGGTCCGTCTTGATGTTCTCCTCCACCGTGGCGAGCACGGCGTCGATCACCTCGTCCTCGTCGGCGCGGGTGAGCCCCCACCGGCCGAGGAACGCGCTGAGCGGGCTCAGCGTCCGCACGCCCGGCCCGCCGAAGATGGCGGTGTTGAGCCGCGCGCCGTCGAAGTCCAGGAAGAGCGTCTGCACCGGGGGCGCCTCGGTCTCCAGCGCCGGCCGGTACGCCTCGACCGTGACGTCGTACCGCCCGCTGCCCGAGGTCACCGCGAGGTAGTGCCAACCGGTGCTCTCCGCCACGTGGTCGACGACCGCGTTGCCGCCGCCGGGGAGCGGGGTGTTGGCCGGGAAGATCGCGGTGAGGTCCTGAGTGGAGCCCTGCACGAGGCGGGGCACCGTGTCGTACACGCCGAGCAGCGACGCGCCGCCGCTCACCGACGCGCCGAGCACGTCGCCCTTGCGCAGGCGTACGGCGAAGTAGTCCACGTCGGCCTCGCCCACGAGGATCGTGACGTCGTACGGCCCCTCGCTCTCCGCGCCGGTGCCGCTGCCGGAGTCGAACGGGTCGTTGGGGAGCGTCAGGAAGCCGGTGACGAAGACGTAGTAGTCGCCCGTCTCGGTGACCTGGAACGTGAGCAGGCTGTCGAAGCTGTTCGCCGTGTCGTCGGCGGTCGCCAGCAACTCGCCCTCGGCGTCGAGCAGCAGCAGGATCGAGTCGAGGTTGCTGCCGGCGGGCGTGTCGATGTCGACCGTGAGGCTCTCGCCGGCCTGGGCCGTCACCTTGTACACGTCGAAGTCGCCGGAGCCGGTGCCGGCGCTGCCGTGCGGCCCGTCGCCGACGGTGGCCGAGGTCCTGATGCCGGCGCGGGTCTCGCCGATGCCAGTCTCGCCGGCGAGCGTGATCGAGCCGTCGTCCTCGGCGGTGGCCTCCACCTCGTCCGCGGTCACCGCCTCGGGCGAGAGGGCACCGAGCACGCGGGCCTTGGGGTTCTGCCCGGAGTTGGTGCCGAAGCCGGCGACCCGTTGGGCGGTGGCCGGCGTGTCGTTGGAGCCGCGGATGCCCGCCGGCTCGTCCTCGTCGACCAGGATCGGCGCGGCGGCGAGGGCCTTCCGCTGGCTGTCGCGCACGGCCGCGCGCTCCTTGCCCATTGCGGCGAGGTGCCAGTCCCAGCCGGAGAGGTCGGCCGCGGCGGGGTCGGGCAGCAGCGCGAGGTACGGGTTGACTCCGGCCGGCTTCGCGCTCGCCGACCGGTTCTTGCCGTTCGACTTCTTCGCGACCTGGAAACCGGCGGACATCGCCTGCTCGGTGTCCACGTCTCTGGGCGCGCGGGCGGTGGCACCGCCCGGTGCGAGTGTGACCGCCGCCAGTAAGCAGGCAGCAACCATCGCGATGGTTCGACGCATGCTTCTCCCCCTTCGAACCGGCCGAGGCCCCCGCCCCGGTCGGCACCGGCGACACTACTCACGATGAAGGCGAATAGATAGATCTATGAATGGAAGTCGGATTTCCGCCGGCGCACCGATGAGTTGGCGGCCCGCGGCCGGTCCTACCTTCCGAAGGCACTCGCCGAGGAGGGGAATCCCATGAACGTCACCGTCGACCCGCTGACCGCCGCCCGCGCCGAGGCTCTGTTCGCCAGTCCTCTCTCCATGCGGTGGGCGCGGTGCGTGGTCGACGAGGTGTACGGGACACGGCATACGTACGCCACGACAGGGGCAAGATAGGCACAATAGACAGAAGGGGCGAAACATGTTTGGGAGTACGAAGGCGTTCAGCGGCTTCTCGGTCGGCGACATCCCGGCCGCCAAGGCGTTCTACGCGGAAACGCTCGGCCTGAAGGTCACCGAGGAGCACGGGATGCTGAGCCTCCACCTCGGCACCGGCGCGGAGGTGCTGGTGTACCCGAAGGAGAACCACACGGCGGCCACGTACACGGTCCTCAACTTCCCGGTCGAGGACATCGACCGGGCGGTGGACGACCTCGCCGCCCGGGGCGTGGAGGTGATCCGATACGAGGGCTTTGGCCAGGACGAGCGGGGGATCATGCGGGGCGAAGGGCCGCCGATCGCCTGGTTCGCCGACCCGGCGGGCAACGTGCTGTCGGTACTCCAGAGTTCTTGACTTATATAAGCGGCGGCTGGCATAGTCGGCGCCGTGCACGCGTTTGACGTCCTCGGTGACCCGGTGCGTCGCAGGATCCTGGAGCTGCTCGCCGACGGTGAGCAGTCCTCGGGGGCGGTCACGGAGGTGATCCGGGCCGAGTTCGGGATCTCGCAGCCCGCTGTGTCGCAGCACCTGCGCGTGCTGCGGGACAGCGGGTTCGCATCGGTCCGGGCCGAGGGCACTCGCCGGCTCTACGCCGTCGAGGCCGCGCCGTTGCGCGAGGTCGACGCGTGGCTGGACCGGTTCCGCCGGTTCTGGGAGCAGCGGCTGGACGCCCTGGCCACGGAGCTGGCGCGGGGCAAGCGCGCACGCCGTATCGATTCCGGCGGTCCGCCCGCCGCGCCGCCCGGGAGTGGTGCCGGCGATGGGGGAGCCGCCGACCCGCCAACCGACAAGGACATGACATGAAGGACGTATTGGACGAGCTGGCCGCCGTGCACCGCGAGCTGGGCAAGGGCACGGTGCCGGCCGGCGAGGCGTACGCGGTGGTGCTCCGCCGCCGCTACGACGCGGAGATCGACGACGTCTGGGAAGCCATCACCAGCGCCGAGCGGCTCAGTCGCTGGTTCCTCCCGGTCAGCGGCGACCTGCGGCTCGGCGGGACGTACCAGCTGGAGGGGAACGCGGGCGGCGAGATCCTCGTGTGCGAGCCGCCCCGGCTGCTCAAGGTCTCCTGGCTCTTCGGCCCGGACGCCCCGCCCGGCAGCAGCGAGGTCGAGGTGCGGCTCACGCCCGGGCCGGCCGGCGACACCGAGTTCGAGCTGATCCACTCCGCGGTGGTCGAAGAGGTCTTCTTCCCGACGTACGGCCCCGGCGCGACCGGCGTCGGCTGGGACCTCGGGCTGCTCGGCCTCGCGATGTACCTGCGCGGCGAGCACGTCGAGAAGCCGTCCGACTTCGAGTCGTCGCCCGAGGCGCGCGAGTTCAGCACTCGCAGCGCGGCAGCGTGGGGCGAGGCCCACCTGGCGGCCGGTGGCGACCCGGAGCAGGTGGCGACCTCGGTGCGGAACACGACGAAGTTCTACGTGCCCGATCCGGCCTGAGGCATGGCCTCGGCGCGGTACGCCTTGGCGAGGCGTTTGGGCGCCCGCGCGAGCCACGCCTCCACCACGACCTCCTCCAGCTCGGCCGTGCCGATCCGGTCGAGCTGGACCAGCACCGCCGGGTAGCCGTCGAAGTGCGGCGTCGTGAAGTAGACGGACGGGTCGTCCGCGATCAGCGCATGCTTGGCCCCCTCGTCGGGCACGCGTGCGCCGAGGATCGGCCCGTCCGGCGCCGCCTCGCCGAGCGCCGCCAGGTCGCTCTTGCGCAGCGGCCGCTCCCACACGAACGCCTTCTCCTTCACGCGCCAGGACAGGTGCCCCTCGCGCCCCGCCACCTCGTCGGTCTCGGGCAGCTCCAGCGCCAGCCGCCGTACGTCGTCCCAGCTCGCCATAGGCACACTCTAGAGACCTTCGGGTCTGGGGTTCGTGGATCTGCCTCCGCGCCGATCCCCCAGACGATCTGTTCCAAGGGATAGACCTGGGCTACCGCGACGTCCGCCGCGCTCCAGACCGCCGCTCCCGCAGCCGCATTCTCCGCGGTGCACAACCAAACCCGCGGTCGAGGTCTGAGTGGATCGCGCAGTGTCTCCGCGCGTGGCGGGCTTGCAGCGCGGACGGGCCCGAGATCTGACCCCGAAGCTCTGTTGGAGAAGCTGTCGAGCTGGGCGCATCGGTGCGCCCACCCCCGCAGGGACCCCACACGCGGCTCGTGGCATGGACGCTGGGTCCGGATGGGTAGCCGCCCCTGACCTGGCAGGTGCGTGGACGTTGTCGGGGACATAGCCCTTTCAAACCGGTCGCAAAGGGCTATGTCCCCGACATAGCTTCTCGCGAAGCGACCAGACCCGGGGCGCGGCGTCCGTCCCTGGCGACTGATCGCGCCCAGACAGTGGATTTCTCGCCACGCACGACCTGGATCCCCATGACCGCGAGCGGCCCGCCCCGAACACGCCGACACGCCATCCAGCAACCAGGCACAGCCCCGCGCGGACCCGGCCCGCAGCACGAGCGCCCGCCGGAGCTACCACAAGAACCCGCGCAGCGGCGCCAACCCGACCGCGAAAGCGGTATAGACGATCCGGACGGCTTGGGCGTCCGCTGTCCGGACCAGGGGGCGTTTCTGCGGAAGTCTGACGTGCGCTCCTCGGCCTTGGGGCACGACGAGAACCCGCGACGCGAACCTCGGCTCCGCGCGTGACGGCGTGGCCCGGCTCTCCGGCGCGGCTCCGTCCAGCGCGGCGCCGAGGGAAGGGGTGCGTCGCCGTCATACGGCGTGGCCCGGCTCTCGGGCGCGGCCCCGGGGGAGGGGCGCGTCGCCGTGATCCGGCCCTGGCGGAGATTTCGTCGTGCCGGCTGGGCGTATATCGTCGTAGATGGATTTCTTCGCCGGCGCGGGGGTGCTGGCGTCGGCGGTGGCCGGTGCCGGCGGCTCGCGAGCGGGCATGGGGCCGGGCCGGTGGGCGGCCCGGGCGCCGGCGGGCGACGCTGGCTGGAGGCGATGGCGTGGCTGTGACGCCCAGGATCACTCCGGTGGAGGAGCCCTTTCCGCCGAAGATCGAGGCCCTGTTCGCCCGTATGATCCCGCCGGGCCTGCCGCCGCTGCGGGTACTCCGCACCATGGCGCGCAACCGGCAGATGTCACACGCCATGGCCGAGTGGATGGGGTACGAGCTGAGCACCGCGCTCAGCGTCGACCTCCGGGCCCGCGAGATCGTCATCGGGCGGACGTGCGCGCTGTGCGGCTGTGAGTACCAGTGGGGCCTGCACATGGCGGTCTGGGCCGAGCGGGCCCACTTCACCCGGGCGCAGATGCGCTCGATCGCGCTGGGCTGTAGCGGCGATCCCTGCTGGACCGAGCCGCGAGACCGGCTGCTGATGGAGCTGGCCGAGCAGTTGCACCAGAGGTCCGATGTGGACGACCGGCTCTGGGGCGACCTGCGCGCGCACTTCGACGAGGAGCAACTGCTCGACCTGCTCGCCCTCTGCGGCTGGTATCACGCGGTCAGCTTCATCGTGCGCGCCGCGCGGGTCGAGCCGGAGCCGGGCCTGACGCGCTTCGCCGACGTGGCGGCCCCATGGGGCGCCGACCGTTAGCCGATCGCCACTTGGATCACCGACTTCTTGCGGTTGCTCGATCAGGACGTGCCCGCAGCGGCGGGCAGAGCGTCCGGTTCCGCTCCTCCACGTAATCACGAATCTCGTTCCCAATCTCCCGCGCCAGATCATCTCGCTGCGGCTCGACCACACATCCGCCCGGTCCGCTGAATCTCCGTGCCGCCACACCCCGTGCGCGCCCATCGCCGAAGAGACGCGGCCCTCGCCGGGGTAACCCTGCTGATTGCCCAACGCCTGAGATTCCTCCTGACCTACATCTCCGCGAACGCGGCATCCGCGGACAGCACTGCCGCGACAGGGCACGAATATTCGCTCTTGTGTGAAGTCTCATGATTCTGCGAGACTCCAGGCATGAGCGAATCAGCCGAGCCAACCTCCGGGCCGCGATACGACGTGATCATCGTGGGTGCCGGCGCCGCTGGCGCCGTCCTGGGGAGCAGGCTCTCGGAGAATCCGGCCCGGCGTGTGCTGCTCCTTGAGGCCGGACCGGACTACCGGAGTGTCGACCAACCTGCCGAGATGGCAAGCCCCAATCCGTTCAACCTCCTTCTCGACCCCAAGCTTCAAGCGACGTTCATGTATCCCGACCTCAAGGCAAGGCGCACGAGGAGCCAGGAACACAGGGTCTACTGGCGAGGGAAGGGCGCCGGCGGCTCGACCGCCGTGAATGGCCAAATCGCCATCCGAGGCGTGCTTGGCACTTTCGACCGCTGGGCCGAGGCGGGATGCGTCGGATGGTCGACCGCCGACGTACTCCCGTTCTTCAACCGCCTGGAGGACGACCCCATCGAGGCGAGCTACCACGGGTCAGGCGGGCCCATTCCCATCTATCGAGCACCAGTTGATAGATGGGGATGGGTCGATCTGGCACTACGGGACGCGGCAATGGGGCTCGGCTACCAGTGGAACGAGGATGTAAACGCACCAGGCGCCGAAGGCGTCTGCGCCTACCCAATCAACAGCCGAGAAGGGCGTCGCGTCTCGGTCAACGACGGATACCTCGAACCGGCGCGGGGACGGAACAACCTGACGATACTCGGCGACGCGACGGTCGATACGGTGATCTTTCAGGACCGTACGGCGGTCGGCGTGAGGACGGTGATTGGGCGTCAAAGAATCGACTTTCACGCACCACTCGTCGTCCTTGCCGCGGGCGCCATCCACTCACCCGCGATCCTGCAACGCTCCGGCATAGGCCCGGCCGAGAACCTCGCACAGCTTGGAATCGATGTGCGGGCCGATCTCCCTGTCGGTCAAGGCTTTTTCGATCACCCATTCTGCCGTATTGAGCTTAAGCTCAAGCCAAACTTTCGAGTGACTGATCCCGATGCCCGCCACACCAATTGTTGTCTTCGGATCGGTTCGGGCGCGGATCATTCAGCGGGCGACGATCTCCTAGTCGTGGCCATGAACCATGGGGGTGTGGGAGTAGAGATCGACGCCGCACAGTTCGGCGAGGCAATGATCAACCTGCTTCTCATGGAGACGAAAAGTCGCGGAACCATATCGCTCGATTCAACAGATCCTCTCGCGCCGCCCGTGGTCGAGGAGAACATGCTCGACGACCCCTCTGACCTTGAGCGTATGAGTCGCGGCTATCGCCACCTAGGACTGTTGGCATCCCAGGAACCGTTCCGAGTGATTACCGACGGCGCGCTGCTGGGCAACTCTGACCTCCCACTGTCCTGGCTCGCATCGGCGCGAGATGTTGAGCTCGAAGACTTCTTGTTGAACCAAGCGTCAGACGCCCAGCACGGTGCTGGCGGCTGCTGCATGGGCCCCGCGGGCACAGGGGTCGTCGATTCGGCATGTCGGGTCTACGGCTTCGATGGGCTCCGCGTGGTCGATGCGTCAATCATGCCGCTTGACTGCAGAGCGAATACGAACCTCACTACGATCATGATCGGCGAGAAGATGGCTAACGACCTCGCCAAAGTCTGACGGTCGCTGAGCAAAGGGCCGCAGCCGGCGTCCGGTCAGCTCGAGATCCAGCAGCCCCCTGAACCATCCACCTCACTGAAGCTGCATTACGCGAACGCCTTAAGCAGGGTGACCTACTCGTCGCTTTCATACTCGTGTGCCTGTTCGCCCAACCTGCGAAAAAAGTCGGCATAGACCATGAGGCCGCGATCGAGATTCTCGAGCCGAAGAAACTCGTTCGGGCCGTGGAGATTCTCATCGGGCATTTCCCAAGCAAGGAAGACTGTTTCGATGTCCAGCATCGATTTCACGATCGCCGCAACCGGCAGCGAGGCGCCCATGTAGATCAGGTGCGGATCGCGCCCGTATGACGCAGCCAAGGCTTCGCGCGCCATGCTAAAGCCATGATGATGGGGGTCGATTGTGTACGCTCTCGACGACTCGATGATCGATCGCACCTCCATCGTGACCCCTGGTGGGCAATGTCTCGCCACGTGACTGCGGATCGCATGGATGACCTCATTGGGATCTTGGTCAGCGACAAGTCGACAACTGACCTTTGCGTGTCCCTCGGCAGGAATGATCATCTGCGAGCCGGTCCCCTGGAACCCACCCCAGATCCCATTGACGTCCAGCGTGGGCCGGATTGAGTTGCGCTCGACGGGGCTGTAAGCAGGGTCTCCGACGATCGCCGGGATCCCAACGGAGTCTGAATACGTGCCAGCATCGAAGGGATGGTCGCGCTCATGGAGATCAGCAAGGGGACGAATGCCCGTATCGAAGCCCTCGATGGTTATCCTTCCGTTGGGTGCCTTCATGCTTGCAAGCACCGAGGCGAGCGCGTTGAGCGGGTTGGGCGCGAGGCCGCCGTGGAGGCCGGAATGCAGATCCGAAGGTGCGCCGTAGGCATCTAACTGCAGCGCGACGAGCCCTCGGCTCCCGAGGATCAGAGACGGCTCATCGTGCCCCCACATCGCGCTGTCTGCGCTTACCGCGTAGTCCGCTCGAAGGCGGTCGGAGTGGGAGGCTATGAAGTCCACAAGGCTTGGCGAACCGACTTCCTCCTCTCCTTCGAAAAGGAAGATGAGCCCCACGGGCGGGCGTGTAGCGAGCCGTGCGTACGCTTCCGTAACTGCGACGGGAATCATTAGGTTGCCTTTGTCATCGGTGGCTCCGCGACCGTAGAGCCTCCCTTCACGAACCGATGCTTTGAACGGGTCCGAATGCCATTCCTCGTTCGGGCCCGCTGGCTGGGTGTCGTAGTGGCCGTATATGAGGATCGTTGGTCTGCCCGGAGGCGCTGGCCAGCTCCCCCAAACGATTGGGTGCCCTGCAGTCTGCATGACCTCGACCGTCGGCACTTCGGCCCGACGCAGGCGATCTGCCAGCCATGTAGCTGCGTGGTCGATGTCGGTGCGGTGTTCTGGGAGTGCGCTGACACTCGGAATGCCGACCAGAGCCGAGATGTCGTCGATGACCTGTGCCCGATTGATCCGAAAGTGCTCTCGCAGCTCCACGAGTTCGGGCAGGGCCGTCATCGGGCCGGCTCCTTGCCCGATGTGTCACCGCTGGGCGGGTGGACGAGTGAAACGCCGTCGGATGCGGGAAACGATCTATGTGGGTCGAGGGGGCCGCCTGATGTGGTCAGGGCGTACGTGTTACAGCTAACGAAGCCCCCGTCCACGACGATCTGTGCGCCGTTGATCTGCCTTGCTTCATCGGACGCCAGAAAGGCGACGCTGGCCGCAATGTCTTCGGGAGTCGTCATGCGGCCAGTTGGGATCATGCCCTCGAACTCCGCCACGATGGCCTCAAAAGTAACACCCCGTTCGGTCGCGAGCCCTGTGGCCCATTGGTCCCACAAAGGAGTGCGAATATCACCGGGGTGGATGGAATTGCATCGCACATCGAGCTTTTCTCGCGCGCAGTACTGAGCCACGGTGCGCGTGAGATGCGCTACTACAGCTTTGGTAGCTCCGTACGCTGTCCCGAAGGGAGTAGCCAAGAGCGCGGCAACGGATGAGACGTTGATAATCGCGCCGCCGCCAGCCTCTCTCATCGCGCCGATCGCAGTCTTGCATCCCAGAAACACTCCGTCCGAGTTCACGGCGAACAGGCGATGCCACTCTGCGAGGCTCTGATGCTCGGGATCTGCCGCCTCCGCCTTCGCAACGACGCCTGCATTGTTGACAAGCACGTTGAGCGGACCGAACTTCTGTCGCACAACCTGGCATAGGTTCTGCCAACTCGTCTCATCCGCTACATCGTGTGCTACGAACGTGGCATCCAGTTGCTTCGACGCCTGCGAGCCAGCTGCTTGGTCGATATCCGTGATGATCACGGTGGCTCCTTGGGCAGCCAATCGCTGGGCAACGGCGAAGCCAAGGCCCGACGCACCGCCTGTGACTACCGCGACACGATCCTCGAGGTTCATCGTTCCTCAACTCCTTCTTGGTTCTGGGCGATTCGGGCATTCAGCTGATTCTGACCCGGCTGGTCACGGAGTTCGAAGGGCCCTGGCCGTGGTTCGGTCAGTAACGGCCAGCGGTCAACAGATGCAGAAGACTGAGGGCACGGTATACTTGCGCGAGTCTTCACGCAAGAGTGAATGTTCATGTTCTACTAAACATTGAAAGGCGGGTCATGGGATCCACCGCAGGCGCAAACGGAGTGCGAGACGAGTCCCAGTCGGTCGTGGAGGAGTACGGGGTCCGCGTGGGCGCGGTCATGAACTGGCCGCCGCTCGCCGGGCGGATGATGGCCACGCTGATGTTGAACGATGGCCCTATGACCGCGGACCAGCTGCGAGAGGAGCTGGGCGCGAGCGCTGGTGGCATCTCCGAGTGCTCCCGGATCCTGATGGAGAGCGGCGTGGTGGAGCGAATCAAGACGGCTGGCACTCGGAAGAGGAGCTACGCCTATCGGCCAGATGCATGGGTGGCGTGTCTTCAACATCAGATCGCGATGAGCGTACAACTCCGGGACCTTGCGACCTCGGCGTGCAAGACGCTGCGCCGAAAGCCCAAGCACATCAGGCGCCGGTTCGAGGACATGAGGCACTACCAGGACTTCATGACCAGGAGCCTGACCAACCTGGAGGACAGCTTCAAGGAGGCGGCCGGCTTCCAGGAGCCGTAGGAAACCCCTCCTCCGGCTGACCCATAGGCGGGCCTGCCCATGGTAACCGCGGCATCGGCATCACGCGCCGCTAGACCCGACCCCACTGATGGTTTACGATCGAGTGAAAACTCACCCGTACCTGAAAGTTGGGAGTCGACTGGTGACCTCAGCATCTCGCCCCGCACCTGTACAACGGACGACCGTCCTGATCATCGGCGCAGGGGTATCTGGCATCGCCATGGCGGTGAATCTCCGGAAGCGGGGCATCGATGACTTCGTTGTTCTAGAGATGAGCGAGGGAGCAGGAGGAACCTGGTGGGACAACCGTTACCCCGGGGTTGAGGTGGACGTCCCGTCCAGCTTCTACTCCTTCTCGTTCGCGCCGCATGTGTTCTCCCGCACGCATGCCGACGCGGGCGCGATGCTCGCGTACTTGAACGAGGTGGTCCGAGCACACGACCTCGCTGGCTGCTTCCGCTTCGGGGAGAAGGTCGAACGCGTTGAGTGGGACAGCGCCTCCGCCGAGTACGAGGTGGAGACCGTCGCTGGGAGTAGGTGGCGGAGCCGCTACGTCGTCAGCTGCGTGGGCCAGCTGAACAACCCCGGCTACCCCGCGTGGGCAGTGGACTCACCATTCCAGGGCGAGTTGGTCCACACGGCGCGCTGGAACGACGCGATCGCGCTGAACGGCAAGTCGGTCGCAGTTGTCGGCACCGGCTCGACCAGTGCGCAGGTCGTACCTGAGGTGGCCAAGACCGCTGCGTCGGTCTACGTGTTCCAGCGACAGCCAGGATGGGTCCTTCCGAAGGAAGACCGAACCTATTCACAAGCGGAGCGCGCCAGGCTCGAGCGCTCGCGCGTACGTCAACGGCTGGCGCGGCTGCGCACGTACGTCGATATGGAGCGGCTGACGGCCTCGGCGCGGAAGGGCACGAAAGCGAATCGCCGTATGCAGCAGGCCGCGGAGGAGTATCTCGCCAAGACCATCGAGGACCCCGTTCTGCGCACGGCACTGCTGCCGGACTACCCGTTCTTCGGCAAGCGAGTGGTTCTCAGCCAGGACTTCTACCCCGCGCTCAATCGCCCGAATGTCACCCTCATCCCCAAGGCCGTCGATCACCTGACCCAGAAGGGCGTGGTCGACGTGTCCGGCCAGGAGACCGTCGTGGATGTGGTGATCCTTGCCACCGGCTTTCAGCCCTCGAACTTCCTCGCCACCTTCGATGTGATCGGGAAGGGTGGCGCCAGACTCAAGGAGCAATGGGGGGCAGAGCCACGGTCGTTCCTCGGCATGATGACCCCAGGCTTCCCGAACTTCTTCGTGACCTACGGACCAAACACCAACGGCGGGAGCATCATCTTCTTCGTCGAGCGACAGGCTGAATGGATCAGCAAGGCCCTCGGTGTCGCCGAGAGACACCGCCGGTCGATTGAGGTGCGGCCGCGCGTCGTCGAGCTGTGCGACAAGCTCGTCGCCTGGGGCAACTCCAGGTTCGTGTGGTCCCACACCCAGAACAACTACTACACGTCGACCACCGGCAGAGTGGTGACTCAGTGGCCGTTCAGCCAGACGACGTACTGGGTCCTGACGCGCCTCATCCGACCACGACTTGCTTGCCGCGTGCGCTAGGCCGCGCACCGCCGAGTTCGGTGGCCAGAACAGCCCGAGCGTCTCATCGCGTAGCAGCCCTGCCAGCTCGGACAGCCGCGCAGGCCGGTCACCGCCGGCGAGACCGAGAGTTTACAGACCTATGAATATTCGAGGTTGCGTGAAGTCTCACTGTTCTGCGAGACTCCGTCAAGCGCGAGTCGCTCTCAAGGGGTGCGGTGACCATGCCGCCAACCGCTACATCAGAGCCAGGAGGCCAGATCGGTGAGTCACCACACTCGAATTGGATCGCGTGGCGGCATGCCTGCGGGGCCGACTCTGCTGAAGAACTTCATTGGCGGCGAGTGGGTACCGGCGGCCGCTAGCGCAGAGGTGCCTGTGGTCGATCCCCGCACCGAGACACTCGTTGTGCGTGTCCCTGCCGGTTCTGCGGAAGATGCCGATGCGGCAGTCCGGGCCGCTCGTGCGGCAACATCTGACTGGGCCGCGACACCTCTGAGGGAGCGGGTACGCCTCGTTGAACGGGTCGCAAACGCCGTGGAGAGCCACATCGCGGACCTTGCGAAGCTAGAGCGGCGAGAGATGGGCAAGCCGCTCCGTGAGGCGGAGCTGTTCATCAGAAGTGGAGTTCAAGCCCTCCGATCAAGCATCAAGCACGCGCACGAATACCAGTTTGTCGAGGCGCACGCCGGCGAAGGCGACACTCAGATCGAGGTGGTGCGGCTTCCGCTCGGCGTTGTCGCGCTCATTGTTCCTTGGAACTTCACCGTCACCAACGTGCTCCTCGCAGTTGGTCCACTCCTCCTCGCTGGCAACACTGTCGTAGTCAAGCCCTCGGAGAAGGCGCCACTCTCCGCGGTGCGGATGTTCGAGCTGCTTGAGCTTCCCCGTGGGGTTCTTAACCTGCTCCTCGGGGACGGTCGTGCCGGGGAGCCTCTAGCGGCGCATCCGGGTGTCGACCTCGTACATTTCACGGGGTCCGTCAAGACGGGGCAGACGGTGGGGGCCCTCGCTGCGTCCAACCTTCATCGCGCGGTCCTGGAGCTCGGTGGAAACGACCCGGCGATCGTCGACGCCGGTGTCGACCCTGCATGGGCCGCGCAACAGCTCGCTTATGCCTGCTTCGTCAACAGTGGCCAGATATGCACCTCGGTCGAGCGCATCTACGTGCACACTGAGATCGCTGACGCGTTCATTGAGGCGTTGGTTGCGCAGGCCGAGGTCTACACCAAGGGAGGCGACGGTTCCGAACCGTCCCCGCTTGGACCTCTGGTGGACGCCAGACAGCGACAGATCGTTCACCGACACGTCTCCGACGCTGTATCGCGCGGCGCGGAACTCCTAGCCGGCGGCTACCTTCCGGACGGGCCGGGCTTCTACTACCCAGCCACGGTCCTCCTTGGGGTCGAGGATGAAGCAGACCTGCTGCAAGAGGAGACGTTCGGACCGGTAGCACCCATCGTGGTGGTGCGGGACTTCGACGAAGCCATAGACCGCGCGCAACGCAGTCCCTTCGGGCTGGCCGCCACCATCCTCTCCGCAGACCCTCGGAACATCAGTAGGGCGCAGGAACTCCCGGCGGGAATCGTCTGGATCAATGAGTGGCAAGGCGGCGGTTTCGACCGGACGTATGAGCCGGCCGGCATCAGCGGCATGGGGGCGACTGGCGGTGCTGCCTCGTACGACGCCGCGACCCGCCCGATGACAATCGTCCACGCGCGCGCCAAGGCTCGATAGTCGGAATAAAGTACTTAGATTTCGACGTCAAAGAGAAACCCAGTAGTAAAAGGAGTCCCACTTCATGAAGTTCCTCTTACGGAGGTCAGCCACAACGCTGGTGGTCTTGGCCTTGGCGGGCACGCTCACGGCGTGCGTCGAAAGTGGTCAGGGGTCGAGTACCGACGGTAAGGCCAGCGACTGCACACCAAGCGACGCCAAAGAGATCTACATCAGCTTCGGGTACGACAACAACCCCATCGTCGCCACGCTCAAACCTCACTCATTCGCGGAGGCGCAGAAGCGCGGGTATAAACTCACGTGGACCAACGACGCCGATAAGGCCGAAACCCAGGCGTCCAACCTCCAGGCCCTTGCGGCCCAGAAGGTTCCCGCCGTGTCCATCTTCGCGCTGGACACGAACGCGGTCACGCCTGCCGTTGAGCAGCTACGAGAGGCGTGCACCAAGGTCGTTTCGTACGCCGGCGAACTCGAGGGAACGGACGCGCACATCGGTCTGAGCCTCGTCGAATCTGGACGAATCCTCACTGAGGGTGCAGTTGCCTGGGCGAAGGAGAACGGCATTTCGCCCAAGGTGCTGATTATCAACAACAACGACCTCGCCCCAGGAAAGTTGCGTTACAAAGGGCTGCTAGAGGGTTTGAAGTCGGATCCTGACGTGGATGTGGAGATCGTATCCGATCAGAAGGCGGCGACTGACGCAGAAGCAGCGTCGCTCTCCCAGCAGGTGCTTCAAGCAAACCCGGACATCAACGTCATCGTCGCGTTCAACGACAACTACGCACTCGCCGCTCTCCAGGCGATGCGCAACCTCGGCCGCGACACAGGCCCGAATGCAAAACTCTGGGTCGGAGGCATCGACGGCAGCATCCAAGCCTTGGAAGAGTTGAAGAAGAACAACGCCTATCGTGGCTCATCCGCCGTCGACATGAAGGAAGTCGGTTCGGCCCTGGTCGACATCCCGGCCGATGTACTTGAAGGTAAAGACCCCGGCACGTACGAGTTGCCTTACGTGTTCCTTCCGCAAGGTGACCCAAGGATCGACCAGTTCCTGGCCAACGCAACGGCGGGGTGACGATGATTGAACGGGGTGGTCAGTCCGCGGGCCTGGAGGTCCGCGGACTGACCAAGAGTTACGGATCCACCCGGATCCTCCACGGCCTCGACTTTGCTGCAGGCCCAGGGTCGGTGCACGCCCTCCTGGGGCCCAACGGTGCGGGCAAGTCAACACTCATCAAGTGTGTCAATGGAGTCGTCGGCTGGGAGCAAGGCACCATCACCATTGACGGTGCACCGTTGAGCGGACTGACGCCCGGCGGGGCACGAGAGTTGGGCGTGGCGACAATCCACCAGCACCTCTCCCTCATCGACTCCCTGACAGTTGCAGAGAACATTTTCCTTGGCCGAGAGATGCGTCGTGGGCCGTGGCTCAGGCGCCGGGCACAGCGTGTGCACGCGCACGACATCCTCGGTCCGTTCCGGATGAGTCATCTGGTTGACGCACCCGTCAGTAGCCTAGGTGCCGGTCAGAAGCAGCTCGTCGAGGTCGCCAAAGCGCTCGCCCAAGGCGAGACGAAGGTGCTGATCCTCGATGAGCCGACCGCTTCCCTCTCGGGCAACGAAAGCGAGACCCTCTTCGGTGAGATCGCTCGTCTCAAGGCTGAGGGTGTCTCCATCATCTACGTCACCCACCGACTCGGTGAGGTCTTCCGGATCGCCGATCAGGTGACCGTCCTAAAGAACGGCCACGTCGAGTTATCCGAGGCCATCAACGCGGTCAAGCCCATCGACGTCTATCGCGCGCTCTCCGCCACAGACGGGGAGCCGAACGACGCTAAGCGGAATGGAGCTGGCGGTCCTGTCGCTCTGGCCGTGCAGGGCCTGCGGGGGCCGCGGTTCGGGCCCGTGTCACTTGACGTCAAGAAGGGTGAGATCCTCGGCCTGTACGGGGCTCTGGGTGCTGGCCGGACGTCTCTACTTGAGACGCTCGCGGGTCGATACCCGAGCCAAGACGGGTCAGTTCAGGTCAACGACCAGACCATCACGCTTCGCAGCATCAACGCTGCTCAACGGCAAGGAATCGCCCTCATACCCGCCGATCGTCGACGGCAAGGGCTATGGCCGTCGCAGTCGGCCAGTATGAATGCTCTCCTGCCAAGCCTCGGGCGCATTGCTCGACATGGGATCCTACGTCGCCCCGGGGCAGAGCGGATCGCGTACGCAGAACTGGCCGATTCCCTGGAGATTGTTCCACCACACCCCGACACCGAGGTGTCAACGATGTCGGGCGGCAACGCACAGAAGGTGCTCGTTGCCCGCTGGCTGGCCGTAATGGGGTCGCTCCAGGTTCTACTCGTGGACGAGCCCACAAACGGGGTCGACATTCGGGCCCGCGAACAGATCCACAAAGCCCTAGTCGAGGCAGCCGCAGAGGGCCTCGCGGTTGTCGTCTCGTCTAGTGACGCCGAGGAACTGGTCGCCTTCGCTGATCGAGTTCTCATCTTCGACAACGGCCGAGTGATCAACCAACTGACCGGAGCGGACATCACCGAGGCCAACTTGCTCGCCGCTGCCCACCAAGTCGAGCAATTCACAGCTGAGCTCACCGACCAGACTTCCACGGAGGCCCGATGACCACACACGACTCGAGGCGGCGTGAGCTAGCTTCTAGCTGGCTCGCCCGGCACGCGCTAAAGATCGGCTTGCTCGTACTGGTCTGCTACTTCCTAGTCCAGATCCCAGAACGCTTTGCGACGATCCGAAATGCCGAACAGATTGCGATCGCAATTGCGATCCTCCTCATCGCCGCGTCGACCCAAGCGGTCCTCGTGCTCATGGGCTACGTCGACCTCTCAATTGGATCGGTCGCAGGTCTGTGCGGTGTTGTCGCTGGCCTCATGATCAATGACGGCATATCCCCTGGCCTCGCTATCGGCACAGGGATCTTGATCGGTGCGATCGTTGGCAGCATCAACGGATTGCTCTGCGTGTACTCAGGCCTATCGCCTGTGATTGTGACACTCGCAGGACTGGCACTTTACCGAGGCATGGCTCAACTGATCGCCGATACACCTCCACACACCTTCGGCAGCGTGATGGCCTTCCTCGGTCGGGGAAGCATCGCTAGCATACCCGTCTCGGTCCTGATCGCCGCTATAGTGCTGGGGGCGGTGTGGCTCTTTGTCGCACGCACTCCCCAAGGGCGGCATGTCTACGCCATCGGCGTCAACGCCGAAGCGGCACACTTGTCCGGCGTGCGCGTCAAGCGCATCGTGACCCTGGCTTTCGTCGTATCGGGCGCGAGCGCGGGGCTCGGCGGCATTCTCTTCGCGGCTCGCTTGGACTCAGCAGGATCGGGCTCCCTCGGTGTCGGATTCGAGTTGGATGTGTTGACGGCCGTGCTCCTCGGTGGCATCGCGTTCACCGGCGGCCGGGGAACCATCGGTGGTGTGCTGATCGGCGTGCTATTCCTCGGCGTGCTAAAGAACGGCATGCTGCTCATGGGAGTGCCGTCCTATTGGCAGTCTGTGGCCTCCGGAATCGCGCTGATCGTTGCAGCCGGACTTGATCGAGTCGCAAACGCAACACGAGTCGTCCCCCGGGCAAGTCAAACGGGCAACGACCCAGGGGCGAACCCGCTTCGGCCCGCCGAGCAGGGCAAGTCTGCAAACCCACGACCACATGAGCCAGCGAGGTCCGCGACGTGACAGCAGAACGACAGCATTGCTCACCTGCTCTCGAGAGACGGAGGCGCTCCGATGACGGATCGCGAGTTCACAGTGACCCGTGTTGCGGCTGCTCAAGCCCACCCAGCCTGGCTGGACCCGGCGGCGACAGCAAGGAAAGTAGTCCGGTGGCTTGAAGATGCGGCTGCTCAGGATGTCAAGCTCGTCGCTTTTCCCGAGACCTTCCTGGGCGGGTATCCGTTCTGGGTCGAGCTGACAGGCGGTGCGAGATTCAACGACGCACGCCAGAAAAAGGCGTATGCCGAGTACCTCGGTGCTGCGGTCGAGACAGTTGGACCGGAGATCACGTCGATCGTGGAGGCGGCACGTGACCTTGGGGTCTTCGTATACCTGGGCGCACTCGAGCGCGCCACCGACCAGGCACGGGGGACGGTTTTCTGCTCCCTGCTTGCCATCGATCCCGACCAAGGGCTCGTCGGCGTACATCGCAAGCTGATGCCGACCCATGAGGAGCGTCTGGTCTGGGGCTTCGGCGACGGGAACGGTCTCGTTGTCCACCAGTCGGGCGGGCTCAACGTTGGTGGGCTGAACTGTTGGGAGAACTGGATGCCACAGCCCCGGCACGCTCTCTACGCCCTCGGCGAAGAACTGCACGTCAGCGTGTGGCCCGGACATCCACGCAACACCATTGACCTGACCAGGTTCATCGCTCTCGAGGGCCGCGTGTACTCCTTGGCCGCCAACGGCCTCATCTCCCTGGCCGATGTGCCGCCAGCGTTCTCCCTCTACGAGGAGCTCGCTGAACTCACGACCACCGACTTCTGCACGGGCGGCTCCGCGCTCGCGGCTCCAGACGGTTCATGGCTCGTTGAGCCAGTAGCCCACGAGGAACGGCTCATCGTAGGCGACATCGACACGGCCAAGGTCTACGCCGAACGACAAAACTTCGACCCGACAGGCCACTACGCCAGACCCGACATCTTCAACGTTCGCGTCGATCGCAGCCGTCGCCGAGCCTCAACCTTCTTCCAAACACCGGGTCTGCTGCAGCAGTAGGTGACATCTGATCTGGCTTGTCCTGTGGGCGGCCTGGAAGGGATGTCGAGGTGGTGGCGGCGTACCGGGCGAACGTGTCGTTCGACGCCCACCGTGACGACCCGGAGTTCGGCTACCGGTTCCTGGCCGATGAGGCCCGCGTCGTAGGGCAACCGATGGCCGAGCGGACCGCTTGGCGGATCTGCTCTGGCAACGGCTGGTGGAGCACGTTCGGCAAGAAGGGGCGCCGCGGCAAGGCCGCCAAGGCCGGTCCGCCGGTGCATGACGACCTGGTGCGCCACCATTCGATCAACTGCCTGTTTGGGCGAGAGGCCAAATCCTGCGGCCGTGCGGGCATGGAGTGAGTTTCGCTCGGGCATGCGAGCGCTGGTGGCGGGCTGCGGGCGAGCTGCCCTACCGGTATGACACCTTCTCTACACAGAGGAGGCGCGGGCCCGTCGCCTCGTACGCCCGGAATTGGACACTTCCGCCTGACCTTCCCAAGCCTGTGGTGCCTCGCTATGCTCCGGAACCGGACTTGATCAGATATCAAATCTTGGAGTGGAATCGTGGGCGACCGGAAGACCGGTGGAGAAGGCGGCGGCGCGGGGGAGACGTTGCTGGTCGGCGGCCTGCTGTTGGCGTTCGCGGCCCTGGTCGGCGTGCTGCTCTACGTGGCCCTCGGCTGACCCCGCCGGGGCGGCGATCCACCAGGGACGGATGCTGCGTCCGGTGCGGTGCCGCCTGTAGCGGTCCGCGTGCTCTCCGCGCCGCGCGCCGGGCGGCCCAACCGATGCGTCGGGCGCGTGTCGGCCCCAACCGATGCGTCGGGCGTCTGGCGGCCCCAACCGACGCGGCGGGCATCTGCCGGCGGCAATCGACGTGGCGGGCCTCTGTCGGCCGTAACCGTCGAGCCGGGCGTGCGCCGGCGCCATCGTTGAGAGCGGGCGTCGAGGGCCAGCCTGCCGAGCGCCGGCCCGCGCCTCCAACGCGTGAGAGCGCCAGGCCACGCGAACCGACCTGGAACGCCCGGACCGGCTACTGCGTCTTCAGCTCGACGATCCGGGCCACGTACCGGGTCTCGCCCACATTGGTCAGCGTGTGCGTGTCGCCGGCGGGGCGGAACACCACGCTGCCGGTCGGCTCGGGCGCGTCGCGGAGCTGGCCGTCGACCGTCTCGACGAGGTTGATGGCGCCCTCGACCGCGATCACCAGGTAGGGGTGCTCGTGGTGGTGCAGCGCCTGCGTCTCGCCCGGGCCGAGCATGACCTGCCAGACCCGCACCAGCTCGTTTTCCAGGATGATGCGGTAGCCGACCGGCCCCAGCTCGGGCTGCTCCTGCGTCACTACGCGTCCTTGTCGTCGAGCCGGGTCATCTTCTGGATGACGCGGGAGCGGGAGTTGTGGATGTGTACCCGCAGGGCGTCGGCCGCGGCCACCGCGTCGCGGGCCATGCAGGCGGCGAGGATGGCCTGGTGCTCGCGGTGACGCTCGGCGGCGGCCTCGGGGCTGCGAGTGCCGGCGAAGCGGTAGCGCTCGCTGTTTTGCCACACCGGCTCCAGCGCGCGCAGCAGCCACCGCGAGCCGGCCGCCGCGTAGATCGCGAAGTGGTAGTCGGTGTGCGCCTGGCGGGCCGCCGCGACGTCGCCGAGCTGGCTCGCGCTCATGTGGCGGTCGAGCGCGGCGCGCGCCTTCTCGGTGTCGCGGTCGGTGAACCGCGGCGCCGCCCGCTCGATCGCGGTGACCTCCAACAGCAGGCGCATCTCGTGCGTGTCGTGGGCGTCGTCGAGCGTCAGCTCGCGGACCCACGCGCCCTTGTGTGGCACGACCTCCACCAGGCCGAGCGACTCCAGCCGCCGGATCGCCTCGCGGACCGGCATCATGCTCATGCCGAGGCTCTCCGCCAGGTCGGTGAGGCGCAGGGGGGAGCCGGCGGCGAGATCGCCGGCCAGGATCGCCTCGTGGAGCTGCGCGGTGGCGGCGTCGGCGAGGGTCCGGTGGGTGGGGGGAGCCGGCCGGCCCGTCGGCATCGAGCCTCCTCGAAACAGAGCAAATATCAGAAGGGAATTGTCGCGCAGTGCCCAAGGGGCCCGATGCTACATCATGGCGCGCTGGAAATATCGCGACAGATACGCGCCAAGATCCCGCCCCGGTGCTCGGGGCGGGATCCACCTGGACGGTCCGCTTTAGACGGTCGCGCCGACGCGCTCCGCCGCGGTGCTGGTGGGCGTCGCCGTGGCCGGCCCGGCGCTCGCCCGGCCGAGCGCCACGAGGACCAGCCCCACGATCGCGTACGCGGCGAGGATCCACATCGCCTGGCCGCCGCCCGCGCCGTCGAAGTACGCGGTGGAGCGGAGCAGCGTGCCGCCCGCGCCGATCGGCAGCCACTGGCCCACCTCGCCCCACGGCTGGGGGAGCAGTTGGGGTGCGGCCGCGACGCCGGAGAGCGCGTTGCCCACCAGGAAGATGACCAGCGCGCCCAGCCCCGCGCCCGGCGTGCCGAGCACCGCGGCGAGCCCGCTCACCGAGGCGGCGACGGCGAGCGTGAACAGCCCGATCGCGGCGGCGTTGAGCAGGTAGTCGCCCGGGATCACGCCGAGCCAGAACTGGAGCACGGCGGCGGAGGCGAGGCCGGCCAGCACCGCGTACCCGATGAGGCTGGCCAGGCGCGGACCGCGCCGCCGGATGACGGAGAACACCGCGACGCCGGCCAGCAGCGAGGTGATCGCCAGCGGCAGGAAGCCACTCGCGAAGCCGGTGCCGCGCGGGTCGTCCGGGTCCAGCGGGACGACCTCGACGACGCGCGGGGCCTGGCCGCCGTTGAGCTGGGCGGAGGCCTGGGTGAGCAGCGTCGCGACGGTGGGGCTGGCGGCCGGGGCGGTGTGCAGCGCCAGCCCGTCCGGGCCGACGACGAAGGCGGCGTAGGCGGCGCGGTCGCGCAGCGCCTCGTCGGCCGCCACGGCGTCCGGCACGGTGGTCACGTCGAACGCGCCCGGGCGGGCGCTCTCCAGCCGTGCCGCGAGCCCTTCGGCGGCGGGCGCCGGGCCGGCGACCACCACCGGCAGGTCGCGCGGCTCGATGTGGGCGGCGGGTGCGCTGAAGAGGGGTACGAGCAGCGCCTGCAACGCCACCACGCCGACCGCGATCACCAGGGCGAGGAGGGCGGGCGAGGGGTGGCGGCGGGCTGGCGCGTGGGTGGTGCCATCTCCCGGCTGTGCCATGTCGACTCCTAAAACGAACACTCGTTCTCCTGAATTCAGGCTGTCACCGGTCGATGGCCACTGTCAAGAACGAGCCTTCGTTTTACGATGTGTGCCATGCCACGCCGCGCGGACGCGTACCGCGACAGGGCTCCCGGCCGGCGCGGTGTGCCAACACTCCGGCGGCAAGGACGAGACCATCGCGACGGTCGCCGAGGACGCCACCGACCGGCCGATCGAGGTCTTCGTCGAGGAGGCCACCGACCGACTGGTCGAGGCGTGTTCGCGGAGGAGGCCGCCGACCGGGCTGATCGCGTGCGCCGAGGTGCGGCCGGTCCGGCGGCGGTGCCGCTGATCGACGCGGTGGAGCGGGCGGTCACGGCATCAGCGCGAGCCCGCTCTCCGGGTCGTAGAAGCGCAGCGCCTCCACCTCCGCACGCAGGTGGACCTCGTCGTCGGCCGCCGCCGGGAACGTCGCGGGGGCCTGCACCTTGAGCTGGTGGCCGGCGAGGCACACCGTCAGCAGCAGCGCGGCCCCGGTCGGCTCGACCACCTCGACCCGGGCCGGTACCCAGCCCGCCACGGCGTCCTTCGCGACCTGGACGTTCTCCGCGCGTACGCCGACCACGACCTCGCGTCCGTCCCACGTGGACAGATGCGCGGGCGCGGGCAGGGCGGTGTCGCCGATGGCCAGGGCGCCGTCGCGTACGCGGGCGGTCAGGAAGTTCATCGGCGGCGAGCCGAGGAAGCCGCCGACGAACCGGTAGGCCGGGCGGTCGTACACGTCCAGGGGCGGGCCGATCTGTGCCACCTTGCCGTCGCGCATCACCGCGACCCGGTCGCCGAGGGACATCGCCTCGGCCTGGTCGTGCGTCACGTACAGCGTGGTGGTGCCGAGCTGGCCCACGATCCGCTTCAGCTCGGCCCGAAACTGCAGCCGCAGCAGCGCGTCCAGGTTGGACAGCGGCTCGTCCATCAGGAGTACGGCCGCGTCGACCACGATCGCCCGGGCCACCGCCACGCGCTGCCGCTGGCCGCCGGAGAGCTGGGCGGGGTAGCGGTCCAGGTAGTCGCTCAGCTGGAGCAGCTCGGCCGCCCGCCTGACCCGCCGGTCGAACTCGTCCTTCGGCACCTTGCGCATCGTCAGGCCGAAGCCGATGTTCTGCCGGACCCTCATGTGCGGGAAGATCGCGTACGACTGGAAGACCATCGACAGGCCGCGCTGGCGGGCCGGCAGGTCGGTGACGTCCCGGCCGCCGATCCGCACCGTGCCGCTGTCCGGCGTCTCCAGGCCGGCGACCATGCGCAGCAGCGTGGTCTTGCCGCAGCCGCTCGGCCCGACCAGCACGAGAAACTCCCCGTCGGCCACCTCCAGCGACACGTCGTCGGTGGCACGCCTACCGCCGGCCGCATACGTCTTCACCAGGTTTTCCACCGTGACAGCACTCAACTGAGCCACCCTTTCGTTCGCGGCTGCGAGGCTCGCAGGTTGGCCGCCACCGCCCCCGCGGGCCGTCGAAGCTCATCCCTCGCCCTCACCGGAGAGTCGTCCCCCACATGTTCAGCAAGTAGCGCCGCATCACGGCGATGAAGACCAGCGCCGGCAGCACCAGCGCGAGGCCGCCGGCGAAGCGGTACGCCAGCGGCGAGTCGGCGAGCGTGGTGAGCACCTGCGCGGGCAGCGTGCGCTGGTTGAGGGTCAGCACCGTGGCACCGAGCACCTCGTTCCAGGAGAGCATGAACGCGAACATCGCCGCCGCCGCGATGCCCGGCAGCGCCTGCGGCGCCACCACGCGCAGGAATGCCTGGAGCGGCGACGCCCCGAAGATCATCGCGGCCTCCTCCTGCTCGTGCGACACGCCCACGAAGATCGCCGCGGTGATCAGCACCGTCGTCGGCAGCGCCAGCGCAGTGTGCAGGAGCATCACCGCGTACGTCGTGTCGTACAGGCTCGCGTCCAGGAAGATCCGGGCCAGGGGTACCGACAGCACGACGATCGGCAGCGCCCGCGTGAGCAGCAGGAAGAGCTGGTACGTGTCCCGCCCGCGGAACGCGTACCGGGCCACCGCGTAGCCCGCCGGCACGCCCACCAGAAGCGCGAGCAGCACCGTGCCGAGGCCGACCGTGAGCGAGTTGAGGAAGCCGCCGGTCACGCCGGTCGACCGGAGGAACGTGGACATCGTCTCGGTCGACGGGTCGGTGGGCAGCAGCGGCAACGGGAAGCGGTTGAGCGACTCGCGGCTGGAGAGCGCGGCGAGCGTGATCAGGTACAGCGGTACCCCCATGAAGAGGGTGATCGCGACGCACGCGGCCTGCACCGCGGCGCGACTCCAGCGACGGCGGCGGCTCATCGCGCCACCGTCCGGTCGCGCAGCAGCCGGAGGTAGCCGGCGGCGGCCAGCATCGACACGGCCAGCACGACGAGCGCGATGGCGGTGGCGACGTTGGGGTTCTGGAGCGCGTTGTACCACTGGTATGTCTCGCCGACGAGCAGCGGCAGGCTGCGGCCGGTGAGCGCCTGCGCGACCGCGAACGTCTCCAGCGCCAGGATCGTGCGCAGGATCAGCGCGACCTGAAGGCTCGGCCGGAGCTGGGGGAGCACCACGTGCCGCAGCCGCTGCCAGTACGTGGCGCCGAAGACCGCCGCCGCCTCGTCGTAGTCCTTCGGGACGCCCTGGAGCCCGGCGACCACGATGACGAGCACCAGCGAGGTGGAGCGCCACAGCTCGGCCACCACCACCGCGAGGAACATCGTGGTGGTGTTCTCGTACGAGAGCCAGGCGTAGCCGCCGAGCCCCAGGTGGTCCAGTGTGGAGTTGAGGTAGCCGCGGTCGGTGAAGACGGAGAGCCACACCAGCCCGGCGGCCAGGTCGCTGATCGCGAGCGGGATGACCCAGATGTAGAAGTGCACGCCGGCGAAGCGCGGCCGCTCGCGCAGCAGCAGCGCCATCGTCAGCGCGAACGCGAACTGGACCGGGATCAGCACCACGATGAGCAGCGCGGTGTTGCGGGCCGCCGGCCAGAAGTACGGGTCGTCGAGCATCCGCCGCACGTAGGCGAGCGTGGGGCCGTCCGGCCCGCTGAACGCCTGGCCGATGCCCACGACGAGCGGCCAGGCGAACAGCGCGGTCATCACGATCAGCGACGGCGCGATGAGCAGCACCGCCGCCGGTACCCGGGCCCGGCGTCTCGCCCCCGGCATCAGGCGACCCGGCACGGGCTGCCGGCGGGGTCGGGGCGCCAGCACGCCACCTTGAGTTCGTCGAGGATCGTGTTGAGCTGGCCGGCCTGCGCGTCGAGTACCTGCTGGACCGGCCGGCCGTCGAGGCAGACCTCCTTGAACACGTTCTTGAAGACCTGCCCGACCTCGCCGTCCCGGGCACCGACGCCGACCGGCGGCAGCGAGACGATCGTGTTCGCCGCCTCCTGCTGGGCCTTGACCGCGGCGGCCTCCAGGCTGACCGCGCCGGGCAGGTCGGCCGGGAGCTGGGCGTTGGTGACCGGGAAGAAGGCGTTCTGCCGCAGCACCTCGGCCTGCACGTCGCCGGTGGTCAGCGACCTGATGACATCCTTGGCCCGGTCGGCCTCGGGCGCGCCGGTGGGGATCGCGAGTCCGGCGACGACCAGCATGTAGCCCAGTCCCTTCGGCCCGCTCGGCGCCGGCACCATCAGCCAGTCGTCGGGCTTGTCCCCGGGCGCGTCGCGCAGCCGGGCCACGTGGTCCCAGGCGACCAGCACCTCGCCGCGCTGGAGCGGCTCCTGCATGCTGTCGTAGTTGGTGGAGGCGGGCACGGTCTGCGCCCAGAGCTGCTTCATGTACTCCCAGGCCACCACCGCGTCGGGGCCGCGGAACGTCGTGACCTGCCCGCCGGTGAAGCTGGGCAGCAGGTAGCCCTGGAAGAAGCGGTGGTACAGCCCCTTCGGGCCGGCGGGGAGGCCGAAGACCGGCTTGCCGCCGTTGCCCTGGCGCGCGGCGGTCATCCAGGCGAGCAGCTGGTCGTACGTCAGCGTCCGCACGTCGGCGCCGCTGGGCAGCCACTCCAGCGCCTTCTTGTTGAGCGCGAGCACGTACGTCGCCTGCATCCACGGGATGTACTTCGTGGTGCCGCCGGTGAGCTTGGCCAGGTCGGTGAGATCGGTGGCGAAGCCGCGGTCGCCGAGCGAGCCCAGCACGTCGTCGAGGTCGGCCAGCCGGCCGGCGTGCGGGGCGAGGTCGCCGTGCAGGCCGCCGAGGAGGCTGAGCTGCACCTTCCCGGCGTCCACCTGGGACTGGACGGTGGTGGCGAAGGTGCCCGCGTCGACGGGGTTGAACGCGATCCGCTGGCCGCTGATCCGGTCGGCGAGGATCTTCTCGAAGCGCTGTCTCTCCTCGACCTGCGTGAACTGGCTGGACAGGAAGTTGACGGCGCCCTCGCCCCCGTCGGCGCCGCTGGTCGAGACGCCGCCGCAGGCGGTCAGCGCGGGCGCCGCGGCGACGCCGAGGCCGAGTCCGAGCAGCCCACGGCGGGAGATCCGGAGTCGGTTGTCCATGCGGTTCGTCATCTTTACTCCCCAGGTACTGATGTCGGCACCGATACGTGAGAGTTAATGTATTTGATCCGCTGCCGTTCCACCGGATACGAATCGGCGACCACATCACCGTCTTGCCATAACAGATAAGACTCCTTACTGTTCTGCGAGAGGGCGCCGCCGCCCGTGGGCCACAGAGCGAGAGCGACCGGAGCGACCGTGACCTGCCGGGCGGCTCCACGGCGCACGAGCCGCCCGGGCGCAGCTCGGGCCAGAGTTCCAGTCGCCACTATCCGGGAGTGCCCATGCGCAGACTGCTCGGCGCCGCAATAGCCATCACGACCGTTCTCGCCGGCGCGGCCGCCGCCCCGACCGCCGCCGGCGCCACCACGAAGCACCGGGACGGCTTCGTCCGGGTCGGATACTTCACCCAATGGGGTATCTACGGCCGGGCGTTCCCGGTCAAGAACCTCGACACCTCCGGCGCGGCGAGCCGCCTCACGCACATCAACTACGCGTTCGGCAACGTGACCGAGGACGGTCGCTGCTATGTGGACGGCGGTCCGGGCGAGGGCGACCCGTGGGCCGACTACCAGCGTCCGGTGCCCGCCGAGGAGAGCGTCGACGGCGTCGCGGACACCTGGGGCGAGCCGCTCAACGGCAACTTCGGGCAGTTGCAGAAGCTCAAGGCCAAGCACAAGAGCCTGAAGGTGCTCATCTCGCTCGGCGGCTGGAGCTGGTCGACGTACTTCTCCAACGCGGCGGCCACCGACGCGGCGCGCAAGAAGTTCGTCGCCTCCTGCATCGACCTGTACCTCAAGGGCGACCTGCCCAACCCGGACGGCAGCGCCGGCGGCCCCGGCTCGCTCGCCGGCGTCTTCGACGGCATCGACCTCGACTGGGAGTGGCCGGGCTCGGCCGGTGAGCCGGGCAACGTCATCCGCCCGGAGGACAAGCAGAACTTCACCAAGCTCCTGGCCGAGTTCCGCAAGCAGCTCGACGCGCTCGGCAAGAAGAACCGCAAGCACTACGAGCTGACCGCGTTCGTGCCGGCCGCGCCGGCCACCATCGACGCCGGCTTCGAGGTCAAGAAGATCTTCAAGTACCTGGACTTCGCGACCGTGCAGGGGTACGACTTCCACGGCACCTGGGAGCTGCGGGCCAACCAGCAGTCGGCGCTGCGCGTGCCGGCTGGCGCGCCCGACAACCCCGACTTCTCCGTCGACTCCACCATCAAGGCGTGGATCGACCGGGGCGCGCCGCGCAAGGCGCTCGTGCTCGGCATCCCGTACTTCGGCCGCGGCTGGACCGGCGTGACCGGCGGGCGCAACGGTCTCTTCGGCCCGGCGACCGGCCCCGCACCGGCCACCTTCGAGGCGGGCAGCGAGGACTACAAGAAGCTGAAGACGCTGTCGGGCAACGGCTTCACCGTGCACCGCGACCTGCGCGCCGGGCACGCCTGGCTGTGGAACGGCACGACCTTCTGGACGTACGACGACCCGGCCGTGGTGCTCCAGAAGATGCTCTACATCCGCACGCAACGCCTCGGCGGCGCGATGATGTGGTCACTCGACGGCGACGACGACAACGCCACGCTGACCCGCACCATCCACTTCGGTCTGTTGTGACGGTGTGGCTTCTGGGGCAGGACGACCCACTCCAGGCGGTCAGGCTCGGGCCTTCCGCGGTCGTCCTGCCCCAGAAGCCTCGCCGCCGTCCTGACCGCCGTCACCGCCCTGCCGGGGAGTGCGGTCGCCGCGCCGGCGGAGCCCGGTGGTGGCAAGGGCCTGCTCGACCGGCCTGAGCGGCGGTCGCGGACAGGCCTCAGGCGGCGCGGCGGCCGACCCGGGCCTGGGCGGGACGCTCGCGGACCAGGCGGAGCGCCGGGCGGGCCGGCGTGGGGTCCGGCTCGTCGAAGCGAGCCCGCCACGCCGGCCGGGGCGTGCGCTGGCCGTTCGGCGGCTCACCGCGCGCAGGCTGGAGACGGCTGAGCACGACGACCAGCACGTACCCGGCGAGGATGAACCCGTGGCTCAGCACGCGGTCGAGGTCGACCCGGCCGGCGATCACGTCGCTGGCGGTGAGCAGGCTGAGCGCCGCCACGAACGCGGTCAGCGTGGGGATCAGCCCCGAGCCCCGGCCACGGCTCAGTGCGATCCAGGCGAAACCGGCACCGACCGCGACGTTCCACGCGGCCGACTCGTGCCACAGGTGGTCGGGCCCCACGCCGAACGTGTGCAGGTGCTGCCCGGCCGCGAACCCCCCGATCTGGGCCGCGCCGAGCAGGAACTGCACCACGCCCAGCACCCCGAGCGCGACCCGCACCCCCCGCACGAGCCGGGCCCGACCCCGGCCGGGAGCGGCGGCGAGCACCGCGTCGCTGACCCGTACCTCGTGCGTGACCACGCTCGTCCGGGCCATCCGGGTCACCCGCGCCGCAGCGTCGAACCACCGCCGGCACGCCGCGCAACCGGCCAGGTGCACGTCGGTCGCCGCGCGCTCGGCCGCATCGTCCTCCCCGTCGAGGCGCGCCGACAGCGCCTCGCGATACTCTTCGCACCCCACGTAGGGATAGTCGGTCACTGGGCGTCCCCGGTTCCCGGCGGGGTGCCGGTTGTCACGATTCGCGACGCCGGCCCGTCCCTCCCACATGACCAAAAACCCCTTCGTCACGATCGTGACGCTCCTGGGCGCCCTGCTGACCGGTACGGCCGCCGTGTGGTGCCTGGCCGCGCCCGGCTCGTTCGCCGACCTCGTGGACTTCCCGAGGCACGAGCACTTCGTCCACGACCTGGGCGCCTTCCAGCTCGGCCTCGCCGTCTCCCTGCTGCTCGCGCTCGTCTGGGCGGACGGGCTGGCCACCGCGTTGGCCGGCTTCCTCGTCGCGAACGTCGTGCACGCGGTCAACCACGCCGGCGACCTCGACCTCGGCGGCCGCGGCTCGGACCCCTGGCTGATCGGCGCGATGGCACTGCTCACCGGCGCCGCGCTGGTGGCACGGCTGCGCCAGCTCGGCTGGGTCGTCGGCCCGGTGGCGGTGGCGACCAGCCCGGCGCTCGCCCCGTTCGCGCGGCAGAAGACGGTGCGGCTCACCACGTACCGCCGGGACGGTCGCCCGGGCGCCAGCCCGGTGAGCATCGCGGTGGACGGCGACCGCGCCTTCGTGCGCAGCTTCGAGAGGTCGCTCAAGACCCGGCGGCTGCGCCGCGACCCCCGCGCGGTGATCGCGCCGTCGACCGGTCGCGGTCGGGAGACGGGTCCGGGGGTACCGGCGACGCTGCGTCTGCTCGACGGCGCCGAGAGCCGGTACGCGGCGCGGGTCCTGCGCGCCAAGTATCCGTTGCTGCACGGCGTCGCCGTGCCGCTGACGCACCGCCTCGCGCGGTCGAGGACCGGCCGCACCGTCCACTTCGAACTGATCCCCGACCCGGCCGCCGCGGGCCCCGCCGCTGCCGAGGAGGCAGCAAGGTGCACCGCCACGTCAAGCTCCGCGACTCCGCCGACCTCGACCGGCCCGAGCTGCGCGCCCTGCTGGCCGCCGCACTCGCCGCCGACACACGCCCTCGGTGAGATCTAGACGACTTGTGGCGTCATACGCGCCATAGGTCGTCTAACTCGAAAATCGACGGTGACCGGACGCGGGGCAGCGTCCCG